>NZ_AYJW01000010.1 GCF_000497205.1 Saccharopolyspora rectivirgula DSM 43747
GGGCGGAGGGGCCTGTTGCTGGGCCGGTGTCGCCGCCGGGTGGGGTGCCGGTGCCGCCTCGCGCGCCGGAACCGCCGCCCAGCGCCCAGCCGTCCGCGCAGGACGCCCAGCAGCCTCCGGCGCAGGCGCCGGCTTGGGTGGGCCGCAGCGACGGCGGTTTCGGGCCGGTCGGATCGGGATCCACGACCACCTCCAGCAGCCGGCGGCGGACGCGCCGGGCGGCCTCCTGGTCCGCGGAGGAGGTCAAGGAGGGGCAGGCCGCCGTCGAGTTCCAGAGCGGCAAGGGCTACCGGCACGGCGAGGACACCCCTGTGCCGCAGTTCCTCGTCGAGGCGGACGAGATGCTCGACGACGACGAGGAAGCGGAGAGCAGGCTCGCTGCTCCGCCGGTGCTGGGCGAGCCGCCAGGCGGTTACCGCGACTTCTGATCCCGTCCCGGCGGCCCGGCGCCGCTGCGTACTGACCGGCCAGACCGAAAGAGCCTGTGATGGTGGAGACGATCACTCTGTCGATTCCCGCGGTCGACATCCTCGGTGAGCGGATGAACCTGCCCGTGCGGCAGTACCCGTTCGAGCTGCCCAGGGTGGGCGAGTCGCCGGAGCACCGCAGTCGGCTCGAGCAGCAGGTCTGGCAGGAGCTGGAGATGGCCGGGTTGGCGCGCGGCGGCAGCGTGGAGCCCGAGGTGGAGGACGCGCTGTACCTGCTGTGCAGCCCCGAGGTGTCCATCGCGGCGGCCGGGCTGCTGGACGTCCGTTCCGGGCAGCGGCTGGCGGCCCGGGTGGTGGCCACCGGCGAAGTCGGGGTGCTCGGCCAGCTCGGCGGGCGCGGTCTGCAGATCAACTTCCTGCCGCCGGACGAACTGCCGGCAGCAGCGGTCGGACTGCTGCCGGAGGCACCGGTCGGCCGGGGAGAGGTGGTCCGGGCGGTCGCCGACCGCTCGCACGGGCACCCCGCCGACGCGGACATCCAAGGGTTGCCCGAGCTGCGGGCGTTCACCGCGCGGCAGAAGATCCGGCTCGGGCACTTCGTGGTCACCAGCACCAGGACTAGGGAGCACCGGATCCGCCTGCCCAACCTGATCTGGTTCGACACCGACCTGGGGCGCTATTCGATGCGCGGTGAGCGCATCGACCACCAGGACGTGATCGAGTTCGGTCCGGCGGACGGGGCACTGCTCCGCGAGCAGCTGGCCGGGCTGGTGGATCGGGCGCACAGCTGAGCTCGCCGCGCACCGGGTGGTCCGAGAGTTCGACGACAGTCGTGTGCACCGCCGGGACGCCTTGCGGCAGGCTGGAACCGTGATGCAGGACCGCCAGACGAACACCGCCGACGGTGATGGGGCTGATCGGGAATCCCTGATGCAACTGCTGGGCGGCCGCACCAGCGCTCTGGACGCGAGCCTGCCCCCGGTGGCCTTCGTCGCCGGCTGGTACTTCGGCGGCGAGTCCATCGCCGTCGGTAGTGCGGTGGCGGTGCTCACCGGGGCGGTCCTCGGTGGTTGGCGGCTGCACCGCGGGGCGCGTCCGCGGGCCGTGCTGGTGAGCCTGCTCGCGGTCATGCTGGGCGCGGTGATCGCGCTGCGCACCGGCCAGGCCGCCGACTTCTTCCTCATCCGCGTGGTGTCCAACGCGGCCAGCGCGCTGGCCTGGTTGACCAGCATCGGGTTCCGCTGGCCCTTGCTCGGGGTCGTGGTGGGAACCCTGCTGCGGCAGGGCAAGAAGTGGCGGCAGGACCCGGACCTGGTGCGCTCCTACGGCCTGGCCAGCTGGGTGTGGGTCGGGCAGTACGCGATCCGGTTGGCGGTCTTCATCCCGCTGTGGCTGATCGACGCGGTGGTGGCGCTGGGCGTCGCCCAAGTGGTGCTCACGTGGCCGCTGGTGGCGGTGTGCGTCCTGACCAGCTGGTGGGTGCTGCGGCGGACGCTTCCCGCGGACCACCCCGGGCTGCGCCATCCGCGGCCCGCGGTGACGAGATGACATCTGCCGGATCTCCGCGCAGAATGCGCACATGTCTCTCGGCGCTGTGCTCACCGCGATGGTCACGCCCTTCGACGGCGAACTGCGGGTCAATGAAACGGTGTTCGTGTCGCTGCTCCACCACTTGCTGGACAACGGCTCGGACGGGGTGGTGGTGTGCGGGACCACCGGTGAGGCGCCCACGCTCACCGATGAGGAGCACCTCCGGCTGATCGAGCTGGCCTGCGCCGAACGCCGTCCGGGAAGCGCGGTGATCGCCTCCACCGGGTCCAACGACACCGCGCACGCGTGCGCGATGACCGAGCGGGCCACCGAACTCGGCGCGGACGCGATCCTGTCGGTGACGCCCTACTACAACAAGCCGAACCGGCGCGGGCTGGTGCGCCACTTCTCCGAGATCGCCCGGGCCACGGACAAACCGGTGGTGCTCTACAACATCCCGTCCCGCACCGCCGTGGACATGCCCAACGACCTGCTCGCGGAGCTGGCGCAGATCGAGCGCATCGACTACGTCAAGCAGGCCAACAACGCCAACCTCGCCCCGGTGGACGGGCTGGGGATCTACGCGGGCAACGACGACGCCTTCCTGCCGGTGCTGGAGCTCGGCGGCTGCGGCGGCATCCTGGTGGCCAGCCACCTGGTCGGGCCGCAGATGCAGGCCATGGCGCGGGAACCGCAGCGGCGGGCCGAGATCGACGCGTCCCTGAAACCGCTGTACGCGGCCTTGGGGGTGACCACGAACCCCATCCCGGTGAAAGCGGCGCTCAACGAGCTCGGTTGGCAGGTGGGTGCGCCGCGGCTGCCGCTGGCCGAGGCGGACGAGGCCGAGCTGGAGGTCGTCCGCGGCGCACTGGTCGAAACCGGGCTGCTGCCCTAGCCGACGAGCCGCTCGTGCAGCTCGGTCGGGTCCGGGACCAGGGTTCGCGCGGCCAGCCAGGCGGCTCCGGCCGCCCCGGACCCCGCGGTGAGCACCGGTCGCTGGTCGCGGGCGGCCAGTTCGGCCCGCAGCTGCTGGCCGACCGGGTTGTCCGCGGCGGTGAGCCCGCCGGCGAGCACGATCGGGCCGGTGTCCTGCTGCCGGGCGCGCTGCGCGGTGTCGGCCAGCAGGAGCGCCGCCCGGTGGACGATGTCCTGCGCGGTCGCGTCCCCGGCTTGCGCGGTCGAGCAGACCAGGGGAGCCAGTCGGGACAGGTGGATCGGCGGCTGCGCGTTGACCTCGGTGATCAGCCGCCGGCGCAGTGACTCCCGCTGCCCGGGCAGGTAGTGCTGGAGCACCGCGTTGGTCAGTTCCCCTTCGCCGACACCGGTGTCCAGGGCGAGCAGCGCAGCCCGCACCGCTTCCCGCCCCAGCCAGAACCCGGATCCCTCGTCCCCGAGCAGCCAGCCGTAGCCGTCCGCGATGCGGACCTCCCGGTGGTCCTCGATGCGGCTGGCGATCGCGCCGGTGCCCGCGATCAGCACTGTTCCGGAGGACGCCGGGGTGCCGGCGGCGAACGCGACCTCGGCGTCGTTGAGCACCGTCATCGGGCAGCGCAGGCCGAGCTCCCGCCAGGCCCGGTGGAATTCCTCGGCGACCGCGGGGTCGGTCATCTTGCTGCTGCCGGCCATGCCGAGCACGCCGTGGCGCACCGCGGCGGGATCGGTGCCGGACAGGGCTTGCCGGGCCGCGTTGCTGACCTCCCGCACCGCGTCGGCCACCGGGTGGGAGTTCGGGTTGCCGCCCCCGGCTTCTCCGTAGCCGGCGGTGCCACCGGCCAGGTCGCACAGCAGGGCGCGGGTGGTGGTGCCGCCGATGTCGAAGCCGAGGACGAGGTCGTCGTGGTGCATGCGCTCTTTCTAGTCGACGTGCGGTGATTAACAACTCCCCACCGGTGACCCGCTCTGGTTTCTCACCGGGCCAAGAGCTATACATCAATGCGGCATTGATCCAGTCGGGGTGAAACATGCGTGCCATCGATGAGTTCTTCGCGGCAGCCGCCGGCCGCGCCGCGCTGCTTCCGCCGCTGACCGGGAACGCGCTTGCGCACCAGCTCCGGTTCGTCAGAAATCCGCGCTGATCGTTGCCGCAGTGGATGCTGCTGCGCGCTGAGCTGCTGAAGGAAATCCGTATCGCTTCACCGGTGGGGACCCTTTCGTCCACGCCAGTTCGCTGCGTGGCGCGGGGCCGGCCTCGGTAGATCCCGCAGCAAGGGGAGAGCAATGACTGTCGACGCCCACCACCACCTGTGGGACTTCGATGTTCGGGAGCAGCCGTGGCTCGACGGCCCGGGGATGGAGCCGCTGCGGCGCGATTTCCTGCCGCACGACCTGTGCGCGGCGCTGCGCGGTTCTCGGGTGGACGCCACGGTGCTCGTGCAGACGTGCGCGGATCCGGACGAGACGCCGGAGATGCTGGTGATGGCGGACACCGTGGACCGGATCGCCGCGGTGGTCGGGTGGGTCGACCTCACCGGGCGGGACGTCCGGGAGCAGATCGGCCGGTTGCAGACCCACCCCGCCGGCCGCTACCTGCGCGGCATCCGGCACCGGGTGGAGTGCGAGCCCGATCCGGAGTGGCTGGTCCGGCCGGAGGTGCTCAACGGGCTGGCCGCGGTGGAGGACGCCGGCCTGGTCTACGAGCTGCTGGTCCGCCCCGATCAACTGCCCGGGGCGATCAAGGCCGTCACGGAGTTCCCGCAGTTGACGTTCGTCGTCGACCACTGCGCGAAGCCACCGATCGCCTCCGGGGGATTGGAACCGTGGGCCCAGGGGGTGCGCGCCTTGGCCGCTCACCCGAACGTGGTGTGCAAGTTCTCCGGGCTGGTGACTTCGGACGACTGGGCGCGGCAACCGGATCCGGCGCGCCTGCAGCCGTACGCGGACGTGGTGCTGGAGGCGTTCGGCCCGTCCCGGTTGATGTTCGGCTCGGATTGGCCGGTCTGCCTGCTCGCCGGCAGCTACGCCCAGGTGTTGGCGCTGGCCAGGCAGCTGACCAGCGGGCTCACCGAGCTGGAGCGGGAGGCGGTGTTCGACCGGACCGCCCGGGAGGTCTACGGGATCTGATCGTCGTGTAATCCCGCGCACCCCGATGGCTGGATGATCTAGATCCGGCGTAGCCTTGCGGTGCCCGCCTTGCCCCGCCCCCTCGGTGAGGCGGGCTCTTCCTTCATCGGGTCTTCGTGACCTTGGACAGGCCGCGCGGCTGGTCCGGGTCGTTGCCGCGGGCGGTCGCCAGTTCGAGGGCGAGCCGCTGCACCGGGAGGATTTCCAGCAGCGGGGCGAGTTCTTCGGCGCTTTCCGGAACGGGGATGCGGTGCGCGGCCTGGACTTCGCCGGCGGCCGAACCGATGGCGCAGATGTCCGGTCCGCGCTGGTGGAGCTGTTCGAGGACGTCCCGGGTGGCGTCGCCTCCCTTGCCGGTGCTGCACATCGCCAGCAGCGCGGTCTCGGGACCGATCGCGGCGACCGGGCCGTGCAGCAGGTCCGCCCCGCTGTAGGCCCGTGCCACCAGGTAGCTGGTCTCCGCCAGCTTCAGGGCGGCCTCGGCGGCGCTGACCACGGAGAAACCCCGCCCGGTGGCGACCACCCGCTCGGCGAACCGGTACCGGCGAGCGGCTTCGGCGACCGCTTCCGCACTGCGGTCCAGGGTTCGCTGGGCCAGTTCCGGCAGTTGCGCTGCGGCGGTGCCGCGGCCGCCGCGGATGGCGTCGACGAGCAGGTAGAGCGCCAGCAGGGTGGCGGTGTAGGTCTTGGTCGCGGCCACCGCGCGTTCGGGGCCCGCGCCGATGTCCACGGCCAGTTCGGCGGCGTCGACCAGCGCGGAGCCGGGGGTGTTGGTCACCGCCACGGTCAGCGCCCCGGAGCTGCGGGCGTTGCGGGTGACTTCCACCAGGTCGGGGGAGGAGCCGCTCTGGCTGATCGAGATGAGCAGCACGTCGCTCAGGTCGGGCTGCGCTCGGTACAGCGTCGTGGTGGAGGGGGAGACCAGGCCGGCTGGCAGCTCCAACAGCACTTCGACGAGGTACTTGGCGTAGTAGGCGGCGTGGTCGCTGGAACCGCGGGCGGCCAGCAGAGCGAACCGCGGTCGGCGCGCCGCGATGTGCTCGGCGGTGCGCGCGATGGTGTCCTGGCCGCTCAGCAGGTCTGCGAACACCCGCGGCTGCTGGGCGATCTCGGCGGCCATGTGCCGGCCGGGGCGTGCAGCGGGATCGCTCATTGCCGTCCTTCCCGTCAGGTCTAGACCAATACTAGCGAGCGACCCCCTTCTGAGGGGGTCAGCGAAGGCGAAAATTCCGATATGCGCCTTTCGTTTTGTTCTTCGAGCTTTCAGCTGTCCACTTTTCGGGCATGCTGTTAGTCCCAAATGGCTGAACCGCGCCCCTTCCACCCGAGGCGGGCCGCTGGCGGACCTGTGCCAGGACGCTAGTCGGGTCGGGACGTGCCGGCAGAACTAGGAGGGACGATGCTCGAAACACCGGCATCCAGCGGGGCGGACTCACCTGCCCGCACCCAGCGCGAACCCAAGTACTGGGGGCTGAAGCAGCACCTGCTGGACATGCTGCGGTCGCTGCCTCCCGGTTCTCCCATCCCCACCGAGCGGTCGCTGGCCGCCGAGTTCGACGTCTCCCGGACCACCGTGCGGCAAGCGCTGGCGGAGTTGACCGTGGAGGGGCGGCTGCTGCGGGTGCAGGGCAAGGGGACCTTCGCCGCCAAACCGAAGGTCGCCCAGCCGCTGCAGCTCAGCAGCTACACCGAGGACATGCTCGCGCAGGGCCGGCAACCGGCGTCCCGGCTGCTGGAGGTCTCCGAGGTGCCCGCTGACGACGAACTGGCCGGACTGCTCGACGTCAGCGCCGGGGACAACGCACTGCTGCTGCGCCGGCTGCGGCTGGCCGACGGGGAACCGATGGCGATCGAGAACACCTACCTGTCCCTGACCAGGTTCCCCGGGCTCACCACCCGCTTGGAGTCCGGCGCCTCGCTCTACCAGGTGCTGCGGGACCACTTCGGGGTGGAACTCGGCCACGCCGACCAGACCATCGAGACCGCGCTGGCCAGCCCCGAGGAAGCGGACCTGCTCGGCTCCGACACCGGCCTGCCCATGCTGCTGCTGACCCGGCACTCCTTCGACACCGGTGGGCGCCCCGTGGAATGGGTCCGGTCGGTCTACCGCGGTGACCGCTACAAGTTCGTGGCTCGGCTGAACCCGCCGTCCTGACCGCTCAGCTCCTCGCCCGGCGCCGCGTTACCAGGAAGTGGGAGTTCTCACGAGGCCGCTCCGCCGAGGAGAAAAACCGCGAGATCCCCCGTTGAACCGGTTGGGAGTCAAGGCGGTTGAGTGCGTGGGAGCCGTGAATTGACCAAGCAGAAGGACGAGGAGAACGGCGAGGACAAGGAGAAGTCCAGCAAACTGGGGGTGTCCCCGACGCAGGTCGCTGGGGGAGCGATGGCGTCGGCGACAGCCGCGTACCTCGGCGGCCAGCTGGGGGTGGCCGGGACGATCATCGGCGCCAGCCTGACCAGCGTGGTCATCACCGTCGGCGGCAGCCTCTACCAGAAGTCGTTGGAAACGGCGAAAGAACGAGCCGTGCAAGTGGTGGGGCGCAGCCGCAAGCGCTCCGACTCCGGAGAGCAGCGCGCCGACGAGGCGGGCGAGCAGGCGCGGCCGGACCCGGAGGCCACGCGGCGGATCGAGGCCGGGATGCACTGGCCGGACGGGCAGCGGGTGCTCGAGGCGCCCCAGCAGTCCGACCAGGACGGACCGACCCGGATCATCTCCGCCCCGGAGTCCACGACCGCTGACCGGACCGCTGTGCTGGACCCCGACCGCGCGGCCGAGGAGAGTCCTGCCCCGGACGGTTCGCTGCGGCGCAGGCGGCGGTGGGTGGTCGCCGCGGTGACCAGCGGCCTGGCCTTCGTGCTCGGCATGGTGCTCATCACCGGCTACGAGGGGATGACCGGTCGGCCGGTGTCCGGCGGCTCGCAAGGCACCACGATCGGTCAGCTGCTGAACGATCCAGGCGGGGCGCCACCACCGCCGGAGGAGGAGCTGCCCGCGGGGCCCGTGCCCACCGAGCAGGACACCCCGGAGACCACCGCGCCGGAGACCACCGAGCCGCGGCAGCCCGGCTCCAGCGACCAGCCGCAGCCCAGCGGCGAGCCGGGGCAGGAGCCGGACCGGGGGACCACTTCGCCCCCTCCGTCGAGCCAGCAGCAGCCGCTTCCGGAGCAGCCCTCGGAGACGTCCAGCGTGGACCCGAGCGGGGAACCGCAAAGCACTGGCGAAATATCGCCAGGCCAACGCATCCCCAACACTGACCCGACTGGGTAGCTGGCAGCGCCCGGTCGAACTACTGCTTGCCCTCCGAAAGAAGGGCACTGCGGGGTGACTTGCCCTCCTTGCGCCAAAAGCCGGATGTGGGGGCGTTGTTCTGCGCCGGATACTGAGCTCCGCGACGGGGTCGGTTGAAGATCCACTCGAAGGAGACAGCACATGAAGCGCAGATCAGCGTCCCTGGCCGGAAGTGTGGTGGCGGTGGCCGGCGCGGTGGCCGCACTCACCATGCCCGCATCGGCTGCCCCCGAGAATGGCCCCGCCGGGACCATGCTGGAGGCCATGCAGCGCGACCTCGGCCTCACCAAGGCCGAAGCGCAGCAGCGTCTTGACCAGGAAGCGACCGCCAACCAGACCTACCAAGCCCTCCAGCAGCAGCTGAGCGACGACGTCTACGGCGGTGCCTACTACGACGCTGAACTGGGCAAGCTCGTCGTGGGTGTCACCGACCAATCGGCCCTGGAGCAGGTGCGCGCCACCGGTGCCGAAGGCCGGGTGGTCACCTTCTCGGAGAAGCAGCTCAACGACGTGGTCGAGCAGCTCAACATCCGCGCCGGGCAAGCTCCGGCCGCGGTGAGCGGCTGGTACGTGGAACCGCGGCAGAACGCGGTCGTGGTCACCACCCAGCCGGGCAGCAGCGCGGAGGCCGCCGCGTTCGTCCAGCAGGCCGGGGTGCGCACCGACGCGGTGCGCGTCGTGGAGTCCACCGAAACCCCGCGCACCCTCGCCGACGTGATCGGCGGGAACGCGTACTACATCGGGTCGGCCCGCTGCTCGATCGGGTTCTCGGTGGAAGGCGGGTTCGTCACCGCGGGCCACTGCGGCAGCGCCGGTGACAGCACCAGCTCGCCGAGCGGCACCTTCCAGGGCTCCTCGTTCCCGGGCAACGACTACGCCTGGGTGCGGGTGAGCTCCGGGGAGACCCCGCAGCCGCTGGTGAACGACTACTCCGGTGGCACCGTTGCGGTCTCCGGTTCCAGCGAAGCCGCCGTCGGCGCCTCGGTCTGCCGTTCCGGTTCCACCACCGGGTGGCACTGCGGCACCATCGAGGCCAAGAACCAGACCGTCCAGTACGCCGAGGGCACGGTCAGCGGCCTCACCCGCACCGACGTGTGCGCCGAGCCGGGCGACTCCGGCGGGTCCTGGCTGTCCGGCAACCAGGCCCAGGGGGTGACCTCCGGTGGTTCCGGTGACTGCACCTACGGCGGCACCACCTACTTCCAGCCGGTGAACGAGATCCTGAACGCCTACGGGCTGACCCTGCTCACCCAGTGATCCGCTGAGCCGATCGGCCGAGGACTCCTACAGCAGCTGGCTGCGCAGCGCGCGGGCGGCTTCCCGGGGGTCCTCGGCCTCGGTTATGGCCCGCACCACCACGATCCGCTCCGCGCCCGCCGCGGCGACCTCGGCGACGTTGTCCAACCCGATCCCGCCGATGGCGAACCAGGGGCGCCCGTGGCCGCGGTGCTCGGCGGCGTGCCGGACCAGCTCCAGTCCGGCCGCCGGCCGACCCGGTTTCGTCGGGGTCGTCCACACCGGGCCGGTGCAGAAGTAGTCCACCCCTTCTTCGGTCGCGGCCGCATCGGCCTGCACCACGTCGTGCGTGGAGCGACCGATCACCACCTCATCGCCCAGCAGCCGCCGGGCGACCGGCACGGGCAGGTCGTCCTGCCCCAGGTGCAGGATGTCGGCTTGAGCGGCGAAGGCGATGTCGGCGCGGTCGTTGACCGCCAGCAGCGCGTCGTGCCGCACGCACGCCTCGGCCAGCACCTCCAAGGCGTCCAGTTCCTGGCGGGCCTCCAGCGGAGCGCCCTCCGGGCTCTTGTCCCGCAGCTGGACGATGTCCACGCCACCGTCCAGCGCCGCGTCGATGAACTCGGCAAGATCACCGCGCTCCCGCCGGGCGTCGGTGCACAGGTACAGCCGCGCTTCCGCCAGGCGGGCACGAATCCCCTCGCCGTCCAGTCCAGGCATACCGAGAAGGGTAGCCGGCCACCGGCTCCTCGGGCACGCAAGCCGACGGCCGCCGCCGCGGGAGCTGACCATGGAGCGCGCACCGGGTACGGTGGGGGGTGGTGAGCACGGGAGCCCGACAGCGGGCTGAGAGGGAGCCGGGAGGCTCCGACCGTCGAACCTGATCCGGGTAATACCGGCGCAGGGAGCGTGTATGTTCGTGAAAACCGCCGAACGTGTCGTCGTCGTGGGCGGCGGCATCGTCGGCACGTCCGTGGCCTGGCGAGCAGCCCAGGCCGGTTACGAGGTCAAACTGGTCGACGCCCGGCCCGGTACCGGAGCGTCGAACGTGGCCGGCGGCATGCTGGCCCCGATCGCCGAGGCGTGGCCGGGGGAGGAAGAGCTCCTCGAACTCGGTTCGGCATCGCTGCAGCGCTGGCCGGAGTTCGCCGCCGAGCTCGGCCGCGCCGCCGGACGGTCCGCCGGGTTGCGCACCGAAGGAACCCTGGTGGTCGGTGTGGACAGCGCGGACCGGACCGATCTGGACCGCCTGGCCGACTACCTGTCCCACCGCGGGCGGGAGGTCACCCGGCTGACCGCGCGGCAGCTGCGCGAGCTGGAGCCGTCGCTGGGACCCGCGGTGCGCGGCGGGTTGGAGGTCCCCGGCGATCTCGCGGTGGACAACCGGGCCGCCCTGGCCGCGGCGCGGGCGGCCGCCGAAGCCGCCGGAGTGGAGTTCGTCGCCGCTGCCGCTCGACAGGTCGCTCCTGGCCGGGTGGAACTCGCTGGCTCCGCAGTGGAGTGCGATGTGGCGGTGCTCGCCGCCGGGGCGCACTCCGGGGAGCTGCACCCCGCGCTGCGCGGCCGGATCCGCCCGGTGAAGGGCGAGGTGCTGCGGTTGCGCGCTCGTCCCGCCGCGCTGCCACCGCCCAGCCGGACCGTCCGCGGTCCGGTGCACGGCCGCCAGGTCTACCTGGTTCCCCGGGACGACGGTCTCGTGGTGGGTGCCACCCAGCACGAAGCGGGGTTCGACACCGAGGTGACGGTGGGCGGCGTCCGAGACCTGATCGCCGGCGCCGAGCAGGTGTTCCCCGGGATCTCGGAGTACCACTTGGTCGAAGCCAGCGCCGGGCTGCGGCCGGGCACCGAGGACAACCTCCCGGCCATCGGCTGGCTGGAACCCGGTGTGCTGGTGGCCACCGGGCACCACCGCAACGGCTTCCTGCTCACTCCAGTCACAGTGGACGCCGTCCTCGGGCTGCTGCGCGGAGAACAGCTGCCCGAGGAGATGAAATCCGCAGATCCCAGCCGCTGGGGAGGTAGCAGTGCAGGTCGTCATTAACGGCACCAGCCGGGAGATCACCGAGAACACCACGCTGCAGCAGGTGCTGGACGAGTACGGGGTCCCCGAGCGGGGCGTCGCGGTGGCGGTCGACGGGACGGTGGTGCCGCGCACCAGCTGGCCGACGACCACGCTCAGCCCGGACACCGGCATCGAGGTCCTCACCGCGGTGCAAGGAGGGTGAACATGGACGACCCACTGGTGATCGCCGGCCGCAAGTTCACCTCGCGGCTGATAACCGGCACCGGCGGTGCGGGCAACCTCGCGGTGCTGGAGCGGGCTCTGGTCGCCTCGGGCACCGAGATGACCACGGTGGCCATGCGCCGGGCGGACGCCGGCGGTCGCAGCGGGGTGCTGGACCTGCTGCACCGGCTGGGGATCGAGGCGCTTCCCAACACCGCCGGCTGCCGAACCGCGGCCGAAGCGGTGCTCACCGCGCAGCTGGCCCGGGAGGCCTTGGAGACCAACTGGATCAAGCTCGAGGTGGTGGCCGACGAGGACACCCTGCTGCCCGACCCGGTGGAGCTGCTCGACGCCGCCGAACAGCTCGTCGACCAGGGGTTCGTGGTGCTGGCCTACACCAACGACGACCCGGTGCTGGCGAAGAAGCTGGAGGACGTCGGCTGCGCGGCGGTGATGCCGCTCGGTTCGCCGATCGGCACCGGGCTGGGCATCCGCAACCCGCACAACATCGAGATGATCGTCTCGCGGGCGTCGGTGCCGGTGGTGCTCGACGCCGGGATCGGCACCGCCTCGGACGCGGCGCTGGCGATGGAGCTGGGCTGCGACGCGGTGCTGCTGGCCACCGCGGTCACCCGGGCCGGAGACCCGGAGCGCATGGCGGCGGCGATGCGGGCGGCCGTCGAGGCGGGCCGGTTGGCTTCGCAGGCCGGGCGGATCCCCAAGCGCTTCTGGGCCCAGGCGTCCAGCCCCGGCCGCCCGCTGGAGTAGGCGTCACGGGATGTGCAGCCGCTCGGTGCGCATGAACGAGATCGTGTAGCTCTTCCACGGGTTGTCGTAGCCGAAGATCCGGTCGATGGCGTGCCGGGCGTGCAGCGCGTTCTCCACCACCGAGCTGGCCAGCATCTCGGTGGCCGGGGCGCTCTCCCCGGGCACGTCCGGGACCCGGGCGTGCGGCTTGCCGCCCAGCAGGTCGTCGACCGCGCTCAACGCGGGGTTCGCGATCTCCCGCTCCGACTCCGGCCGGAAGGCGAGGGTGGCGAGGCTTTCCCGCAGCGAGTCCAGCGCGACCGCGGCGGACCGGATGCTGTGGTCGTCGTCGGTCTCCTCCCCGGTGCCGTCCAGCAGGGCCGGCAGGCCGAGCAGGTCCTGGGTGCGGCGCAGCGCCAGCACGTGCGCCGCCTGCAGGGCGTTCGGCAGTTCGGCGCCGCGGCTGGTGGCCTTCACGCTGCGCAGCAGCTCCGAAACGGCCCAGACGGTGGAGCGGACCGCGCCGGGGATGTCCGGCAGGGTGCTGCTGGGCAGCACCAGGTAGCTGACGTAGCCCACACCGAGCGCGATCGCCGCACCCACCGCGGTGTTGGCGGCGAAGCTGATCGCCACGTTGGCCAGCGGGCGGTCCAGCTGCATCGCCTGGTCCACCACGGTGATCAGGATCAGGCAGGCCAGCAGCAGCTGGTAGTCCCGCCGCAACCACTCGATGTTGAGCATCATGAAGCCCAGCGTCAGCGGGATCAGCAGGTAGGCGCTGGGCAGCAGGGTGATCAGCAGGGCCAGGGCCGCGACGCCGAGCACCGCGCCCCCGGTGCGTTCCAGCGCCCCGGTCATGCTGTCCCGCGCCGCGGGCTGCAGCACCAGGTAGAGCCCCAGCAGCAAGGGGGCGGCCGACGGGTCCTGCAGCAGCAGCACCACGACCATGCCGAGGGCCACCGCCAAGGTGCAGCGCAGCGCGTGCCGGAACAGCGAGGACTTGAACGACAGGTGCGCCCGAGCCGCGCCCAGCAGCTTCTCCCGGACCGCGCCGGGGTGGGCCGGTGCGGTGGGGATGTCGGTCCGGCGCAGCACCGCGGTGCGGATGCGGTCCAGCGCGTCGATGAGCCCCTGCACCGCAGCCGGCTGCTCGTGCCCTGCCGGGACGGAGATGTGAGCGGGGTTGCGGCGGGCGGGGGCGGGCAACCCGGTGCACACCTTCGCCTGCACGGACTTGGCCAGCTCGGCGGCGATCTCGTCGGCTTCGGCGACGATCAGGTTCAGCCGTTCGGCCTCGATCCGGTCGCTCTGCTGCGCCTGGGCCAGCAGGGTCTCCCGCGCGGCGCGGAAGCGGGCCGCTCCGGCGAGCACCTGGCCCAGCCAGGTGCGGGAGCCGTCCGTGCGCCACGCGGCAGCGGCCTCTTCCACCACGCCGGGCCCGGGTTCCAGCAGGGTGCGGGAAACCGCGAAGCGGGCCGGGCGGGTCGGGTCGGTCAGTCCGGTGAGGACGCGGAGCACCAGGGCGAAGGCGGCGCCGGCGGCCGACGAACCGAGCAGGACCAGCGGGGGCTGGTCGCTGCCGAGACCGGTCGTGGTGGCCAGCAGGGTGGCCGCGGCGAAGGTCTGCCCGCTGATCCGGTACTGCTCGCCGAGGGCGGGCAGCATGCCGGTGCCGAAGACGACCAGCGCCACCAGCAACCCGGCCAGCAGGGGTACCGCGCTCAGCAGCGGTCCGATGGTCATCACCAGCACCAGGGCCGGGGCGAACCACGCGAACCGCCGGATGTCGGACCGCAACGAGTGCCCGTGGGTGCCGACCAGCGCCAGCACGGTGGTCAGCGCCGCCAGCAGAACCGGTGTCCGCAGCTCGGGCAGCCAGCCGAGCGCGGTGCCGCCGACGACCGCGGTGAGGGCCAACGCCGTGTACTGGCGTTGTCGCGGATCGGGCGCTCCCGTTCTGGTGGCCAGCCGTTCCCGCATTCGAGTCCACACCGATTGAGCCACGCGAGCAAACCCCTGTCGTCTAGTGCGCACAGCCTCTGGAACCGCACGCTAGAAGTGCGAGCGGCGGAACAGAACTCTCCTACCGTTCGTGTCGGTAAAAGATCCCATTCGGGTTACAGACTGGGGATGGGAATCACTCTGTTAGGGCCGCACTAGGGGGATCAGATCGAGCGGGGGCTGATGCGCCAGAACGTGGACACCGGTCCGACGCCCTTGCCGAGCGGGTAGGCGTCGGCCACGCTGCGGGTGACGAACCGCTTCCCGAGCATCACCGCGTCCGGCACCGCGGCCCCCTTGGCCAGCGCCGCGGTGATCGCCGAGGCGAACACGTCCCCGGCGCCGTGGGTGTGCACGGTGTCGTAGCGCGGCCCGGGCAGCGAGATCGCGTCGGTGCCGTTGAACAGCAGGTCGACGCACTCCGGGTCGTCGGGCAGGTGGCCGCTCTTGACCAGCACCCACTGCGGGCCGAAGTCGTGGACCGCCTTCGCGGCGTCCAGGAGGTCGTCCCGGGTCCGGGCCTCGATGCCGGTGAGCAGCCGCACCTCGTCGAGGTTCGGGGTGACCAGGGTTGCTCGCGGGAACGCCTGGTACCGCAGCGCGTCCAGGGCGTCCTCGCGCAGCAGCGGTTCGCCGCTGCGGGAGGCGGCGACCGGATCGACGACGAACGGGACCTCCCCGTCGCGGCCGATCCCGTGCCGGTCGCACACCTCCACCACGGCCTCGATGGTCGCCGCGGAGGACAGCACACCGGTCTTGGCCGCGTCCACACCGATGTCGCTGGCCACCGCGTCGATCTGGGCGGCCACGGTTTCCGGGGGGATCTCCACCAGCCCGGTCACGCCCACGGTGTTCTGCACGGTCACCGCGGTCACCGCGGTCATGCCGTGCACCCCGCAGGCGAAGAAGGTGCGCAGGTCGGCGTGCATGCCGGCGCTGCCGCCCGAGTCCGAACCGGCGATGGTCAGCGCGGTCGGCGGGGCGGTTCCGGTGGCGGGCTGGAGCTTCGGGGTGCCGGGTGTGTCCTGCATTCGGTTCATGGTACGAGCCCGTTCGACGCTGCTGAGCAGCAGGAACGGGCAGGGCCTGGGCCCTGCCCGTCACGGGGTCACTGGTTGAGCGGGAGGTGGATCCGTCCTCCGGAGCTGGTGAACTCGGCCGCCTTCTGCCGCATGCCGGCCTCGATCGCCGCCACGGTGGTCAGCCCGTGCTCTTCGGCGAACTCGCGGACGTCCTGCGTGATCTTCATGGAGCAGAACTTGGGCCCGCACATCGAGCAGAAGTGCGCCGTCTTCGCGGGTTCCGCGGGCAGCGTCTCGTCGTGGTAGGAGCGCGCGGTGTCCGGGTCCAGCGACAGGTCGAACTGGTCGTTCCACCGGAACTCGAACCGGGCCCGGCTCAGCGCGTCGTCCCGCTCCTGGGCGCGGGGGTGCCCCTTGGCCAGGTCAGCGGCGTGCGCGGCGATCTTGTAGGTGATGACGCCGGTCTTGACGTCGTCCCGGTTGGGCAGCCCCAGGTGCTCCTTCGGCGTGACGTAGCAGAGCATCGCGGTCCCGGCCTGCGCGATCGCCGCCGCCCCGATGGCCGAGGTGATGTGGTCGTAGGCCGGGGCGATGTCGGTGGTCAGCGGGCCGAGGGTGTAGAACGGGGCCTCGCCGCACAGCTCCTCCTCCCGCCGCACGTTCTCGGGGATCTGGTGCAGCGGCACGTGGCCGGGGCCCTCGACCATCACCTGCACGTCGTGCTCCCGGGCGATCCGGGTGAGCTCCCCGAGCGTTTCCAGCTCGGCGAACTGGGCCTCGTCGTTGGCGTCGGCGATGGAGCCGGGGCGCAGCCCGTCGCCCAGGGAGAAGGTGACGTCGTAGTCCCGCAGGATCTCGCACAGCTCGGAGAAGTGGGTGTAGAGGAAGTTCTCCTCGTGGTGGGCCAGGCACCAGGCAGCCATGATGGAGCCGCCGCGGGAGACGATCCCGGTGACCCGGTTGGCGGTCAGCGGGACGTAGCGCAGCAGCACGCCGGCGTGCACGGTCATGTAGTCCACGCCCTGCTCGCACTGCTCCAGCACGGTGTCGCGGTAGACCTCCCAGCTCAGCCGGGCCGGATCTCCGCCGACCTTCTCCAGCGCCTGGTAGATCGGCACCGTGCCGACCGGCACCGGCGAGTTGCGCAGGATCCGCTCCCGGGTTTGCGAAATCCGCTTGCCGGTGGACAGGTCCATGACGGTGTCGGCGCCCCACCGGATGGCCCACACCATCTTCTCGACCTCTTCGGCCGCGGAGGAGGTCACCGCGGAGTTGCCGATGTTGGCGTTGACCTTCACCAGGAACTTCTTCCCGATGATCATCGGCTCGCTCTCCGGGTGGCAGCGGTTCGCCGGGATCACCGCTCGCCCGCGGGCGACCTCGTCCCGGACGAGTTCGGCGGGAACTCCTTCGCGGAGCGCGACGAACTCCATTTCCGGTGTGATGGCACCGGATTTCGCCCAGGCCAGCTGGGTGCGGTGCGGTCGGTCGAGCCACTTCGCCCGGATCGGCTCAAGTCCACGGTGGACATCGATGTCGGCGTCGTCCTCCGTGTACGGACCGGAGGTGTCGTAGACGTCGAGGTGTTCCCCGTTGGACAGACCGATGCGGCGGAACGGCACCCTCCCGCCGGACTCGGTGGTGCGGTACACCTTGCTGGAACTGGGAAGCGGTCCTGTGGTGACTGGCTGCGCGTCGGCGCCGTTGTTCTCGGACAGGGCAGAACGCACTGCGGCCAAAGCCGTTCACTCCCTACGCCGGCATTACCCGGTCAGGTTCAGGCGGTCGGCGGCCCCGGAGCTCTCTCCAGCCGCCCTCTCAGCCCGCTTTCGGGTGCGAGCTCCCGCGTTGATCTGTGACGAGGCCACAGGCTAGCCGCGATCCACCGCGTTGCCAAGGCGCCGTTCGGTCAGTCCTCCGCGAACGGGTCGGGCTCCTGCGCCGGGTCCCAGGACAGGTCGGGAACGCCCCACCCGTTGCGCTTGAGCATCTTCTTGGCGGCGCGCTGGTGCCGGCCGATGAGGCGGTCCAGGTACACGTACCCGTCCAGGTGGTCCGTTTCGTGCTGCAGGCAGCGGGCGAAGAAACCGGTGCCCTCCACCTCGATCGGCTTGCCGTCCACGTCGAACCCGGTGACCTTGGCCCACTTCGCGCGGCCGGTGGGGTAGGACTCCCCGGGCACCGACAGGCAGCCCTCCCAGTCCTCGTCCGGGTCCGGCATGGTCTGCGGGATCTCGGAGGTCTCCAGCTGCGGGTTGACCACCACTCCGCGGTGCTGGACGCCTTCGTCGTCCGGGCAGTCGTAGACGAACAGGCGCAGGTCCACCCCGATCTGGTTGGCGGCCAGGCCCACCCCGTTGGCGGCGGCCATCGTCTCGAACATGTCGTCCACGAGGGTGCGCAGCTCGTCGTCGAACCGTTCCACCGGGCGGGTGGGGTTGTGCAGCACCGGGTCGCCGACGATGCGGATCGGGTGAACAGCCATAACGCGACCATATCGGGTCCGCGGACGGCTCCGGCGACCGCCGCCCGCGGCCGGGCGGCCGGGAAGATCAACAGACGAAATCGATCATCGCGTGGTGTAATTGGCCGGGAATCACAGCCAGCTGAGTTCCGCGCCAGCGCGGGATCTGGACCGGGAGCCGGAGGACGGATGGACGCTGCCCAGATGCTCAACGCGCCGGAGATCGCCCGCGAGTTCGAGCAATTGGCGCGCCGCCAGCAGGAGTCCGCTCCGGAAGAGCAGACCAAGCCGCAACTGCGGCTCGTCGATCCGATCACTCAGCCGATAGAACGAATTCGGGAACCGGAATCGCGACCCGAACCAGCTGGCTCAGACCTTTCCGAGCAGGAACAGAGCATCCTGGCGTTCGAACGGCAGTGGTGGAAGCGGGCCGGTTCCAAGGAGCAAGCCATTCGCGAGCTCTTCGGCATCTCGCCGTCCCGCTACTACCAGCTGCTGAACGCGCTGGTGGACAAACCAGCGGCAATGCGGGCTGACCCGCTGCTGGTCAAACGGCTGCGCAAGGTGCGGGCGAGCCGGCAACGCGCTCGGAACGCCCAACGACTGGGAATCGAGTTGGATTGATGAGTTCACCGGAAAAGCCCAGCGAACCATCCAGGGTGAGGATCGCCGGTTACAGCCTGATCGGAGCTGGCGCGATCGCCGCGGTGTTCGGCTTCGTCACGTTGGCCTCCGGTGGGCAGGAGGAGCAAGCGGCTCCGCTGCCGCCGGAGCAGTTCGCCACGTCTTCCGCGCGGGTCCCGGCGGACAGCGCCGAACCGGCTCCCGCGCAGCCCCCGCAACAGGACACTTCGGACACCGCGGCGCAGGCTCCGGAACAGCGGCCCGGCGAAGCGGTCCCGCAGGATCCGGAGGACACCGCGGAAGAACCCGCGCCGAGCAAGGTGCTCGTCCGGGTCTACAACAACAGCACCATCCGCGGACTGGCCGGTCGAGCCGGGGAGGAGATCCGCCGGCTCGGCTACGAAGTGCCGGAGGTGGGCAACTACTCGGCCGGGATCATCCCCACCACGACGGTCTACTACACCCCGGGGACCGAGGAGGAACGGCACGCCCGCGAACTGGCCACGCTGCTCGGCGCTCGAGCCGAACCGCGCTTCGCCGGCATCCAGGACGCCAAACCCGGGCTGATCGTCATCCTCACCAACGACTACAGCTCGCCGAGCACGCCCAAGTGAGCCTCACGCCTTCCGGCTCTCGGCGTAGGACTCCAGGTGCGCCAGCTGGGCGGGGTCCAGCGACGGGCGGACCACTTCGCGCGCTCGCCGCAGGTGGGCGTCCGTCACCTCGGTGGCGCTGATGGACTCGCGCATCGCGGTGAGCGCGGCCTCCCGGACCAGCGCCGCGCAGTCGGCGGCCGAATAGCCGTCCAGCTCCGCGGCGAGCGCGGCCAGGTCCACGTCGTCGGCCAGCGGGGTGTTCCGGGCCGCCGAGCGCAGGATGGCCTCCCGGGCGTCGGCGTCCGGCGGCGGCACGTACACCAGCCGCTCCAGTCGACCCGGGCGCAGCAGCGCCGGGTCCACCAGGTCCGGGCGGTTGGTCGCGCCCAGCACCACCACCTCGCGCAGCGGCTCCACCCCGTCGAGCTCGGTGAGCAGGGCCGCCACCACCCGGTCGGACACCCCGGAGTCGGACGACTGGCCGCGGCGCGGCGCCAGCGCGTCGACCTCGTCCAGGAAGACGAGGGCCGGTGCGGCGTTGGCGGCCCGCAGGAACAGCTCCCGCACCGCCCGCTCGGACTCGCCGACCCACTTGTCCATCAGCTCGGCGCCCTTGACCGCGAAGACGTTCAACCGGCCGCTGCCCGCCAACGCCCGCACCAGGAAGGTCTTGCCGCAGCCAGGCGGTCCGTAGAGCAGCACGCCGCGCGGCGGTTCGACGCCGAGCCGGGTGAACGAGTCCGGGTACTGCAGCGGCCACAGCACCGACTCGGTGAGGGCCTGCTTCACCTCGGTCATGTCCCCGACGTCGTCCAAGGTGAGCCCGCCGGTCTGCAGGTCGTCCGAAGCCGACATCGAGATCGGGCGCACCGAGGACAGCGCGTCCAGCAGGTCCTGCTGGCAGATGCTCGGGTTCTCCGGCGCGTCCTGCTGCCGCAACGCGGCGCACACCGCGGCTTCCCGGCACAGCGCTTCCAGGTCGGCCGCGGCGAAACCGGGGGTCCGCGCGGCGATCTCGGCCAACTGGACCTCGGGGTCCAGCGGTGTGCTGCGCAGCAGGACGCGCAGGATTTCCGCCCGGGTGTCCTCGTCCGGCATGGCGAGGGTCAGTTCCCGGTCCACCACGCCGGGCTCGCGCAGCCGGGGGTCGATGGACTCGGGAGCGGAGCTGGTCACCACGACGGCCAAGCCCTCGGTGCTGAGCGCGGTGTTCAGCACGTCCAGGGCCACCGTCGCCAGCGGGGGCGGGTCGTTGGCCGGGAGCAGGCTTTCCACATCGGTCAGCAGCAGCACGCAGTTGCCGTTGCCGGCGGTGCGCACCGCTCGGTCCACCGAGTTCTGCAGCTGCTCGGCGGCCTGCTTGGCCTCCAGCGCGGCGATGCTGGGAGCGGCGACTTCGACCAGGCCGGCGCCGAGCTCGTGGGCCACCGCACGGGCCAAAGTGGACTTTCCCACTCCGGGTGGGCCGCTGAGCAGGACCCCGAGCCGGGGTTCGGCACCGAGCTGGCGCAGCAGCTCGGGGTGCTGGAACGACAGGCTCAACCACTCGGTGAGCCGTTTCGCGGCGGTGCGGTTGCCGGCCAGGTCCGCCAGCGCCGGGGGCTGCGGCGCTTGCGCCGGTTCGGCGTTCGGCGGCGCGGTGGCGACGTCCGGTTGCGGGGCGGGGCCCGCAGTGGGCTCCGCCGCCGACGCGTCCCGCCAGCTGACCACAGTGGATGGATGAACGGTCACCGGCCCGGCCGGGTCCGCGGAACTGATGGTGATCAGCTCGCTGGTCCACGTGATGCCGAGGGAGTTGCCGAGCTTGCGCCGCACCTCGGCGGCCTGGGACGAGCGGTTCGGCGACACGTCCTGCGGCAGCAGCGAGACGGTGTCCCCGGGGCAGAAGACCTTGCCGGCCAAGGCGAGGCGCACGGTCTCGGGGGACAGCGACGCGTGCGCCAACCGGGAACCGGTGACGTGCACGTGCTTGGCCGGGCGCACCGGCACCGGCGCGACCCCGACCTGCGCCCCCTCGGTCAACCCCAGGTTCATCAACGTGAGCTCGTCGAGCAGGACGATACCGGTGGGGGAGGTGCGGGGCGCCGGGGCGGCCAGGGCCGCGGTCACCCGGGCACCGGTCAACTGCACCGCGTCCCACGAGCGCAGGTCGAGGGCGTTCAGGACCTCGGGGTGCAGCCGGACGATCCCGCGCCGGTTGTCCGTGGCGGAGGACGACAGCCTGGCGGTCAGCGTGATGGACGGCACGGGACCGAGCTTACTGGCGGCCGATCGGCGGGGTGGCCAGGAAGCCCCGATTCCCGGCGGATCAGCGCGGCTGCTGGCTGTTGTTCCGGTTGCGGCGCAACTCCAGCCGGCGCCAACTGCGCCGCGGCCCGCCCGGGCCGTTGTTCCGCAGGGGCAGCCGGACCCGTCGAGCGGCGCCCGCGACCCGGCGGCGCAGCGGTCTCCGCAACCCGAGCTGCCGCTGGGTGCGGCGGATCGCCCGGCGCTCCCGCGGCGGCACCGACCAGGCCTCGGGGTGCCGGGCCAGCCAGCGGTACCGGTGCACCGCGAACGGGATGTGCAGCACGTACAGCAGCAGCACGACCGCGAGCGCCACCAGCGGGTAGGTGATGATCCCGGCGGCCACGAGCGCGACCGCCACCAACAGCGGGGCCATCGCCTTCGCCGGCACCTTCACGGTCTTCAGCGACAGGGTCGGGATCCGGCTGACCGCCAGCAGCGCCACCCCCAGCAGCCAGACCATCACCACCGGCTCCTGCGCCCACCAGCCGAGGTGCCCGAACTGCGCGCTCAGCAGCAGCGGGAACAACGCCAGCAGGCCGGCCGCCGGGGCCGGCACGCCGACGAAGAACTCCTTGGCGTACGGGGGTTGGTTGGTGTCCTCCAGCAGCGTGTTGAACCGCGCCAGGCGCAGCACCATGCACACCGCGAACAGCAGGGCCACCAGCCAGCCGGCGCGGCTGCCCTGCAGCTGCCAGATGTAGACGGTCAGCGCCGGGGCCACCCCGAACGACATCGCGTCGGCGAGGGAGTCGAGCTCGGCGCCCATCTTCGAGGTGGCGTCCAGCATCCGGGCGATCCGCCCGTCCAGGCCGTCCAGGACGGCGGCGACGCTGATCGCGGCCAGGGCGCCCAGCGGGTGGCCGGCCAGCGCGAAGTACACCGCCGACAGCCCGGAGCACATGGCCAGGACGGTGATCGCGTTGGGCAGCAGCCTCACACCGGGAGTGGTGCGCACGCTCATGACGCGCGGCGCTCCTCGGGCAGTTCGGCGAGCACGGTCTCCCCGCCGATGGTCCGCTGGCCGGGCTCGACCAGGACGCGGCTGTCGCGGGGGACGTAGAGGTCCACCCGGGAGCCGAAGCGGATCAGCCCGTAGGTCGCGCCGGCCTGCACGGTGTCCCCCTCGGAGACCGAGCAGACGATGCGCCGGGCCACCAGTCCGGCGATCTGCACCACGGCCACTTCGACGCCGTCGTCGGAGCGGATCACCAGGGAGTTCCGCTCGTTGTCCTCGCTGGCCTTGTCCAGGTCGGCGGACAGGAACTTGCCCGGGCGGTACACCGCCTTGGTGATCTTCCCGCTCAGCGGAACGCGCTGGACGTGCACGTCGAACACGGTCAGGAAAACGCTGATGCGGGTCATCGGGGCGTCCGGGAGCCCGAGCTCCGGCGGGGGCGTCGCCGACTCGACGTGGGCGACCGTGCCGTCGGCCGGGGCCACGGCTATCCCGGTCCGGGAAGGGGTGACCCGTCGAGGCTCGCGGAAGAACCACGCGCACCAGGCCGCGACCACCCCGCCGAGCACTCCCAGCGGGCGCCACAGGCGGCGCAACAGCAAGGCCGCGAGAACTGCTCCGAGAACGAACGGCTTCCCGGCAGGGTGCATCGGCGGAACTGTTTCACGGGCCAGGGTCACCAGGTGCGCCAGGGTGCTCTTGTTCGGTTCTGCTTCGGTGCTCATCGAAGTACTACGCCCTCGGGTCGGCAATCTTGACTGGCGTGCCGGCGCGCGCCGGAACAACGCGGACTACGGCCGGTGCCGTTGTCGCTACAGCATCGCGGACGCCGTTCCCCGACCAGCTGCAGGGGGCGTGGTGGGTCACGCGGTGCTGGCCAGAGCGCTGACTCGCTTGCTCGAGCCGTTCGCAGGCCCGGCAGCGGACGCAGCGCTCACCACGGCTGTGCCATCGGGATCGACGCTACCGAAACCGGGAGCGACCGCTACCGGAACTCCACCGGGGTCCGGACGAGCCGAGGGCGGGACCTGCGCCCCCGAACGCGCGAGTCCCGCCCTCGGCTTGCGACCGCAAGGCGACTCCCCGTTGACGCCACGCGATCGCTCCGCCAGGTCCGTGCGCCCCCCGACGGCACACGGCCCCTCGGATTCCGCACCAGCAGTTGCGCGGATGCGGATGTCATGTGCTGTTCTCCTCGCGATGTGTCACGCGACCCCCAGTGTAATTGAGTTCACATGGGGCAAGTAGCTGCCATCGGAGGACCTTGGGTGAGGCAAATATCACTTTCCGTGTCCGCTCGGTGGCGTGGTCCTCACTCCGCGGCGTCTTCGCCGCTGACGGACAGGCGAGCCCCCATCAACTCCCCGATGCCCCCGTACGGGTCACCGTGCTCCATGGCGTCCGGGCAACTGCGCAGCTCGAGCTCGGCCACCCCGTCCTCGTCGGCCTCCGCGCCCGCCTCGGCGACCTCAGACACGGCGTACTCGTCCAGGTAGAGCTCGACGCGCAGGGACCAGTTGCCGCTGCGCTGCTCCAACCGGGCCGCGGCGATGTCCCGGGTGTCGGCCCACTGCGCGCCCGGGCGCTGCCGCGCCTCCTCGATCGGCTCCTGGGCCAGCTCCCGCAGCTTCTCCCGCTCCGCCTGGCTCAGCCAGCCCAGCGCCCCGGCGGCCAGCCGCCGGACGGTGCTCACCGCGCTCGGCAGCAACAGCAGTCCGCGGTCGGTGACCAGCAGGTCGTAGGTCCCCCCGGAGCACCGCACCGGGCTGATGATCCCGGCCAGGACCGGTTCCGGATCGGCCGCCGGCGGGCGGGAGTGGTTCAACGGCACCCCCAGGTCCACCAGCGCCCGGTGCAGCCCCGGGACCAACCGGGGATCGCACACCGCCGGCCGCACCAGGCGGTCCGGATCCAGCAACCTGCCGTTGGCCAGCCGCACCACGGACTTGCCGCCCCAGTTGAGCTCGTGGTGCGCCCGGCGAGCGCAGATCAGCGCGTCGACCACGGCCGCCCCCAGCAGTTCGGTGAGCGTGTCGACCGCGGCCTGCTCCACCCGGTCCGGGTCCAGCCCCGGATTGAGCACCGGGTTGACCAGGTTCCTCCCGTCGCCGTGGTGGATCGCGGCCAGCACCCCGCCGATCGTCGGATCGATCGGCAGCCCGCTCTGCGCCACCGCCGCGCTGAGCTGGGCCGTTTGGCCGGCCACCTGCTCCGCACCGGCCAGCCGGGCCAGCTCCGGCCACGGGATCCGCGGGCCGAGTCCCTCCACCAGCAGCTCGTCCTCGATGGCCGGCACGCTGCTGCGCGGATCGTGCAGCAGGGAGAACGCGGGCTGCTCGTCGACCTGCTGCTCCTTGGCCTTCACCCGCTTGAGCGCGGCCACGCGCTGCTGCGCGCTCGGCCGCCCGTCGGCCGGTGGCTGCTCATCGCTGATCTTCTGCTTGACCAGCTCGCTCAGCTGCGGGCGACGGGCCGGGTGCTCCATGAAGGATTTGAACCCGAGCAGCACGTCGGGGGTGCGGCTGACCGCGGAAGCCATGCTCAGGTACTCGTCGGAGTACTCCCGCCAGCCGATCTTGATCGCCACCGCCTTACGCAGCGCGGTGATCGCCGGGCGCTTGCCGGCGGTCCGGGCCGCCACGGCATCGGCGAGGAACCTGCCCTGCGGGAACTCCCCGGCCGTCGCCGCGTACATCCGGGCGTACCCGCCGAACAGCCACTTCGTCGGTCCGCTGGGCAGCTCCCGGAGCGCGTGCTGCACGCTGCCGGCGATCCGCTCCGCCGCCGGGGCCAGCCCGCGCTCGGCGGACAGCAGCCCCACTTCTTGGGCGAGCACCGCCCGCAGCTCGCTGACGTTGAGCGCGGCCAGCAGCGGCAGTCCGATCTCCAGGCAGCGGCTCCGGGGGCGCAGGCCGAGCAGGACGGAGTCCTCCCGCACCGCGACCGCCGGCTCCGAGGTGATCCGGACCTCGTCGAAGTCCGGGGCGTCCGCGGCCGCGCAGACCGAGTCCACCAGTTCCCACAGGGCCTTGTGCTCACCGCGCTCCACCGGGACACCGCGGAAGCGCTGCCGCGGGCGCAGCACCGCCCGCAGCCCCACGGCGAACAGCGCGGCGACCACCACCGCGGCCAGTGCCGCCTCCACCCCGCTGCCGGGGGAATAGCGGAAGGTGAACAGGGCGATCGCCAGCAGTCCCAGGACTACTGCGATCGGCAGGGCGAAGAAACCGATGTGCAACGCCAGCGCCACAGCGGCGCGCCAGGGGCCACGCAACTTCGTACTACTCCGGTCGGGGGTCGGATGCGGGTGCAGTTTGCTGTCAGCGCGACTTCAGGTCAATCCAGCAGCACGACGTTCACCTCCGAGCTGGCTCGCAGTTCGGTGGTGTTCTCCGGGACGTCCAGCAAGCAGTTCGCCCCGGCCAGCGCGGACAGCAGGTGCGAACCGGGACCGCCCTGCAGCCGCACCGTCCGGTCGCGCGGATCGACCAGGCCACGGCGGAACTGGCGCTTGCCCGCCGGCGAGGACAACGGTTCGGTGAGCACCGCCGTCATCCGCGGCCGGTCGGCGCACCGGTGCCCCGCGGCAGCCCGCAGCGCCGGCCGCACCAGCACCTCGAAGGAAACCATCGCGCTCACCGGGTTGCCGGGGAGGGTGACCACCGCGGGGCCCCCGCGGTAGCGGCCGCAGCCCTGCGGCATGCCCGGTTGCATGGCGACCTTGACGAACTCCACCCCGGTACCGGTGAGGGCGTCCTTGACCACCTCGTAGGCCCCGGCGCTGACCCCGCCCGAGGTGATGATCAGGTCGGTGTCCGCCACGTGCGGTTCCAGCGCCGCGTGGAACTGGTCGACGTCGTCCGGGACGAACCGCAGCAGCTCGGCCGAGCCCCCGGCCCGGCGGACCGCGGCGGCCAGCATCAGGCCGTTCGACTCGTAGATCTGCCCCGGCCGCAGCGGTTGACCGGGCGCCACCAGTTCCGAACCGGTGGACAGCACCAGCACCCGCGGTGGCCGGTGCACCCGCAGTTCCCCGGCCCCGACGGCGGCGGCGACTCCCAGCTGGGCCGGGCCCAGGGTGGTGCCCGCGGTCAACACCGCGCTGCCGGTCCGCACGTCCTCCCCGGCGCGGCGGATGTGCGCCCCGAGGCGAGGAGCGGCCGTGATGCTCACCTGCTCGGTGCCGGCGTCGGTCTGCTCGACCGGGACCACCGAGTCGGCCCCGGGAGGGACCTGGGCGCCGGTCATGATCCGGTGCGCGGTGCCCGGCTCCAGGGGCGGCACCTCGACCCGCCCGGCGGGGACGTCCGCCCGCACCGGCAGGGTCACCGGGGTGTCCGGGCCGGCGCCGGCCAGGTCCGCCGCGCGCACCGCGTACCCGTCCATCGCGGAGTTGTCGAACGGGGGCAGTGGCACGGGGGCTGTCAGGTCGTCGGCGAGGGCCAGGCCGAGGCACTGCTCCAGCGGGCGCGTTTCCACCGGTGTCGGGGAGAGCAGCTCGGCGAGCTTGTCCTGGTACTCGGTCACCGGCAGCAAGCCGGGCGCACTGGTTGGGTTCGGCACGCCCCCGATCATCTGTCATACCCCGGCCGTCTGTCGTCACCCGGCGGGCAACGGCCCGCGCCCCGGCCGTGGGAAACTCTCCGATGCGCTGATCGAGGAGGTGCCCTGGTGCAGGTTCGGACTCGCCACACGCCGTCGTTCGGAGTGGCCAGGTTGGTGCTGGCCCCGGGAGAGCCCGTGCAGGTCGAATCGGGTGCGATGCTGGCCACCAGCTACGGGGTCCAGATGGAGGCCCGCGCGCAGGGCGGGCTGCTCAAGTCGCTGGCCCGGGCCGCGCTGGGAGGCGAGTCGTTCTACGTGGTGACCTACACCGCGCCGCAGCAGGGCGGCTGGGTGGACGTGGCGCCGAACCTGCCCGGCGACGTGACGGTCGTCGAGCTCGACGGCCGCGTCGGCTGGTGCTTGACCAAGGGGTCGTGGTTGGCGTCGGCGAGCACCGTGCAGATGGAGTCCCGGTGGGGCGGTTTCCAGAACCTCTTCGGCGGGGAAGGCGGCTTCCTCACCCACCTCACCGGCCAGGGGCCGGTGGTGGCGGCGTGCTACGGCGCGCTGGACGTGCTGAACCTGCAGCCGGGGGAGTACGTCACGGTGGACAGCGGGCACGTGGTGGGTTACGCCGACACCGTGCAGAGCCGGCTGCGGCAGGCCGGGCAGGGGGTCGTGCAGTCGCTGAAGACCGGGGAAGGACTGGTCTTCGACTTCGCCGGGCCGGGACAGGTGCTGGTGCAGACCCGCAACCCGCGGGCGTTGATCACCTGGTTGCAGGCCAACGGCTTGGGGGGACAGCAGCAGCGGCGGTGACTCAGGGTGGCGTCCTATTGCCCCGTTCGGTCCAAGATTTCGCGGAAAAGTTGCATTGCTGAACAGGGGACTGCCGCCGGTTTCTCCGGTAGCGTGGCCGTTGCTCCAGCGACGTTCGACGTCGTGCATCGCTTTTTTGAGGAGGACGCCGTGGCGGTCGGCACGGTCAAGTGGTTTAACTCGGAGAAGGGCTACGGGTTCATCGCGGCTGACGGTGGATCCGACGTGTTCGTTCACTACTCCGCCATCAACATGCCTGGTTTTCGGACTCTTTCCGAAGGCGATCGGGTCGAGTTCGAAGTGAAGGCGGGACGGGACGGCCGTACCCAGGCAGACGGCGTCCGCAAGCTGTAACCGAACTTGAGCGAGCGGCTCGGTCCCCCCCCCCCCGGGGGCCGGGCCGCTCGTGCTGTTGGTGCCGGCCTGCCGTGATTCCTACGCCTGACCGGAAGACGATCGTGATCTAGGAACGCTAGGCTGCCAGCCGTGTCGGATGACCTCACCGGACGCCGTCTAGGCCACTACAAGATCGAAGGCGTGCTCGGACGCGGCGGCATGAGCGTGATGTACCGCGCCACCGACGTCCGGCTCGGCCGGAAGGTGGCGTTGAAGGTGATGGGGGAGCACATCACCAACGACGCCGAGTTCCGCGAGCGCTTCGTGGACGAGGCGCGGAACACCTCGGCCATCGACCACGCCAACATCGTGCCGCTGTACGACTTCGGCGAGGTCGACGGCATGCTCTACATCGCGATGCGGCTGGTGGAGGGCTCCGACCTGGCCAGCCTCATCAAGGACGGCCCGATCTCCCCGAAGCGCACCCTGGAGCTGTTGGCGCAGGTCGCCGAAGCGCTGGACATGCTGCACCAGCGGGGGCTGGTGCACCTGGACTTGAAACCGGCGAACGTGCTGGTCACCACCAAGGAGTCGGCCGGCGAGCACGTCTACCTGGCGGACTTCGGGCTCACCCGCCGCGGCGCCACCGGGCACCGCACCAGCAGCGGGGACTTCCTCGGCTCGCCCACCTACGCGGCCCCCGAGCACCTGCGCGGGGAACCGGTGGACGGGCGCACCGACCTCTACGCCCTGGCCTGCATGCTGTTCTCCTGCCTGACCGGGCGGCCGCCGTTCCAGGGGGACGTGCAGGAGGTCATCCACGGCCACCTGAACCTGGAACCGCCCGCGGTGACCTCCCTGGTGGTGCTGCCGCCGGCGATCGACGAGGTGCTGCGCCGCGGCATGGCCAAGAACCCCGAGCAGCGGTTCGCCACCTGCAAGGAGCTGATCGACGCCGCGCGCTCCGCGCTGGGCCCGGCGTTGGGGGACGCGCCGCCGGTCGCGCAGCGCCCGGGAGCACCGATGGCCACCCCGCCGGCGGGCTACCCGCAGCAGGCCGCGCCCCGGCCCCAGCCCCAACCGGCCGGCTACCCGCAGCCGGCGTTCCCGCCGCAGGGGCCTCCGCAGGGACCGCCGCAGCCCAACCCGATGCGGCTGCGGCCGCCGGTGCCGGCCCGGTCGGCGCCGTTCAGCGGGCAGCGGGGCGGTCAGACGCGCTGGTTGGTGCTGACCCTGATCGGTGTGACGCTGCTGGTGGTCATCGTCTTGTTCGTTGTGATGGCCACCTCGCTGGGGTAGCCCTGCGGGTGTTGGGCCGGATCGTCCCGCGCTGCGCCCACCAGGCCCGCGAGCCGGGTACGGCGGCTGCTGACCTGCTCGGTTCGCTGTTCGCGGCAGGGGTCGCCGCCCCCGGGGGGCAGCTTGCACTCTCAGGGTGAGAGTGCTAAAACCGGGGTTGGCACTCAGCAGGGGTGAGTGCCAGGTCGGGACGGTGAGGCCGTTCGCGGCGACGCCGTAGGGGTGGTGTCGCCGGTCGGTCGTCCGTCGCGGGCACCGAGCCTGGCCGAGCACGAGTCCTGCCGCGCGGGGCGCAATCGCCTCCGCGGCGTCCAGACAGGTGGAGGACCACACCGCAATGGCCAAGATGATCGCGTTCGACGAGGACGCCCGCCGTGGACTTGAGCGCGGCATGAACACCCTCGCCGACGCCGTCAAGGTGACGCTCGGCCCGAAGGGCCGCAACGTCGTGCTCGAGAAGAAGTGGGGCGCGCCGACCATCACCAACGACGGTGTCTCCATCGCCAAGGAGATCGAGCTCGAGGACCCGTGGGAGAAGATCGGGGCCGAGCTGGTCAAGGAAGTGGCGAAGAAGACCGACGACGTCGCCGGTGACGGCACCACCACCGCCACCGTGCTGGCGCAGGCGCTGGTTCGCGAGGGTCTGCGCAATGTCGCGGCAGGCGCTAGCCCGATCGCGCTGAAGCGTGGCATCGAGAAGGCCACCGAGGCGATCTCCGAGCAGCTGCTGAAGAGCGCCAAGGAGATCGAGACCAAGGACCAGATCGCGGCCACCGCTGCGATCTCCGCCGGCGACCGGCAGATCGGCGAGCTGATCGCCGAGGCCATGGACAAGGTCGGCAAGGAAGGCGTCATCACCGTCGAGGAGAGCAACACCTTCGGCCTGGAGCTGGAGCTCACCGAAGGTATGCGCTTCGACAAGGGCTACATCTCGCCCTACTTCGTCACCGACTCGGAGCGGATGGAAGCGGTCCTGGAGGACCCCTACATCCTGCTGCTGAGCTCCAAGGTTTCCAACGTCAAGGACCTTCTCCCGCTGCTCGAGAAGGTCATGCAGGCCAACAAGCCGCTGCTGATCATCGCCGAGGACGTCGAGGGCGAGGCGCTGGCCACCCTGGTCGTCAACAAGATCCGCGGCACCTTCAAGTCCGTCGCCGTCAAGGCTCCGGGCTTCGGTGACCGCCGCAAGGCGATGCTGCAGGACATGGCCATCCTGACCGGCGGCCAGGTCATCAGCGAAGAGGTCGGTCTGAAGCTGGAGAACGCCGACCTGAACCTGCTGGGCAAGGCCCGCAAGGTCGTCGTCACCAAGGACGAGACCACCATCGTCGAGGGCGCTGGCGACGAGGAGCAGATCGCCGGCCGCGTCAACGAGATCCGCGCCGAGATCGAGCGCTCCGACTCCGACTACGACCGCGAGAAGCTGCAGGAGCGGCTGGCCAAGCTGGCCGGCGGCGTGGCCGTCATCAAGGCCGGTGCCGCCACCGAGGTCGAGCTCAAGGAGCGCAAGCACCGCATCGAGGACGCGGTCCGCAACGCCAAGGCCGCCGTCGAGGAGGGCGTCCTGGCTGGTGGTGGCGTGGCGCTGCTGCAGGCCGCTCAGTCCGCCTTCGAGAGCCTGAAGCTGGAGGGCGACGAGGCCACCGGTGCCAACAGCGTCAAGCTGGCCGTTGAGGCCCCGTTGAAGCAGATCGCCGTCAACGCCGGCCTCGAGGGCGGCGTCGTCGCGGAGAAGGTCAAGACCCTGCCCGCCGGCACCGGTCTGAACGCCGCGACCGGCGAGTACGAGGACCTGCTGGAGGCCGGCATCATCGACCCGGCCAAGGTCACCCGCTCGGCGCTGCAGAACGCCGCTTCCATCGCCGGCCTGTTCCTGACCACCGAGGCCGTGGTCGCCGACAAGCCGGAGAAGGAGAAGGCCGGCGCTGCCGACCCGACCGGTGGCATGGGCGGCATGGACTTCTGATCCACTCCGCCATCCGCGGTTTTCGACGAGGGGCTGTCCTGCGGGGCAGCCCCTCGTTCTGCTGTACCGGCGTCGGGTCCCGCGACTTCCGCGGCACAGGTGTGATCTCCTGGTTGCAACACGAGTCCACGTGAGGAGTTGCGGGGCATGTTCATCCATGGCCGAAAGCGGTGGTTCGCGGCGCTGGTCGGTTTGGCGTTGAGCCTGGTGTTGGTCGGGTGCACCAACACCCCTCCGCAGGGGTCGGACCCGGACGCCGCTCCACCGTCACCTCAGGAACTCGGCTTGCCGCAGGTGACCCCCCAGCCGCAGCGGATGGAGCGGATGGGCGAGGACGTCGCCGTGGAGGGCAAGGTCGAGCTGGTCGTGGACCCGCTGGTGGACGAACCCACCCGCGAACTGGCCGCCGAGGTGCTCCGGATGGCCGGGGCTTCCGAAGTGGTGGTGCGCGAACCCGGGCCGCCGGCCGAAGACGCGACCTTGCTGGTGCGCGTCGGCAAGAAGTCCGCGCCGGGCGTGCTGAAGCGCCTGCAGGGCACGGGGCTGAAGACCCCCACCCCGTTCCCGGACGAGGGCTACGTGCTCGCCGTCAAGGACGACGAGCCGGTCGTCGTCATCGGTGCCGAGGACCCCGCCGGCGCCTACTACGGGGTGCAGACGCTGCGGCAGCTGGCTTCCCCCGGCAAGATCGCCGGGGCCGGGATCGTGGACTACCCGTCGCTGCCGCTGCGCGGCGCCATCGAGGGCTTCTACGGTCCGCCGTGGACCCACCAGGAGCGGATGGACCAGTTGGCGTTCTACGGCGACGTCAAGATGAACACCTACATCTACGCGCCGAAGGACGACCCGTACCACCGGGAGCGCTGGCGGGAACCGTACCCGCCGGAGGAGCTCGCCGAGATCCGGGAGCTGATCGGGCAGGCGCAGGCCCACCACGTCAGGTTCACGTTCGCGCTCTCCCCGGGCGCCTCGATCTGCTACAGCGATCCGGCCGAGGTGGACGCGCTGACGGCCAAGCTCCAGGCCATGTACGACGAGGGGGTGCGGGACTTCTCCGTCCCGCTGGACGACATCTCCTACACCCGGTGGAACTGCGCGCAGGACCAGCAGGTCTACGGCGGACCGTCGCAGGAGGCCGCCGGGCGGGCGCACGCCGACCTGCTGAACCGGGTGCAGCAGCAGTTCGTCGACGCCCACCCGGACGTCGCGCCGCTGCAGACCGTGTCCACCGAGTACTCCGATGTGGACGATTCGCCGTACAAGCGGGTCATCCGGGAGCAGTTGGACCCGCGGGTCCTGGTGATGTGGACCGGGGACGGCGTCATCCCCCGGCAGATCACGGTCGCCGACGCGGAGAAGGCCAACCAGGTGTGGGGCCGGGAAGTGTTCTTGTGGGACAACTACCCGGTCAACGACTTCGACGGCTCGGTGGGGCGGCTGATGCTCGGGCCGTACGACAAGCGGGAGCCCGGGCTCGGCGAAACCTTCTCCGGCGTGGTGGTCAACCCGATGAACCAGGCCTCGGCGAGCAAGGTGGTGGAGATCGGGGCCGCCGACTTCAGCTGGAACGACGAGGCGTTCGACCCGCAGCGGGCCTGGCGGGAAGCGGCCCGCTACCTGGCCGGGGACCGGTTCGCCGGCCAACCGGGGCTGGAGGCCGATCCGGCCGTGGTGGAGGCCCTGCTGGCGTTCTTCGACCTGGAGCACATGGCCCCGCTGGCCAACGGCCAGCCGTGGCTGCCCCCGGCGCCGGGACTCGCGCAGCGCATCGAGGACTTCCGGGCCCAGTGGTCCAGCGGGGACCGGGCCGGTGCGGTGCAGCGGCTCCGCGAGCACGCGCAGCTGATCAGCGAGGCCCCGGAGCGGATCCGCAGCGGCGCCGAGCCCGCGTTCGCCCAGGACGCCGATCCGTGGCTGTCGGCCACCGACCTGTGGGGCGATGCGCTGCTGGTCACGCTGGACGCGCTGCAGGCGCGGGCGGACGGCGACGAGCCGCGGGCCGCCGACCTGTTCGCCCGGGCCCAGCAGCTCGCCGGCCAGGCGCAGCAGATCCGCACTTCGCCCACCGAGGTGCGGCCGCAGGGGCCGGTGCGGGTGGCCGACGGGGTGCTCGACGAGTTCGTCGCCGAGGCCCCGCAGCTGCGGTGACGCTCAGGCCACCGAGGGGCGGAAGATGTCCCGCAGGTCCACGCCCGCTTCTTCCCAGCGGTCGTAGAGGGCGTCCCGCCCCTGCCGGGCCACCAGCTGCGCCTCGCCGCGGCTGATCGGCACCAGGGTGATCAGCTGCAGCACCGGTTCGCCGGCGTCGTCGAGCAGGATGTCGAACTCGTCGTCCAGGTAGGGGTGCGGGGCGGCGAGCGCGCCGCTGATCTCGGTGTCCGGCAGCAGGATCCGGTCGTTCATGATCAGCGCCCCGTAGCCGACCCGGCTCTGGGTTTCGGTGAGCAGCTCGGCGATCACCGCGGTGAGGTGGCGGGCGTACTTCTCCTGCTCGGACCGCAGCGTGCAGATCAGTTCCTGCGGGAGCGGTGCGCCCGCGGTGTAGTCCCGCAGCCCGCTGGTCAGCACCGACACGTGGGTGCGGTCGGGGTGGTCGCAGTACACCAGGTAGTAGCCGCGGTCCCGGTCGCCGGCCCGGTTGCTGTCGGCGCCCCGCACCCGGCCGACGTACTGCTCCACGTGCGCGGGAAATCCACTGAATCGGCTCATCGGACCCTAATCGCGAAGAAGTCCCCGGTCACCGCTGCGGGGAATGGAGTGGTCGTTCGGCTGGATCTTACGCAGCGGCCGGCAGCCGCTCACCGGGCGGCGCTGCGAATGATCCCCTCCCGCCGGGGTGTTCCCTTACGCTCTCGGCATGGCGGTGGACGAATTGCGCGACCTGAAATCCCCGGCCGAAGTGGCGGATGCGCTCAACGAGGTCGGTTACCTGCCGGACGAGGGGATCGCCACCGCGGCGTTCCTGGCCGTGCGGATGCGCCGGCCGCTGCTGTGCGAAGGCGAGCCCGGCACCGGCAAGACCGCGTTGGCGCACGCGCTGTCCAGCGCGCTCGGGCTGCAGCTGATCCGGTTGCAGTGCCACGAGGGCATCGACGCCGCGCAGGCGCTCTACGACTGGGACTTCCCCCGTCAGCTGCTCCACCTGCGCACCTTGGAGGCGGCTTCCGGTGGGCAGCTCGACGCGGCCAGCGCGGAGTCGTCGCTGTACACCGAGCGGTTCCTGCTGGCCCGGCCGCTGCTGCGGGCGCTGCAGGAAGCGCCGTGCGTGCTGCTGGTCGACGAGATCGACCGCGCCGACGACGAGTTCGAAGCGTTCCTGCTGGAGGTGCTGTCCGAATTCACCGTCACCATCCCGGAGTACGGGGTGGTGCGGGCGCCCGAACCGCCGATCGTCGTGCTGACCTCCAACCGCACCCGGGAGGTGCACGACGCCCTCAAGCGCCGCTGCCTCTACCACTGGCTGGAGCACCCCAGCTTGAGCCGGGAAGTCGCGATCCTCTGCCGCCGCCTGCCCGGTTTGGACCGCGAGCTCGCCGAGCAGGTCGCGGCCGCGGTGCAGCGGATGCGGCAGCTGGAGCTGTTGAAGCCGCCCGGGGTGGCCGAGGCGTTGGACTGGGCGCAGGCCCTGATGGCCCTGGGGCGCGACGAGTTGGACACCGAGGTGGCGGCGACGACCCTCGGCGCGGTCCTGAAGTACCGGGAGGACGCCGAGCGGGTGCGCGCCGCCGGGGTGCTCGACGGGTGAGGAGACGGGGGACCGATGACGCACACCCTCACCGGGCTGGTCGGGTTCGCCCGCGCGCTGCGGCACTCCGGCATGGCGTGCGGCCCCACCCGGGTGCAGAACTTCCTGGCCGCTGTCGAGCAGGTGGGGATCGGGGACCGGGAGGCGCTGTACTGGGCGGGGCGGTTGACGCTGTGCTCCGATCCGGACGACATCCCCCGCTACGACACCGCGTTCCGCGCCTGGTTCGGCGGTTCGATCCGACCGGCCGCCGTGGTGGAGCAGCCCACCCCGCGGCCGACCACGATCGCGTCGCTGGGGCAGTCCGCCGAGGGCGAGCAGCAGGAGGCCGACCAGCCGCTGTCGGCGGCGGCCAGTGACACGGAGGTGCTGCGCCGGCGGGACCTCGGGGAGCTCACCGCGCCGGAGCGGGAGCACTTGCGCCGGATGTTGAGCTCGCTGCGGCTGGATCCGCCGACCCGCCCGGCGCTGCGGCGGAAGCCGGACAAGCGCGGCGCGCTGCACCCGCGGGGCGTGCTGCGGGCAATGGTGCGCTCCGGGGGCGAACCGGTGCGGCTGCTGCGCCACCGCAAGTCCCGCCGGCCCCGCCGGGTGGTGCTGCTGGTGGACGTCTCCGGTTCGATGAGCCCGTACGCGGACGCGCTGCTGCGGTTCGCGCACGTGGTGGTGCGCCGCTCCCCGGCCAGCACCGAGGTGTTCACCTTGGGCACCCGGATGACGCGGGTGAGCCGGCAGCTGCGGCAGCGGGACCCGGAGCGGGCGCTGGCCGCGGCGGCCCGCGCGGTCCCGGACTTCTCCGGGGGCACCCGGCTGGGCGAGACGCTCCGCGCGTTCTTGGACCGCTGGGGGCAGCGGGGCGTGGCCCGGGGCGCGGTGGTGGTGCTGTTCTCCGACGGCTGGGAGCGCGGGGACGCGTCGTTGCTGGCCGAGCAGATGCAGCGGTTGCGCCGGTTGAGCCGGGCGGTGATCTGGGCGAATCCGCACGCCGGGCACGAGGGGTACCAGCCGGTGCAGTCCGGGATCGTGGCGGCGATGCCGCACGTCGACCGGATGGTGGCGGGGCACAGCTTGCGGGCGTTGGAAGACATCTGGTCGTGGGTGCGGCGTTTGGCGCACTCTGGAAGTGCCAGCGGTTTTGGCTGAAACTGACGGCACCTTGATCGAGGGACTGCGGGCCCTACAGGCAGCGGAGGTGCGCTGTGCGTGACGTGCTGGACGAATTGACCAAGCACTGGGAAGCGGGCGAAGCCGTGGGGATGGGCACGGTGGTGGCGACCTTCAAGTCCGCGCCTCGCCAACCCGGAGCCGCGATGCTGGTGACCAGCGGTGGGGAAGCGATCGGCAGCGTGTCCGGCGGCTGCGTCGAAGGTGCCGTCTACGAGCAGGCGACCCAGGTCCTGGAGGGCGCCGCCCCCGTGCTGCAGCGGTACGGGGTCAGCGATGACGACGCGTTCGCGGTGGGTCTGACCTGCGGAGGGATCATCGACATCTTCGTGGAGCGGGTGGACCAGCAGTCGTTCCCGGAGCTCGGCGAGGTGGCCGCGGCGGTGCGGGCGAAGGAACCCGTCGCCGTGGCGACCGTTGTGGAGCACCCGGATCCGGGCCGGGTGGGGGCCCGCATGGTGGTGTGGCCGGACCGCACCAGCGGCTCCCTGGGCAACGACCGGATCGACGACGCGGTGACCGACGACGCCCGCGGCATGTTGGCCAGCGGGCGCAGCGGGGCGCTCGAGTACGGGACGTCGGGGCAGCGCCGCGGGGAAGGGCTGCGGGTGTTCGTGAACTCCTTCGAGCCGCCGCCGCGGATGCTGGTCTTCGGGGCGATCGACTTTGCTTCCGCGATGGCCAGGATGGGGTCCTTCCTCGGGTACCACGTGACGGTGTGCGACGCCCGCCCGGTGTTCGCCACCAGCAGCCGGTTCCCGGGGGTGGACGAGGTGGTGGTGGACTGGCCGCACCGCTACTTGGCGGCGGAGGCCGAAGCCGGGCGGTTGGATTCGCGCACCGCGGTCATGGTGCTCACCCACGACCCCAAGTTCGACGTGCCGGTGCTGGAGCGGGCGTTGCGGATGGATCTCGGCTACGTGGGGGCGATGGGGTCCCGCCGCACCCACGAGGACCGGCTGCGCCGGCTGCGGGAGCAGGGGTTGACCGAGGAGGAGTTGGCCCGGTTGGCGTCACCGATTGGGCTGGATTTGGGCGCTCGGACTCCGGAGGAAACCGCGGTCTCCATCGCCGCTGAACTCATCGCTTTGCGTTGGGGCGGCAGCGGAGCGCGACTCTCCGCGACCAATGGACCAATCCATCATCACTCGTGAGCGCGCTTGCTCCGAACGAGTTTGCGTAGCAGTCTCTGGGGAGTGACCCAGGTCACCCATGCGGACCAGTCTCGTGCTTGAGTGTCCGCGTACCGCGGGCCAGTTCCCTAGGAGGCTCAATGCCGCGCATTACCGTCACCGTCGACGGAACCCGCTACACCGACGAGGTCGAGCCGCGCATGCTGCTCGTGCAGTACTTGCGCGAGCGGCTGGGCAAGACCGGAACGGTGGTCGGGTGCGACACCAGCAACTGCGGTGCGTGCACCGTCCACCTCGGCGGACAGAGCGTGAAGTCCTGTTCGGTCCTCGCAGTGCAGGCCGACGGGCAGGAGGTCACCACGATCGAAGGGCTGGCCAGGGACGGTCAGCTGCACCCGATCCAGCAAGCGTTCCACGAGAACCACGCGCTGCAGTGCGGTTTTTGCACTCCCGGAATGATCATGCAGGCGCTGGACCTGCTTTCCGAGGACCCGGAACCGGACGCCGAGCACATCCGGGAGGGGCTGGAGGGCAACCTCTGCCGCTGCACCGGGTACCAGAACATCGTCCGGGCCGTGCAGGACGCCGCGCAGAAGATGCGGCCCGGCGCGGCGGAAACGCTGGAGACCCCAGCGCCTCGCACCCCATCTGACCAGCCGGCGGAGACCAAGGCGGGAGGTAACCGGTAATGACATCGGTTCAGGAACGTGAACTGGGAAGAGCTCGCCGGCGCAAGGAAGACGCCCGGTTGATCACCGGTCGCACCCGCTGGACCGACAACATCACCCCGGCTGGAACCCTCCACCTGGCGATCCTGCGCAGCCCGGTCGCGCACGCCAGGATCACCTCGATCGACACCGAGGAAGCGCGCCGGATGTCCGGTGTGGAAGCCGTCATCACCGGTCGGGACGTGGCCGACGAGCAGGGCAGCCTGCCGTGCGCGTGGCCGATCACCGAGGACATGAAGCACCCGGCGGCGCCGGCGCTGGCGGTGGACACCGTGCGGTTCGCCGGTGAGGCGGTCGCGGTGGTGGCGGCCCGCAGCGCGGCGGAGGCCCGCGACGCGCTGGACGCGATCGACGTCGAGTACGAGGACCTGCCGGTGGTGCTCGACATGGAGTCCGCGCTGCAGCCGGATTCCCCGCTGGTGCACCCGGACCTGGGCACCAACCGCAACGCCACCTGGACGTTCGACTCGGCGGAGGCGGGCACCGGCGGTGACGTGGAGCAGGCGCTGGCCGATGCCGAGGTCCGCGTCGAGCGCACCTTCCGGCAGCAGCGGCTGATCCCGGCGTTCATGGAACCGCGGTCGGTCGTGGTGGACCCGACCGGGGAGCAGCTCACCGTCTGGTCGGCCACGCAGGTGCCGCACATCGTGCGCACCATGCTGGCGATGACGCTCGGGATCCCGGAGCACAAGATCCGGGTGATCGCCCCGGACGTGGGCGGTGGTTTCGGCGGCAAGCTCCAGGTCACCCCGGAAGAGGTGATCGCGGTGCTGATGGCCCGCCGGCTCGGCCGCCCGGTGAAGTGGACCGAGTCGCGGTCGGAGACGATGGTGGCCGCGCACCACGGCCGGGACCAGGTCCAGAAGCTGTCGATCGCCGCCCGCCGGGACGGCACGATCACCGGCCTGAAGGTGGAACTGCTGGCCGACATGGGCGCTTACCTGCGGTTGGTCACCCCCGGGGTGCCGATCCTGGGCGCGTTCATGTTCAACGCGATCTACAAGATCCCCGCGTACCGCTTCAGCTGCACCAACGTGTTCACCAACAAGACCCCCACGGACGCCTACCGGGGGGCCGGTCGGCCGGAGGCGACGTTCGCCATCGAGCGGATGATGGACGAGCTCGCCGCGGAACTGGGCATGGACCCGTTGGAGCTGCGGAAGAAGAACTGGATCCGGCACGACGAGTTCCCGTACACCACGGTGTCCGGCCTGACCTACGACTCCGGCAACTACGAGGCGGCCACCGAGCGGGCTCTGGAGCTGTTCGGCTACCAGGAGCTGCGGGAGGAGCAGCAGCGGCGCCGCGACAGCAACGACCCGGTGCAGCTGGGGATCGGGATCTCCACCTACACCGAGATGTGCGGGCTGGCCCCGTCCAGGGTGCTGGGCTCGCTGTCCTACGGGGCCGGCGGTTGGGAGCACGCCTCGGTCCGGGTGCTGCCCACCGGCAAGGTCGAGGTGGTCACCGGCACCTCCCCGCACGGGCAGGGGCACGTGACCTCGTGGAGCCAGGTGGTGGCCGACCGGCTCGGGGTGCCGTTCGAGGACGTCGAGATCCTCCACGGGGACACCCAGAGCTCCCCGAAGGGCCTGGACACCTACGGCTCCCGTTCCTTGGTCGTCGGCGGCATCGCGGTGCTGCACGCGGCCGACAAGGTGGTGGAGAAGGCCCGCAAGATCGCCGCGCACATGCTCGAGTGCGCCGAGGACGACGTGGAGTTCACCAACGGCAACTTCGGGGTCCGCGGCACCGACCGGGCCATTTCGCTGCCCGACGTGGCGCTGGCGGCGTTCACCGCCCACGACCTGCCGGAGGGCGTGGAGCCGAGCCTGGACGCGGACGCCACCTTCGACCCGGAGAACTTCTCCTACCCGCACGGCACCCACCTGTGCGCGGTCGAAGTGGACACCGAGACCGGTGAGGTGAAGATCCGCAAGTACGTGTGCGTGGACGACGTCGGCAAGGTGGTCAACCCGCTGATCGTGGAAGGCCAGGTCCACGGTGGACTGGCGCAGGGCATCGCCCAGGCCCTGTACGAGGAAGCCGTCTACGACGAGAGCGGCACGCTGACCACCGCGACCCTGGCCGACTACCTGGTGCCGTCGGCGGCCGACCTGCCGGAGTTCGTCACCGACCGGACCGAGACCCCGGCGACCTCCAACCCGCTGGGGGTCAAGGGCGTCGGTGAGGCGGGCACCATCGCCTCCACCCCCGCGGTGGTCAACGGCGTGGTGGACGCGCTGCGGCACCTGGGCGTCAACGACGTCGAGATGCCGTGCTCCCCGCAGCGGGTGTGGCGGGCCATCACCGGCACCCGCTCCAGCGGGACCACCGCATCGGAAGCCGGTGGCGGACTCGGTTCGATCGACACCCAGGGAGGTGCCCAGTGATTCCGGCCCAGTTCGACTACGTCGCCCCCGCCACCGTGGAGGAAGCGGTCACCGCGCTGGCCCAGGGCGGGGAGGACGCCAAGGTGCTCGCCGGCGGGCAGAGCCTGCTGCCGGTGCTGCGGATGCGGATGGCCGATCCCGGTCTGCTGGTCGACCTCGGCCGGATCGAGGAGCTGCGGGGCGTCCAGGAGGACGGGGACGCCGTGGTGATCGGGGCGATGACCACGCACCACGACGTGATCCGGGACCCGCTGGTCAACCAGCACCTCCCGCTGCTCGCGCTGGCCACGCGCACGGTCGCCGACCCGCAGGTGCGCCACCGGGGCACCTTCGGCGGCTCGCTCGCGCACGCCGACCCGGCCGGTGACCTGCCCGCTCCGGTGCTGGCGCTGGACGGCGAGATGGTCATCGCGGGCCCGCAGGGGCGGCGCACGGTCGCCGCGGCGGACTTCTTCCTCGACTACTTCACCACCGCGCTGCAGCCGGGCGAACTGCTCGTCCAGATCCGGATGCCCAAGTGGACCGGGTGGCGGGCGCACTACGAGAAGTTCAACCGGGTCGCCCAGGCCTGGTCGATCGTCGGGGTGGCCGCGGCGGTCCGCGTCGAGCAGGGTGCGATCGCCGAGGCCCGCATCGGGCTGACCAACATGGGGCCCACTCCGGTGCGCGCCACGGCGGTGGAGCAGGCGCTGGTGGGGCAGCCGGCGACGGCCGAGTCCGTGCGGGCTGCCGCCGCTCGCGCCGCGGAGGGGACCAGTCCGACCGCGGACGCCAGCGCCGATGTGGACTACCGCCGGCACCTGGCCGAGGTGCTGACCGGGCGCGCGGTGCTGGCCGCCGCCGGCAGCTGACCGGTGCACCGGGTGCGCGGCCACCGGAACGGGCCGCGCACCCGGCTTCCGGTGTTGCGAGGAGGTTCGGGCTGAGACGCTGTCAACCGGACCGTCTTGAGGCAAGATCGGGTTCGGCGGTTTTGCACAATGGCCGGCTCACGATTGGGCCGAGCTCGGTAGGACCAGGAGGACACTCCAGTGCAGATGCAGCACCACTTCACCGTTCCGGTGCCCGTCGACGTGGCGTGGAAGGCGCTGCTCGACCCGGAGCGGGTAGCACCGTGCATGCCCGGGGCCAAGCTCACCAAGGTCGAAGGCAACGAGTTCTCCGGTTCGGTGAAGGTGAAGCTCGGCCCGGTCACCTTGCTGTACAAGGGAACCGGAACGTTCAAAGAGGTCGACGAGGCCAACCACCGGGCGGTCATCGACGCCAGCGGCAAGGACTCCCGGGGCAACGGGACCGCGGCCGCGACGGTGACCGCGGTGCTCACCCCGGAGGGCAGCAGCACCAAGGTCACGGTGGACACCGACCTGAAGATCACCGGCAAGCCGGCCCAGCTCGGGCGCGGGCTGATCGCCGAGGTGGGCGGCAAGATCCTGAACCAGTTCGCGGAGTGCCTGGCCGAGAAGCTGACCGGTGAGGAGGAGCCCGCCGAGGCGGCGGCCGGGAAGACCGCCGAGCCGGAGAAGGCGGCGCAGGCCGAGGAGGCGTCGGCGGAGGCCAAGCCGGCCGCGACGCAGGCCGCGCGCGAGGAGGAGCAGCCGAGCTGGCGGGTCGCCCCGGTGGGCGCTGCTGACGGCGAGCGGGAGGTCGTTGCGGAGAAGGCCGGCTCGGTGTCGCCGGGCAAGACCGCGCCGGCCGACGAGGCGATCGACCTGCTGGGCACCGCGGGGACGCCGGTGCTCAAGCGGGTGGCCCCGATCGCCGGTGCGGTGATCGCGCTGCTGCTGGTGGTCCGGGCGCTGCGGCGCAAGCGCCGTCGCTGACCGTCAGGAGTCCAGCAGCGCGTGCACGCGGCGGAGCCGGTCGAGCCAGCGCTGCCGGACCTCGGTCGGCGGCGTGGCCGCCGCGACCAGCTTCGGGTCCGGCTCCGGTGCCCTGCGGGGTACCGGTAGCTGGCCGTTGACCGGGAGCAGGCAGTCCGCCACCAGGTCGCCGTCCAGCAGTGCGGCGGTGCCCAGGCCGCAGGCGAACGGCAGTTCCGGCAGGGCGCCGGCCAGGGCGAGCTGCGCGGCCAGGCCCACGCTGCTCTCCACCGCGGAGGACACCACGCAGGGCAGTCCGCAGGCCTCGGCGACCTGCAGGGCGCGGCGCACCCCGCCCAGCGGGGTGGCTTTGATGACGGCCACGTCGGCCGCTTCCGCGACGGCCACCCGCAGCGGGTCTTCCGCGCGGCGGATGGACTCGTCCGCGGCGATCCGCACGTCGACCTTGCGGCGGACGGCGGCCAGCTCGGTGAGTTCCCGGCAGGGCTGTTCGACGTACTCCAGGCCGTTGGCGGCCCGGTCCAGCTCCCGGATGCGGCGGACGGCCTCGTCGGGGTCCCACGCCGCGTTGGCGTCCACCCGGATCGCCCCGCGCGGGCCGAGGGCCTGGCGCACCGCGGCGACCCGCTCGACGTCCTCGCCCGGGCTCTGCCCTGGCTCGGCGACCTTGACCTTGGCGGTGGTGCAGCCGGAGGCGGAGACGATCGCGGCGGCCTGCTCCGGTGGTACCGCGGGCACGGTGCAGTTGACCGGGATGCTGGTGCGCACCGGTTCGGGCCATTCGGTGGTGCAGGATTCCAGGGCGGTGCGCAGCCACGGCACCGACTGGCTGTCGGTGTAGTCCTCGAACGGGCAGAACTCGCCCCAGCCGGCGGGGCCGTGCAGCAGCACTCCGCAGCGGACCGTGATGCCGCGGAACTTGTTGCGCATCGGCAGCGCGTAGACGCGCACCACGTCGAAGTCGGCCAGAGCTGGCACGGCCCTGTTCGAGGGCATCTTGATCCTTTCAGTCCGCGGGCGGGCGGGTGGTGGGTGGTGGGTTCTGCCGGTGATCAGGCCACGCTGGGGCGGCCGAGGTCGAAGACGTCCACTTCGAACCTCGCCCACTGCTGGCGCAGCGCGGTGACCCCGTGGTCGAGGATGTAGTTCAGCTCGCCGAGGGTCACCGGCAGCAGCGTGAAGACCTGGAGCTGCTCCACCCCGTTCTTGTCGGTGAAGCGGGTGAACTCCGGCGGGAACAGCGGGTGGCCACTGGCCAGCACCCCGTGGAATTCGGTGCCGGGCAGCAGTGGCTCCTCGTTCGGCACTATCTGGTCGGGCACCAGGTAGGTCCGGTTCTTGACCAGCAGTTCCGAGGTGATGTCCACCAGGTGGCGGGCGGCTTCGGCCTGCTCCTTGTAGACCGTGCAGGCCAACTCCTGGGCGGGCTCAGCGCCGAGCGGCTGGAACCGCAGACCACTGCTGATCACCGTCGTCAGGTGGTACTTCTCCAGGTAGAAGAACACCAACCCGTATCCGCGGTTGTGGCCTCGCGCGTTCGGCGGCTCCGCGCCGGTCGGAACTCCGGCGTGGCGCTCGAGGTTCTCCGCGAGTCCGACGAACCGGTGCGCGCCACGCAGGGCGGCACGTTCCTGTTCGGTGGTCATCCGATCTCCCGCGTCTGTTGGGACACCGTTGGGGCAGCAAGTCGGGTCGGTACTCCGTTGGCAAGCGTGAACTGGCCCGCAAGCAGGATTCTTACACCATAGAGGGACTTTTAGGTGGAGGATCGGCTTTGCTCTACATCACCCGGTGATCGCCGGCCCCAGCAGGTCATCGGCGTCCACTATCTGGTAGGCGTAACCCTGCTCGGTGAGGAACCGCTGCCGGTGCGCTGCGTAGTCGGTGTCCACGGTGTCCCGGGCGACCACCGAGTAGAAGTGGGCCTGGCGGCGCTCCGCCTTGGGGCGCAGCAGGCGGCCCAGGCGTTGCGCCTCCTCCTGGCGGGAACCGAAGGTGCCGGACACCTGGATCGCCACCGAGGCCTCCGGCAGGTCGATCGAGAAGTTGGCGACCTTGGACACCACCAGGCGGTTGATCTCCCCGCGCCGGAACGCGTCGAAGAGGGCCTCCCGCTCCTTGTTCTTGGTCGAGCCCTCCACCACCGGCGCGTCCAGGGCTTCCCCGAGCTCGTGCAGCTGCTCCAGGTAAGCGCCGATCACCAGGGCGGGTTCGCCGGCGTGCTTGTCCAGGATGGCTTTGACCACCGGGATCTTGGTGCGCGCGGTGGAGCACAGCTTGTAGCGCTCGTCGGCCTCGGCGGTGGCGTAGGAGAGGCGTTCGTTCTCGGTGAGGGTCACCCGGACCTCGGTGCACTCGGCCGGGGCGATCCAGCCCTGCGACTCGATGTCCTTCCAGGGGGCGTCGTAGCGCTTCGGGCCGATCAGCGAGAACACGTCGCCTTCCTGGCCGTCCTCCCGCACCAGGGTGGCGGTGAGGCCGAGCCGGCGGCGGGACTGCAGGTCGGCGGTCATCCGGAAGACCGGGGCGGGCAGCAGGTGCACCTCGTCGTAGACGATCAAGCCCCAGTCGCGGGAGTCGAACAGCTCCAGGTGCTTGTACTCGCCCTTGGACTTGCGGGTGATGACCTGGTAGGTGGCGATGGTGACGGGGCGGATCTCCTTCTTCTCCCCGGAGAACTCGCCGATCTCGTCCTCGGTGAGGGAGGTGCGCTCCACCAGCTCCCGCTTCCACTGCCGGCCGGCGACGGTGTTGGTCACCAGGATCAGGGTGGTGGCTTGCGCTTCGGCCATCGCCGCCGCGCCGACCAGGGTCTTCCCCGCGCCGCAGGGCAGCACGACCACGCCGGAGCCGCCGGCCCAGAACGCCTGCACGGCCTGCCGCTGGTAGTCCCGCAGCTGCCAGCCGTTCTCCTGCAGTTCGATGGGGTGGTGCTCGCCGTCGACGTAGCCGGCCAGGTCTTCAGCGGGCCACCCGATCTTCAGCAGGGCCTGCTTGATCCGGCCGCGCTCGCTGGGGTGCACCACGACGATGTCGTCGTCGATGCGCTGGCCGAGCATCGGTTTGATCTTCTTGTGCCGGAGCACCTCCTCCAGGACGGCGCGGTCCAGGGAGTTCAGCACCAGCCCGTGCGCCGGGTGGTTGATCAGCTGCAGGCGGCCGAACCGGCCCATCGTCTCCACGATGTCCATCAGCAGCGGCTGCGGCACCGGGTAGCGGGAGTGCCGGACGAGCGCGTCGACCACCTGTTCGGCGTCGTGCCCGGCGGCGCGGGCGTTCCACAGCGCCAGCGGGGTGATCCGGTAGGTGTGCACGTGCTCGGGGGCCCGTTCCAGTTCGGCGAACGGGGCGATGGCGGTGCGGGCTTCGTCGGCTGACGGGTGGTCGACTTCCAGCAGCAGTGTTTTGTCTGACTGGACGATCAAAGGTCCGTCGGTCACGGGCGCTGGCTCCTAGAATCGGCTTTCGCTGATGATCGTCGCTGTCGGGGACAACGGCTGGCCTTCGCCCCAGTATTCCACTTCGCAGGGTGTGCCCGGGGGTGTTCGACGCGCTGGTGTTGTGCCTTGTTTCTGGTGAAAAACGCAATACGGAGGAAAAGTGAGTTATCCGCCACAGCAAGTGCCGTACGGGTCGGGACCGGCTGGAGAGCAATACCCGCCGCAGCAGGGGGTCGGATGGGCGCCTCACTCGGGGGTGCCGGCTCCGCAGCCGCCGAAGCGGAAGCGCACCGGGCTGGTGATCGGCATCGTGGCGGGCGCACTGGCCGTGCTCCTGGGGGTGGCCGTGACGTTGGTGGTGGTGCTCCAGCCGAAGGAGGTCCAGGTCGGGGACTGCATAGACGTGTTCGACGAGCAGGCCAGCCGAGTTGAGCGCGTCAAGTGCGGCAGTGCGGAATCTGACTACGACGTAGTGGGAATCCTCGGGTACGAGGCCGAGGATTGCCCGGGTAGTTTCTCCGTCGTCAATGACGGCAAGACTTACTGCGTGCTGCTGGACGTCGAAGTCGGGGACTGCTTGTCCACTTATGTTGAGGACGAGCTGCCGATCAAGCTGGACTGCTCTGACCCGAAAACCGAGGACCAGGTGACCAAGGTCGAGCCCAACGGCGACCCGGAAGCGGTCTGCGCCGAAGGTGAGGGGGGGTACAGCGCAGAAACACCGCCGCGAACGGTGTGCTTCGGTGACAAGCAGAACGCCTGAGCAATAGCGAGCCGCTTGTGATCCACCGTGGATCATCCTGATTTCCGTTTCGGGAAGAGGAAATCAGCTTCCGCGTCGTTGCGCGGCTGAACCGGACTGTCCTCTGGAGACAATGCTGTGCGTCGCCCGGAGGACGGTCCGGTTCGTCTTTTCAGCCGAACCGCTCCCGGTTTTCAGGTGAATTGTTTCCCGGATGGTGAACCTGGTTAAATGCCGGTCGGCCACACGCCGACCGGAAGGGAATGATGACTAGGCCGCCGCAGCAACCCGGTTATCCGATGGCTGGCTGGGACGGGCAGATCGACCTGGGGACGCAGTCGCCGGGGCAGCTGCAGGGGACGGGAGAGCTGCCCCAGTGGGAGTCCCCGCCCCCGGAACCGAAGAGGAACGGCTGGAAGGCCGGCGTCGTCGGCGGCGTGGTGTTCGCCTTGCTGGTCGGCATCGGGGTGGTGGGCTTCCGACTGCTGGCCGTGGGCGGTGCCGAGGTCGAGGCCGGGGAGTGCATCCACCTCACCGACGCCCGGACCGGGTCGGTCGAGTACGAGACGGTGGACTGCGGCAGCGAGGAGTCCGACTACCGGGTCGCCCGGGTCGTGAACGGGTCCACCGACTGCGGCGCGGACTACGACGTGGTGGGCCGCTCGGGCGCGTACCAGCTGTGCCTGATCAACGACGTCAAGACCGGTGATTGCCTCAGCACCGGCGGCCCGGACGAATTCCTGGTCAAGGTCGCTTGCGACGCGCCGCGCGCCGACCTGGAGGTCACCGCGGTGGCCGACACGGCCTCCACCGACGGTCACGAGTGCAGCATGCACGGCGAGAACTACTGGGTCTACCACGAGGAAGAGCTGACCATCTGCGTCGCGCGGACCTGAGCGGGCCCTCGCGCGGTGCCGCCCGCGGGAGGGCGGCGGACGTCGAGCGGTAGCTGGCCGCTTCCGGCAAGTGACATACCCCTTCTGGTGCTTTCCGCTCCCGGTGTGCTGTCGTGGTTGTGCACGTCAGATGAGGGAGGGGAAATGACCACTGCGGGCCGCACGGTGAGGGAGATGACCCGGAGCCTGATGCGGGACCTCGGACTCACCACCGTGTTCGGGAATCCGGGAACCACCGAAGTGCCGTTTCTGACCGATTGGCCCGACGACTTCCGCTACGTCCTCGGCCTGCAGGAGTCCGTGGTGGTGGCGATCGCGGACGGGTACTCGCAGGCCACCCGGCAGCCGGTGCTGGTGAACCTGCACTCGGCCGGCGGGGTGGGGCACGCGCTGGGGGCGGTGTTCAGCGCCTACCGCAACCGGACCCCGATGATCATCACGGCCGGGCAGCAGACCCGCACGCTCATGTTCTCCGAGCCGTTCCTGGGGGCCACCGACGCGGCCGAGTTCCCCAAGCCGTACGTGAAGTGGAGCTACGAGCCGGCGCGCGCCGAGGACGTGCCGGCCGCCCTGGTGCGGGCGCACCAGATCGCGACCACCCCGCCGTGCGGCCCGGTGTTCGTCTCCATCCCCGCCGACGACTGGGACCAGCCGGGCACCGAAGTGGAGGCCCGGCCCCGAGTTCCCGGTTTCGCCCCGGACCCCGGTGCGGTCGCGGAGTTGGCCGAGGCGCTCCGCAACTGCCGCCGACCCGCGTTCGTCGTCGGTCCGGCGGTGGACGCGGACGGCGTGGTCGAGGAGATGGTGCAGCTGGTCGAGCGGACCAAGGCCGCGGTGTGGGTGGCGCCGATGTCCCCGCGCTGCTCGTTCCCGGAGGACCACCCGCAGTTCGCCGGTTTCCTGCAGCCCGAGCAGCGGCTGCTGACCGAGGAGCTGGCCGACTACGACCTGGTCGTGGTGTGGGGTGCGCCGGCGTTCACCTACCACGTCTACCGGGGCGAGGCGACCCGTCGGCTGCCGGAGATGTTCCTGGTGCACGACGACCCGCAGGTGCTGGCCCGGGCCCGCGCCGGCAAGTCGGTGCTGGGCTCGCTGGCGCACTCGGTGCGGCAGGTGGCCGAGCTGGTCGAGCCGATCGACCGGCCGCTGCCGCGGGGCTACGAGCGGCCGGAGAAGCCGGCCCCGGCGACCCCGCTGCCGGCGGCGTACGTGCTCAGCACCATCGCCGAGGCCATGCCGGAGAACACCCCGGTGGTGGAGGAGATCCCCAGCCACCGCAACGACCTGCACGAGCACTTCCCGATCCGCTCCACCGACGGCGGGTTCTTCACCGGGTTCTCCGGGGCGCTCGGTTACGGCATCGGTGCCTCGGTCGGGGTGGCGCTGGCCAATCCGCACCGCCGCACCGTCGCCCTGCTCGGGGACGGCTCCAGCATGTACGGGATCCAGGCGATCTGGACCGCGGTGCAGGAGCAGGCGCCGGTCACCTTCGTCGTCCTGGACAACTCGCGCTACGCGGCGGTCGCGGTGCTGGGCGAAGCGGCCGGTGGGAACAAGCTCCCGGGGGTGGAGCTCGGCGGCATCGACTTCGTGCAGCTGGCCAGCAGCCTCGGGTGCCCGGCGAAGCTGGTGACCACGCCGGAGGAGCTCGACGACGCGCTGCGCGCGGAGTTCAACGGCCGGACGGGGCCGGCGCTGCTGCACGTCAAGGTCGACCCGGGGCAGCGCTTCCTGTACTGAGCTGCCCCGGGCCGGCCCCGCCGGTTCAGGATTCCGCGGGTTGAGCGCTGCGCACCTGCAGCAGCTTGGCCACTTCGCTGCGCAGCTGGATGAAGGTCTCCGATTGGCGGGTGGTGATCTGGTCCCGGTCGTCGCCGAGCGGCACCGGCAGGTCGGCGATGACCGAGGCCGGGGACTTCGACAGCACCAGGACCCGGTCGGCGAGGTAGATGCTCTCGTCGATGTCGTGGGTCACCAGCAGCACGGTGCTGTCGAACTGCTTGCGGGCCCGCAGCAGCAGGTCCTCCAGCTCGAACCGGGTTTGGGCGTCCACCGAGGCGAACGGCTCGTCCATCAGCAGCAGGGCCGGGCGGCAGGCCAGCGCTCGGGCGATCGCCGCCCGCTGCTGCATGCCGCCGGAGAGCTGCCAGGGGTACTTCTTCCCCGCTCCGGCCAGTCCCACCGATTCCAGGGCCTGCTCGGCGCGTTCCCGGCGCTCGGCCTTGCCCAGCCCGCGGTTGCGCAGCGGGAATTCCACATTGGAGCGAACGGAGAGCCAGGGGAACAGCGAGCGGCTGTAGTCCTGGAACACCACCGCCAGGTCGGCCGGCACCCCTTCCACCTGTTCGCCCTGCAGGTGGACTTCCCCGGTGGTGGGGGTGATCAGGCCGGAGATGCAGCGCAGCATGGTGGACTTGCCGCACCCGGAGGGTCCGACGATGCAGGCGAGTTCACCGGTGCGGACGGTGAAGCTGAGGTCCTCGATGGCCAGGTGCCCGGTCTTCCCGCCGTAGCGGTGCCCCAGGCCGGACACCGTGAGCATGTTGGTCGATTCGGTCAACTCCGGTCAGCCTTTCCGTTCTGCAGGGGAGGTCTGCTGCCAGTTCAGCGCCCGGCGTTCCACCGCCAGCAGGACCGTGTTGAGGACGTAGCCGAGCACGCCGAGCAGCACGATGCCCGCCCACATGTCCGGGAGGTCGAACTGGCGCTGGTCGTACATCAGCCGGTAGCCGATCCCGTTGGTCGAGCCGACCAGTTCGGAGACCACCATGAGGACCAGGGACAGCGACAGGCTGACCCGGAGGCCGGCGAAGATCTTCGGCAGGGCGGCGGGGAGCACGACCCCGAACACCCACTGCCCACGCGGGATCCGGAACGCCCTAGCGGTGTCCACTTTGATCTGATCGACGGATCGCACACCGTCCACTGTGTTCAGCAGAATCGGCCAGATGACGCCGAAGACGATGACCGAGATCTGCATCTGGGTGCTGATTCCCAGCAACACCAGGAAAACCGGGATGAGCACCGGTGCTGGAGTGGCCCGCAGGAAGGCCAGCAGCGGGCCGCAGTAGTCCATCGCGTTGGACCAGCGGCCCAGCAGCGCACCGACTCCGACGCCGAGCACCACGGCGAGCAACCAGCCGGCGGCCAGCCGCCCCATGCTGGCGAACAGGTCCTGGTGCACTTCCTCGGTGAGGAACAGGGACTCGGCCGGGCCGCTGAACCACTTCTGCACCGCGGCGTCGACGATCTCGGTCGGTGGCGGGAAGAACGGGCTCTGGGCGGCGCGGGTGACGAGCTCCCAGACGACCACCGCACCCAGGAAGACCGCCCAGCGGTAGAGGAATCCGTGCATCCGCATCACCCGGTGATCCTTTCCGGAGTGCTCCAGCGCAGGCCGCGTCGGTGCAGCGCTTCCAGGGCCTCGTTGATCGCCCAGCCGATGAGCCCGGCGACCAGCGTGCTGGCCAGGACCAGGTCCATGCGACCGGCCCCGGTGCTGGCGTCGAGCACGAAGCTGCCGAGCCCGCTGCTGCCGCCGGCCAGGTACTCGGTGCTGACCACCAGGATCAGCGCGGTCGCCGCGGCCATCCGGATGCCGGTGAGCACGAACGGGGCGGCGTGCGGCAGGGACACGGTGAACATCACCCGGCCCTTGCCGAAGCCGAAGGAGCGCGCGGTGTCCACCAGCAGGGGGTCGATCTCGTCGAGCGCGTAGATGGTGTTGAACAGGATCGGCCACACCGAGGCGTACACGGCCAGCGAGATCTTGGTCTCCGGACCCGCCCCGACCAGGATGATCGCCAGCGGGATCAGCGCCACCGACGGGATCGGCCGCAGGAACTCGATGATCGACCGGGTGACCGCGCGGACCAGCGGCATGCTGCCCAGCAGCAGCCCGAGCGGCACCGCGATGACGATCGAGAGCCCCAGCGCGATGGCCCACGCCAGCACGGTGGCGACCAGGTCCAGCAGGAACATCTGGTCGCCGAGCAGCTGGACGAACCGGAGCAGCACGGTGCTGGCGGGCGGGAAGTACTCCTGGGCGACCGCGCCGGAGCGGCTGAACAGCTCCCAGATCACCAGGAAGACGACGACTCCGGCGACACCTCTGAACGTCTTGCGCATTTCCCCGGCTCAGTTCTGGTCGGGCTGGACGATCATCGAAGCGACGTCGATGTCCTTGTCGATGTACCCCAGGTCCTTCATCAGCCGGGGCACGCGCTGCAACCGGTTGACGTCCGCCTTGGAGTTGAACTTCAGCAGGTTGATGATGGACGCCGTCTCCGGGTCGATCTTGGCGAATTCCGGCAGCAGCGGCTCGATCTTGCTGCGGTCCTGCGCCTCGGTGACGGCCCGGTCCATCGCCCGCTGGAAGGCGGCCACCGTCTTCGGGTTCTCCTCGCAGAACTGCGCGGTGGCGCCGTAGCCGGTCAGCGGGAGGTCCTCCAGCGGCCCGGTGGCGGTGTCGACGACCGGGATCGCGGCGCCGCTGCGGGAGGCCTTGGTGAGGAACGGCTCGGTGAGGATCGCCGCGTCCACCTGGCCCTGCTGCAGGGCGTTGGGCATGTTGATGAACGGGATCGGAGCCCACTCCACGCCGCTGAAGTCCACGTTGTGGGCCTTCATGGTGGCCTTGACCAGCAGCTCGGAGATGGTGTTCGGGCCGCTGATGGCGATCTTGGCGTCGGCCAGGTCCTCCGGGGTGCGCACGCCGGAGTCGGGGGCGGTCATGATGACCGTGGTGTTCGGGGCGGCGGCGGAGCAGTCGGCGACGATCTTCAGGTCGGCCACTCCGCTGGCCTGCGCCTGGAAGAACGGCACGTAGCTGCTGTAGGTGATGTCGTAGTCACCGCCGATGGTGCTGTTGAGCGCTGCGGTCCCGTCCGGCGCTGTGGCGACTTCGACTTCGAGACCTTCGTCTCTGAAGTACCCGTTGCGCACCGCCAAGTGCAGTGGGGCCAGGTCGTTGACCGGCAGCACGCCCACCTTGATGCGAGCTTTCTCGACTTGCCCGTTGCCCGAGCTGTTCTGCGAGCCTCCGAGCAGGCCGCAGCCGCTGACGCCCAGCAAAGCCCCGGCCGAGACCACACCGCCGGCCAGTTTCAGCAGGTTGCGTCGTGGCAGGACGTGGGGAGCGGGGCTCATGGTTCCTCCTTGTGGTGAGCATCCGAGAAGTTGCCGTGCCTGGTGAGCAGCGGCAGACGAGCACGCCGAACCTGCGCATCCAGCAGACCGCGGGCATGCGTGGTCCCCCGGTGTGGAGCAGTGGGAGTTGCGGGGAGAACAGGCTTCATGGATTCAGCGGCGTGCCGACCGGTGGACGGGCGGCTTCGGTGGATGGCAGGATGCGGCGCCCGGAAACTCTAGAAGGTTCGAACCAGCCAGGACAACAACGAGCTTGTTGCTGGTCGTCACTTTTTGGGCATAAGTGTTGTCTATACCACCCTGTTGGTGGGTGGGAGACCCCGCACAGGTCCTGACTTGTGACTCGCAGTTAAGTATAGTCTCGCCCGTCGAGGTGACCAGCCTCTGCTTCGGGGGAATAGATCGTCTATGCACAGGGAGCGTAATGGCAAGCCTGGCTGACCAAGTCAGGGGCTACCGGGGCTCGATGGGGATGGCAGCTCCAGTGGCCTGCACCTTCGTGCCTGGTGCTCCGCCGGACCGCAGACGCGCTTCCAGCACCAACACCCACTCCGCCCCGGCGCGGAAAGCCAACTAGCCGTGGCGGTGACGGACATGTCCGCCGCAGCGCAGGAAACAGTGATGCTCAACAAAGACCCCGGTACTGGAGCTGGTGCAGCCACAGTGCGCCCGGAAGACCCGGCCGAGGACCGGACGGGGAAATGGCGGCTGCGCAACTGGCGCCTCCGGTACAAGATGGCTGCCGTTCTGCTCGTGCCGACCCTCGCGGCGCTCGGTGTCGGCGGTGTTCGCGTCTACGACGGTCTGTCCACAGCTGGCCAGCTGAACACGATCGTCAACGAGGTGGCGCTGACCCAGCGCACCGCCAACCTGACCCACGAGCTGCAGCGCGAACGTGACTACGCGGTGGTCCGCATTCGCAGCGGCCCGGGACAGGCCGACCAGTACGCCGCCCAAGCCGAGCGAGTGGACCAGGCGATACAGCAGTTCAAGGCGTTCGAAGAGGAATCCGAGGAGTTCAGCCCGGCCGTCCGCAAGGCCTACGAGGACGCCAAGGACCGGCTGAACAGCCTGCAAGCCCTGCGAAAAGTCGTCAACGACAACTTCACCAGCTCGCAGGCGCTCGTCGCCTACAACTCGATCGTGCAGAGCGTGCTGTCGATCGGGCACGAGACCGCGGCGTCGGCCGCCACCACCGAGGTCACCCAGACCGCGCGAGCCGCGGAGGCCCTCTCCCAGGCCAAGGAACAGCTCGCCCAACAGCGCTCCATCCTGCTGGACGCCTCGATCCGCGGTGAATTCCTGCCCGAGCAGGTCGACGCGCTGCGCGACGCCGACGCCCGGTTCGAAGCCTCCTTCACCGAGTTCGAGCGGTCGGCCACGCCGCAGCAGCGGGAGCGCTACGCCGCTGAAGTCGCCGGCGCCGAAGTGGACGCCACCGAGCAGCTCAAGCAGACCGCCCTCATCCACGGCGGCGACGACGAGCCGCTCGACATCAACCCCGCGCACTGGGGCAAGGTCTCCGGGGCCAGCGCCGACAAGGTGCGCGCGGTGGAAGAGCAGCTGCTCACCGACTTCCACAACGACGCGCAGGACCTGTCCGACTCCGCCTGGTGGAGCGCGATCCGCGACGCGGTCCTGATGCTGCTGCTGCTCGTGCTGGCCTTCGGCGTGGCCGCCTACATGGCCCGCTCGATGCTGCGGCCGCTGCGCACCCTGCGCTACAGCGCCCTGGAAATCGCCCAGGAAAGCCTCCCGGAGGCCATCGAGAAGGTCAACGAGAACCCGCGCAACGCCAGGTACGTCTCGGTTCCCCCGGTGCCGCTGGACACCCAGGAAGAGCTCGGGCAGGTCGCCCGCACCTTCGACGCGGTGCACCAGCAGGCGCTGCGGCTGGCCGCCGAACAGGCCCTGCTGCGCACCAACATCAACGACCTGTTCGTCAACCTCGCCCGGCGCAGCCAGACGCTGGTGCAGCGCCAGCTGTCCCTCATCGACCGGCTGGAACGCGACGAGCAGGACCCGGACCAGCTCAGCAGCCTGTTCGAGCTGGACCACCTGGCCACCCGGATGCGGCGCAACAACGAGAACCTGCTGATCCTCGGCGGCAGCGACCTGAGCCGGCGGATGACCCGGCCGGTGCCGCTCAACGAGGTGCTCGGCGCCGCGGTCTCCGAGGTGGAGCAGTACGCGCGCATCAACGTCTCCGACACCCCCGACCTGGCCCTGCAGGGCCGCGTGGTCAACGACTTCGTGCACCTGGTGGCCGAGCTGCTGGAGAACGCCACCGTGTTCTCCAACCCGGACACCGAGGTCAACGTGCGCGCCGCCTACCGCAAGCAGGAGCTGGTCGTGGAGATCCGCGACCGCGGCGTCGGCATGGACGAAGCGGACCTCGCGGAGATCAACGACCGCCTGACCAAGCCGCCGGAGATCGACGTCGCGGTCTCCCGCCGCATGGGTCTGTACGTGGTCAGCCAGCTCGCCCAGCGGCACAACATCAAGGTCCAGCTGGACAACAACCGGGACCTGGAAGGCGGTGTCACCGCCACGGTCTACCTGTCCGGCGAGTACGTGGTGCAGCTCACCCCGGAGGGGCCGCGGCCGATGCCGGACATGCCGGCTTCCGGCGAGGGCGCCCAAGCGGTCACCAGCACCGGCAACCACGTCGGGCTGGCCGCTGCCTTCGGGCAGGCGAGCAGCTCCGCCCTGGAGACCCGGACGGAGAAAACGCCGCTGCCGGAGCGCTCCCGCGAGGACGCCCAGCAGCAGTCCGCTGAGGACGGCGGCGAGAACACCGCCGAGGCGGAGGAAGCGGACTTCCCCGCGGACTACTCGGTCACCGTCTCCTCCGGAGACTCGCCGAGCGCCACCGACATCCCCAAGTGGGAGGACGAGCAGCCAGCGCAGGAGTCGGACGAGCCGCCGGCGGACGCCTGGCCCAGCGACGACATCCCGGAGGGGCTCGACGGCACCTGCGGAGTGCCGGAAGTCGGTGCGGAAACCACAGGAAACCTGTTCCAAGACCCGTTCGAGACGGAGAAGACCACGCAGCTGGCCGCCATCACCGACAGCGGCGCCCCCGTCACCAACGGGACCCCGAACGCTTCAGCAGCCTTCCCGGCCAGTGAAGACACTGCTGAGAACAACCAGGAAGAACCGCAGAGCGGGACGACCGAAACCTGGGTTCCCGGGGGCACTTCCACATCGCCGGCCGAAACCACCGGCGAAGACTCCAACGAGCCGCCGTGGGACGACACCCCCACCCAACGCCTGCCCATCTACGAGGCCGTGCTCTCCCAGTGGTTCCGCGAAGCCGATGCGGACGACCTCGGGCTCGCCACGAGCAGCTCGGAGGACGGCGAGCGCGAGAAGAGCGGGCAGGTCGACTCGACCAGCGAAGCCACGACGACGAAGAGCACCGCGCCGGATCCCGGCTGGGGCTCGGCCGACGTGGGTTGGAAAGCGGCTGAGGCGCTGTTGCAGCAGGACAACCAGCCACAGGAGCTGACCGCTGCCGGGCTGCCGAAGCGGAAGCCGAAGTCGAATCTCGTGCCGGGTTCGGCTGCCCCGAGCACTCAGCCGACGCCCCGCCGCAAACCCGCCACCATCCGCTCCGCTGAGGAGGTGCGTGGCAGGATGTCCCAATTCCAGCAAGGCATCCGGCGCGGCAGGCACGCCAAGGTCGAATCGGTTTCGGCCGAAACACCCCGCCCGAATCCGAGCCGTCACGAGGAGCAGGAGTGAACGGGTCCGTGCAGCAACCGATGAGCAGCAACAGCTTCAGTTGGCTGATCACCGACTTCGTGCGTCGGGTTCCCGGCGTGGCGCACTCGGTGGTGGTCTCGGCGGACGGTCTGCTGCTCGCAGGCTCCCAGGGCCTGCCCAGGGACCGCGCCGAGCAGCTGTCCGCAGTGGCCTCCGGGCTGGTCAGCCTCACCCAGGGCGCGGCGCGGTGTTTCGAAGCCGGCGAGGTGACCCAGACGGTCGTCGAGATGGAGCAGGGCTACCTGTTCCTGATGTCGATCAGCGATGGTTCTTGCCTTGCCGTTCTCGCGGCGCCGAACTCGGACATCGGTCTGATCGCCTACGAGATGACCTTGCTGGTGGAGCGTGTCGGTCGACAGCTGACCCCGGAGCTGCGCGCACAACTGCAGGGTTCAGTGCGGCAGTGATGGGGGACTGAGGGGAGTCGCGCCATGAACGCCGGTGCTGAAGACAACTGGGACGGCGACCTCTTCCGCCTCTACAACAAGAGGCTCAGCGCCGACTCCTGGCAGGACGACCTCGCCGAGGATCCTGCCGGGGCCCAGGGGTCTGCCAACGCCGACGCCGGCGGCTACGACCGCGGGCTTTTCGGAGGACCCGGTGCCGACCTGTTCGGCTCCGGGTACACGTCGTCCGCGGAGGCGTCCGGCAGCGAACGGCGGCGCCCGTCGCGGAGCGAGCCCAGCGGGCCGCCCTCGATCTCGATGCCGTCCGTTTCGCAGTCGATGTCGCCAGGGCCGCGTTCCATGCCGTCGATCTCCGGTTCTGGCTCCATGCCGGCCATATCGGCAGCCAGCCGGGGGGACGACGAGGAAGACGGGGGATCCCTGGTGCGTCCGTACGCCCGTACTCGCGGACGCACCCGAACGGATTATGATCTTGCAATCGAGACGCTGGTCACGACCAGCGAACGCGGTCGCACCCAAACGGCACCTGCCAGGCCGGAGCACCGCTCGATCTCCGAACTGTGCATGGAGGCGCGCTCAATAGCTGAGATCTCCGCGCACCTCCGGCTTCCGTTAGGGGTGGTGCGGGTGCTGATCGGTGACATGGCCGATACCGGCCTAGTTCTGATTCACGACAGTGGCATGGTCGTCGGTGATCGGCCGTCGATGGAGTTCTTGGAGAGGGTGCTCAGTGGGCTTCGCAGGCTCTGATCCCCAGTCGGCGCCGAGCAACCGGAAGACGTCGACGAAGATTGTTGTCGCCGGTGGATTCGGTGTCGGGAAGACGACGTTTGTCGGTTCGGTGTCTGAGATCGTGCCGTTGACCACCGAAGCGGTGATGACCGAAGCCAGCGTCGGGGTCGACGATCTCAGCGCGACGCCGAACAAGGTCACCACCACGGTGGCGATGGACTTCGGCCGGGTGTCCCTGGACTCGGACCTGATCCTGTACCTGTTCGGCACGCCCGGCCAGCACCGCTTCTGGTTCATGTGGGACGACCTGGTGCGCGGTGCCATCGGCGCCGTGGTGCTGGTCGACACGCGCCGGCTGGCCGACGCGTTCGCCTCGATCGACTTCTTCGAAGACCGCCAGCTGCCGTACATCATCGCCGTCAACACCTTCGACGGCGTGCTGCACCACCGGCTGGAGGACGTGCGGGAAGCGCTCACCATCGAGGATTCCGTGCCGATCATCACCGTCGACGCCCGGCAGCGCGAATCCACCAAGCAAGCGCTGATCACGCTGGTGGAGCACGCCATGCGCAAGCGGATGGCCGCCGTCGGGCGGTAGCGCGACCTCGCAGCGGCTCCGGTGGTGGCCAGCGGCCGGCACCGGAGCTCCGCTGATCAGTCCTCCACCAGGGCCACCGAGGTGATCCGGTGCAGCGGGAACTCGGCCGGTTCCCCGCTGCCGGTGTCGATCCCGTGCAGCACCCCGCCACCGACGCTCCGCGGGAGCACCACGTGCTGGCGCCGCGTGCCGTGCGTGTCCACGAAACCCAGCCACACGCTGCGCTCCTCGCGGGCCGCGTCCCGCAGCAGCTGCAGGGTCGCCGCTGCGCTGGGGCGGCCGCGCTCGGGAACCACCGCGCTGCCTCGACGGGCCGCCGCGGCCCGGTCGCCGGCCCGCAGCTGCGCGACCAGCTCCCCGACCCGCTCCGCGTGCAGGCCGCCGCTCGGGGAGGGGGCGGTGCCGGTCGACCTGCTGCGGCCCCGGGTGCGGTGACCGCTGGAGCGCAGGTCCAAGACGGTGCCGTCCGGTCCTTCGGCGACCGCCGGGAAACCCGCTTCCCGCAGGGTTTCCACCAGGTCCGCCACCGGCAACTGGCTGATCAGCACGGTGGGGGCGATCCGGCGCAGTTCGAGCTCCTCCGCGGCTGGACTGGCCAGCACCTCCGTCACCAGCACCGGGTCGTCGCAGCGCAGGAAGGCCGTGGCGGTGCCGGCGCGCAGCCGTCCGTGCCGCCGGGCCACGTCGTCGATCAAGTAGCTCAGCGACTGCGGGACCGGTGTCTTCGACCGGGTGCGGAACAGCTCGTGCAGCTCTTCCGCGGTGTACCCGGCGTCCAGCGCGCGTCGGAGACTGCTGTCGCTGACCCGGTACACGGTGGCGCTGCCGGCTGATTCCACGTCGGCGACCAGCTTCATCTCCGCGGCCAGCTCGGGCTCCAACCGGCCCGGCGCCACCACGGTCAGGTCCGCCTGCACCAGCACGTGGTCCAGCGGTTCGGGCAGCGCCTTGGTCAATTGCCGGGCGGCTTCGGCCGGGCCGTCGGCCAGCAGCACCCGGCCCGGGGTGGAGAGCGCGTGCAGCGCGACGATCCCCAGCGAGGTGGCCTCGGCCAGCGTCCAGCGCACCAGGTCGTCCCGCAGCCGACCGCCGCGGCGCGGTGCCCGCCAGGCCAGCACCGCCGCGACCTCGTCCGGCCGCGCCCCGTGCCCGGCGGGGAGCTCGTCGAGGTACTCGAGGACCCGGCGGCGGTCCCGCGGCGCGAGCGGGTGCTGCAGCTCCTCGGCCAACGGGCCCAGCAGGCGGTCCCGGTTGTTCCGGGAACCGATCAGCCCCGGCAGGCGGGGCAGGTCGAGCCAGGCCTGCGCGACACCGGCCCACCGGTGTTCCGGCGGTGCGGCCGCCCAGGAGTCGAAATGGATGGTGGGCATCCACCTGGGTTCCAGCCCGTCGCTGGTGGCCAGCAGGTTCGCCGCCACCGCCAGTTCCACCAGCAGGGCCAACCGGTCCTCGCCGATGTCCAGCTGCTTGGCGGTGCGCCGCAGGTCGCGCACCCCGATCCCGCCGGAGCGCAGCACGTCCGGCGGCTCCTCGCCCCACGCGGTCAGCAGGGATTCCATGTGCCGCAGCAGTTCCAGCACTTCGCCGGCCGCCGTGGAGTCCACGGCGGTGATGCCGGGTTCGGTGAGCTCGGGGATCGGTTCCTCCGACTCCACCGGGCCCATCGGGTGGTCCCCGCGAACGGCCAGGGCGAGCTGGCGGGGCAGCTCCACGGTTTCCGAGTCCCGGCGCAGCAGCAGGCCGCGGGCCAGCAGCCGCTGCACCGGCGTGGTCGCCTGCTCCAAGGGCACCTGCCGCGCGGCGTCCTTGGTGCGGCCGAGCGGGGAGCGGTCGGCGAGCTTGCCGACCAGCTGCCGCTCTTCGTCGGTCAGCTCCTCGAGCGCGGCCTTGGCCTGCTCCACGGTCAGGTCTTCGGCCGGGCGGCCGAGCCCGGCGGGGAACTCGGGCAGCGCTTCCCGCGCCGCCGGCAGCACCGACAGCTCGTCGTCCGACCCCCAGACCAGGGCCAGGGCGCGCAATCGGTCCACCGCGCGGCGGGTCCGCTGCTCGGTGACGTCCGCACCGAGCAGCGCGGTCGCCCGCGCCAGCGGCACCGGGTGCAGGTCCGCGTCCAGCAGCACCAGCGCTTCCAGCGTGGACAGCGCGAACGCGTCCAGGTCTTCGCAGGCCCGGGCCACCGAGGACCGGCTGCCCACTCGGGTGGCCAGCACCGAGGTGTCCGCCGGGGGTGGGGTGGCCAGGTCGGGTCGGGCGCGCAGCAGTGCGGCGAGTTCTTCATCACTGCGTTCGCGCAGCCATTCCGCTAGAGAAGGCATCCTCCCCACGATACCGAGAATCCCTTCGTTCCCGGTGCGTTCGGCGGAACAGCGGTGGCCGCTGAGCTACCCGTGGGTGAGATCGCCCCGGGGATCCGGCAAACTGGAACCGCACCGTAGCTCCCGAGAGTTCAGGAGGACGACGTGGTCGGCAAGAAGAAGCAGGAACGCATCGACCCGGCTTGGCCGAAGGTTCCGGACGGCCAGGCAGCGGTGAGCGAGTTCCTTGCCGACAAGCAGGGTGCGCTGTCGCCCTTCGGAGACGACGTGACCTTCCCGATGGAGAAGGTGCCGTACGTCCACCCCGAAACCCGGATCAACAAGTGATCGGGCTGTCAAGGGGAACTGGTAAGTAACCGGCCGGAAATCACTCACAGGAGAAAAAGTTTTAAGCTTTTTCTCGTGTTGGGTGAGATTCCGGTCGCTCGGCCGGCTGTGCGGGCTTGCGTACCGGATGAGCGATCTTCCTCCGGCGGTCTGCTCCAGACCGCCGGCGGGCACCCGCAGATCAACCATCGCTAGCTCGACAGGGGTATGCCCATGCCGGTTCCAGGTCCCGGTTATTCGATCACCTGCCGCGTCGAGGCCCCGCCGTCCACCACGGCCGCTGGAGACCTGACCAGTGCCATCGGCCGCGCGGGCGGTGTGATCACGGCGTTCGACGTCGTCGAGTCGCACAGCGACCGCATCGTCGTCGACATCACCTGCAACGCGCTCTCCGCCGATCACGCCAACGACCTCACCGAGGTGCTGAACACCTTGGACGGGGTCCGGGTGCGCAAGGTCTCGGACCGCACCTTCCTGGTGCACCTGGGCGGCAAGATAGAGGTCAACTCCCGGGTCGCCCTGGCCAACCGCGACGACCTCTCCCGCGCCTACACCCCCGGCGTGGCCCGGGTGTGCACCGCGATCGCGGAGAACCCGGAAGACGCCCGGCGGCTCACGGTCAAGCGCAACGCCGTCGCCGTGGTCACCGACGGCTCGGCCGTGCTCGGCCTGGGCAACCTCGGTCCGGAAGCAGCGCTGCCGGTGATGGAAGGAAAGGCCGCGCTGTTCAAGAAGTTCGCCGGGGTCAACGCCTGGCCGGTGTGCCTGGACACCCAGGACACCGAGGAGATCATCCGCGCCGTGGAACTGATCGCACCGGTCTACGGCGGCATCAACCTGGAGGACATCGCCGCTCCCCGCTGCTTCGAAATCGAGGCGCGACTGCGGGAGAAGCTGGACATCCCGGTGTTCCACGACGACCAGCACGGCACGGCGATCGTGGTGCTGGCCGCGCTGCGCAACGCGCTGCGAGTGGTCGACAAGGACATCACCGGCTGCCGCGTCGTCGTCTGCGGGGTGGGGGCCGCCGGTTCGGCCATCATCCGGTTGCTGCAGCACAAGAAACCGGCCGACATCATCGCCGTCGACATCGACGGAATCGTCCACAACGGACGCGGGGACGAGGACGCGAACCTGCAGTCCATCGCCGCCAGCACCAACAAGGACGGTCGCACCGGGACGCTGCGCGACGCGCTGCGGGGCGCCGACGTCTTCATCGGGGTCTCCGCCCCCAACCTGCTCACCGCCGACGACCTCAGCGTCATGAACGAGTCCCCGGTCGTCTTCGCCCTGGCCAACCCGGACCCGGAGATCGACCCGCTGGAAGCCCGGAAGCACGCCGCGGTGGTCGCCACCGGGCGCAGCGACTACCCGAACCAGATCAACAACGTGCTCGCCTTCCCGGGGGTGTTCCGCGGTCTGCTGGACGCCCACGCCCGCGAGATCAACGAGCCCATGATGGTCGCGGCCGCCAACGCCATCGCCGACGTGGTGGACGAGGAACGGCTCAACGCCTCGTTCATCGTGCCCAGCGTCTTCGACTCGGCGGTCGCCCCGGCCGTGGCCGAAGCGGTGAAGCGCGCCGCCCGGGAGACCGGTGCGGTGGCCCCCAAGCCGCGCGGCGGCTCGGCACTGCCGTGGTCGATGGCCGAGGACTTCGACTTCTGAGCGGTCCCGAGCGCTTCGACGCCGCTGGCGGGCCACCGCTGGCGGCGTTCTTCCATTCGCACCAGCCCGTTCGCTCTCCGCTGGGGGGAGCGGGTTCCGGTACTAGGCTCGGGGCATGGCGCGCAACGAGCTCACCCACGTGGACGCCGCTGGTGCGGCCCGCATGGTCGACGTCTCCGGCAAGACCCCGACCGCCCGCACCGCCGTGGCCAGCGGCGTGGTGCGCACCACCGCTGAAGTGGTGCAGCTGCTGGAGCGGGACGGACTGCCCAAAGGGGACGCGTTGGCCACCGCCCGGATCGCGGGGATCATGGCGGCCAAGCGGACTCCCGACCTGATCCCGCTGTGCCACCCGATCGCGATCAGCGGCGTGGAAGTGGACTTGGAGCTGGGTGAGGCGGAAGTGCGCATCACCGCCACCGTGCGCACCACCGATCGCACCGGGGTGGAGATGGAAGCGCTGACCGCGGTCACCGGTGCCGGGCTGGCGCTGCACGACATGATCAAAGCGGTCGATCCGGCCGCCGTGCTCGACGCGGTGCGGGTGGAGCGCAAAGAAGGCGGGAAGACCGGTCTGTGGGAGCGGCAGGACTGACCCGGCGGTCGGTCGCCGCACGACACGGGAGAGGGCCATGACCAGGACAGCACGGGTAGTCGCGGCTTCGAACCGGGCGGCCGCCGGCGTGTACGAGGACCGCACCGGGCCGGTGATCGCGCAGTGGCTGCGGGAACGCGGCTACGACGTCACCGGGCCGGTGGTGGTGCCCGACGGAGAACCGGTCGGCGAGGAGCTCCGCAACGCGGTGGCGGAGCAGGTGGACGTGGTGATCACCACCGGGGGCACGGGGATCAGCCCCACCGACCGGACCCCGGAGGTCACCGCCGCCGTGCTGGACTACGAGATCCCCGGGCTGGCGGACGCGATCCGCTCCGCCGGGCTGCCGGAGGTGCCCACCGCGGTGCTGTCCCGAGGGCTGGCGGGGGTCAGCGGCCGGACGCTGATCGTCAACCTCCCCGGTTCCCGCGGCGGGGTGCAGGACGGGCTCTCGGTGCTCGCCGGGGTGCTCGACCACGCGGTGGACCAGCTGCACGGCGGTGACCACGCGCCCGCCACCCCGAGCCGGGCCGAGGTGCTGCGGGCGGGCGTGGCCGACGAACCGATCTCCGCCGACGAACTCGCCCAGCTGGTGGCCCACCGGTCCGCCGGGGCGGTGGTGACGTTCTCCGGGGTGGTGCGCGACCACGACGGCGGCCGCGCGGTCTCGGAGCTCGAGTACGTCAGCCATCCCAGCGCCCCGGAGGTGATCGACGAGGTGGCGCGGGACGTCGCTGCCAGGTTCCCCGGGGTGCGCGCGCTCGCCGTCGAGCACCGCGTCGGGCTGTTGAAGATCGGGGACGCCGCCCTGGTGTGCGCGGTTTCCGCCGACCACCGCAAGCAGGCCTTCAGCGCTTGCGGCGAACTCGTCGACGAGGTCAAGCGGCGGCTGCCGATCTGGAAGCGGCAGGTCTTCGACGACGGCACCGAGGAGTGGGTCAACTGTCCCTGATCCGCGCTGGTCGTCGGGGGATCGGTGCTCCGGGGGTTTTCTTTCGGGGGAAGGGTGGGACCCCGTCGCTGGGGGCGGGCGACGGGGTCCCGGGTGCGCGGAGCACGTGTCGTGTCGGGGGGAACGACACGTGCTCCAGGCCGCCCGCGAGCGGGCGACAAGTCACTTGATGTCGAGCTTCTGACCCGGGAAGATCAAGTTCGGGTCCTCGATGACATCGGAGTTGCGCTCGTAGATCTTCTGGTAGCTGACACCGAACTTCTGGCCGATGGCGCTCAGCGTGTCACCGGGCTGGACGGTGTAGTCAGCACCGCTGGTCTTGACCGAGCTCTGCGACTGGCTGCTCGACGACTCCGACGAGCTGCTCGAGGAGCTCGACGACTCCGACGAGCTGCTGCTCGAGGAGCTCGACGAGCCGCTGCTGACGTCGGTGGTGGTGCCGCTGGTCCAGTTGACCTTGGCGGTGCAGCCCGGCCAGGCGTTCGGGCCCTGGGCGGCGAGCACCTTCTCGGCGATGGCGATCTGCTGCTCGCGGGATGCCTGAGCGGCGTTCGGGGCGTACTGGGTGCCGCCGAAGGCTTCCCAGGTGGACTGGGAGAACTGCAGACCGCCGTAGTAGCCGTTTCCGGTGTTGATGCTCCAGTTGCCGCTGCTCTCGCACTGGGCCAGCAGGTCCCAGTCGGCAGCGCTGGCGGGAGCGGCGATCGCAACCGGGGCTGCCATCACGGCGCCGGCGAAAGCGACTCGTGCGGCGTTGCGACCCATATTGGAACTTTTCCGGTGCTTGCCTTTGTAGCGAGCCATTTCCCTCTCTCCTGTGGCGCCTGCGAGGTTCCGGCCCATCCGGATTCGGGTTTCCGGAGAGCCTGCCGGCTCGGGGGAACCGGCTCGTCCCCTCGGGCTTCGGGGCGCCCAGTGGGGCTCTCGCCCCTGTCCGTTGTCTCCGTTCGGGGGTAGGAAGCCCGCCGGACAGGGTTCGGCGCTGCGGACTTCCCGCTCCTTTCTGATCGGTTCGGGGCCGACCGGACAGCGACACTACGTAACCAAGACCAAGATCGGAAATCCTAATCGACGTGTTGCTGGTCACAGTAACAACCGGAACGGGTGAACCGATCGGGGGTATTTTCGCTGATCAGAGGCTTGTTACCGGTTCGTATCCTTGTTGAAATCGATCACCCTCGGTGAGGTATGGGTCACCTCGTTACTTCTCCCGGGCAACCCTCGTCACAGTGACCCACAGCGCTTTCGGAAGCCGATGTCGGCGAAGTAAGAGCAGGCCCGAACGCTGTGGGCCGATCACGCAAAGGTCAATGGAAAATACGCAGAGTGATGGAAGAAGTGGCTGGAAAGATACTTGATGACCGGCACAGGTGGAGCTTGAAAATCACCAAGATCCAACCAGCGGAAATGAGCGCGCAAAACTCACCCTTTTAGGGGTGTTCGACACGCGCGTTTTTGCGGTACGCGCGTGCGCGCATGCGTTAAAGGCTGAGGAAGAACCGGTCAGCCACCGGCGAACGGGGGCAGCACGTCCAGCTGGGCCCCATCGGGAACCCGCACCTGTTGATCTCGGACGGCCACGCCGTTGAGTAAGAAGCTGCACGCCCCGACGACATCGCGGAGCTTCTGGTCGTGCTTGTCCAGCACGGCCTCGATCACGTCAGCGGCGGTCACCGCCGCACCGGCCGGGCGGTCGACCCGAACGGTCTCCTCCGGGGTTCCCGCGGCTGCTCGAGCGCCGGCGAAATACCGCACCTGCACGGTCACCGTCTCGACGTGTTCGGCTGAAGCTGTCATCAGCACAACCCCCTCGTCCGCGCCTGGTGCTTGTGCGGTTCCGCCGGAGCCGACGAACCTGTGACGAGCCTAGCGCGCCCCGAACCTGAAAATCGATCGCGTGACCGGGTGCGACCCGGCTCTCTCTGGGGGACCGCAAATGCGGCGATCGGCCGCTGGTTCTCACCGCACCTGCGGAAGTATGGTCCTTGCCATGCCGCAATACCGGGTAGCGGAAGCCGCTGGTCTGCTCGGAGTCAGTGACGACACGGTGCGCCGGTGGATCGACACCGGCCAGCTGCCGGGCCAGCGCGACGACACCGGCCGGCTGACCGTGGACGGCGTCGCCCTGGCCAACTTCGCCCGCGCCCAAGCCAGAGCCGCCCCCGACCCGTCCGGTGTCGGCCGCTCCGCCCGCAACCGGTTCGTCGGGCTCGTCACCGAGGTCGTCTCCGACGCGGTCATGTCCCAGGTGGAACTGCAGTGCGGCCCGCACCGGGTGGTGTCGCTGATGAGCACCGAAGCCGTGCGCGAGCTCGGGCTGCGCCCGGGTGCGCTGGCGGTGGCGGTGGTCAAGTCCACCAACGTCGTTGTCGAGACACCGGGGGACCGATGAACCGGCGAACGATCCTGGCGTTGTTGATCTGCCTGCTGCTGGGGACGAGCTGCTCGACGGGCCAACCGCAGCAGCGCACCCTCACCGTGCTGGCGGCGGCCTCGCTCACCGAGTCGTTCGACGAACTCGCGCAGCGGTTCACCGCGGACCACCCGGACGTGCAGGTCCGCTTCGACTACCAGGGGTCGTCCACCCTCGCCGAGCAGATCCGGCAGGGCAGGCAGGCCGACGTGTTCGCCTCCGCCGACCGGGCCAGCATGGACCGGGTCGGCGACCTGGTGACCGACCCTCAAGTGTTCGCCACCAACCGGCTGGTGATCGCCGTTCCCTCGGGCAACCCGGCCGGGATCCGCTCCGCGGCCGACCTCGCGGCCCCGGGCAACACCGTCGTGGTGTGCGCCCCGCCGGTGCCCTGCGGGGCGGCCACCCGGGAAGTGCTGCGGGCCTCCGGTGTCCAGCTGCGGCCGGCCAGCGAGGAGAACGACGTCAAAGCGGTGCTGAACAAGGTCGCCGCCGGCGAAGCCGACGCCGGCCTGGTCTACACGACCGATGCGCGAGCCGCCGCCGGCGAGGTCGAGGCGATCGAACTGCCGCACGCCGACCAGGCGATCAACTCCTACCCGGTCGGCGTGCTGCGGGACGCCGCGGAACCGGAACTGGCCCGCCAGTTCGTGGACTTCCTGCGCGGCCCGGCCGGCCGCGAAGTGCTCGCCGAGCACGGGTTCGGTCTGCCATGAGCCGAGGACGTCGCGCGCACCGCAGCACCAGCCGCATCCCAGCCCTGCTGTGGTTGCCCGCCAGCTGCGCGCTGCTGCTGATCGTGCTGCCGGTCGCCGGGCTGCTGACCCGCACCGACCCGCGCCAGCTGCCGGAACTGCTGCTCAGCCCGGCCGCGCTGGAGGCGCTGCGGCTGTCGATCCGCACCGCGCTGATCGCCACCGCGCTCTCCCTGCTGCTGGGCGGACCGCTCGCCCTGGTGCTGGCCCGCTCCCGGCTGCCGGGCGTGCGGGTGCTGCGGGCCCTGGTGCTGCTGCCGCTGGTGCTGCCCCCGGTGGTCGGCGGCCTGGCCCTGCTGTACCTGCTGGGGCGCACCGGGCCGGTCGGGCAACTGCTGGCGCTGGTCGGCGTCCAACTGCCGTACACCACGACGGCGGTGGTGCTGGCCCAGACCTTCGTCGCCATGCCGTTCCTGGTGGTCGGGCTGGAAGGCGCGCTGCGCACCGCGGGGGAGCGGTACGAGCAGGTCGCGGCCACCCTCGGCGCCAGCCCGTGGTTGGCGTTCCGGCGGGTGACGGTGCCGCTGATGCTGCCGGCGGTGGGGTCCGGCCTGGTGCTCACCTTCGCCCGGGCGCTGGGCGAGTTCGGCGCCACCATCACCTTCGCCGGCAGCCTGCAGGGCACCACCCGCACCCTCCCCCTCGCCGTCTACACCACCGCGCAGTCCGATGTGGATGCCGCGGTGGCGATGTCGCTGCTGCTGGTCGCGGTGGCGCTGGCGGTGATCGTGGTGGCGCGACCGAGAGCGGTGGAAGGACAGCTGTGAGCGGACTGCGCGCGGAAATCGACCTGCACCGCGGCTCGTTCGCGCTGCGGGCCGAGCTCCAGGTGCCGCCGGGGCAGGTGGTCGCGGTGCTCGGGCCCAACGGGGCCGGAAAGTCCACTTTGCTGTCCGTGCTGGCCGGTCTGCTCCGCCCGAGCGCCGGGCGCATCGAACTCGACGGGACGCCGTGGCTGGACACCGAGCGGGGCGTCGACCTGCCGACCCACCGGCGCGGTGCCGGCCTGCTGGCCCAGCAACCACTGCTGTTCCCCTACCTGAGCGCCCTGGAGAACGTGGCGTTCGGCCCCCGGGCAGCAGGCAAGCGCAAGGCGGAGGCGCGCCGCATCGCCGAACACTGGTTATCCGAAGTGGACGCGCTCGACCTGGCCGAGCGCAAACCCGGCCAGCTGTCCGGCGGACAGGCCCAGCGCGTGGCGCTGGCCCGGGCGCTGGCGGCCGACCCGAAGCTGCTGATGCTGGACGAGCCGCTGGCCGCGCTCGATGTGGACGCCGCGCCCGCGATGCGCGGGCTGCTGCGCGAGGTGCTGCGCCGCCACCGCAAACCCACCGTCCTGGTCACCCACGACGTGCTGGACGCGATCGTGCTCGCCGACCAGCTGGTGGTGCTGGTGGACGGGCGGATCGTCGAACAGGGCCCGGTGCGCCGGGTCCTGGCCCGCCCGCGGGACCCGTTCACCGCCCGGGTCGCGGGCCTGAACCTGCTGGCCGGAACGGCCACCGAAGAGGGGATCGCCCTCGACGGCATCCAGGTCAGCGGGCGCGCCGCCGAACCGGTGTCCGCGCGGGAACCGGCGGCCGCGGTGTTCGCCCCGGCCGCGGTGGCCATCCACCGGGAGCGCCCGCACGCCAGCCCGCGCAACGCCTTGCCGGTGCGGCTGACCGGCCTGGAACCGCGGGCGGACGTGATCCGGGTGCGCGGCGCGGTGCGCGGCCAATCCATCGCCGCCGACGTGACCCCGGCCGCGGTGGCGGAGCTGCAGTTGGCCGTCGGCGAAGAGGTGTGGTTCGTCGTCAAGGCGACTGAGGTAGCAATTCACCCGGTGTCCGGTGGATCATCGGGGGGTGACTGAAAAAGCTGGCTGGACCTACCTGATGGACATGGACGGCGTGCTCGTGCACGAGGAGTACATGGTGCCGGGCGCCAACGAGTTCCTCGCCGACCTGCGGGCCAACGATATCCCGTTCATGGTGTTCACCAACAACTCCAAGTACACCCCGCGCGATCTGCGCGCCAGGCTGAGCCGCACCGGGCTGGACGTGCCGGAAGGGGCCATTTGGACCTCGGCCCTGGCCACCGCCCAGTTCCTGCAGGAGCAGCGGCCCAACGGGTCGGCCTTCGTGATCGGCGAGTCCGGGCTGACCACCGCGCTGCACAACGTGGGCTACGTGCTCACCGAGACCGACCCGGACTACGTGGTGCTGGGGGAGACCCGCACCTACAGCTTCACCGCGATCACCAAGGCGGTGCGGATGATCGAGCGCGGTGCGCGGTTCATCGCCACGAACCCGGACGAGAAGGGCCCGAGCCGGGAAGGCACCCTCCCGGCCACCGGGGCGGTGGCCGCCATGATCGAGCGGGTCACCGGCCGCGCCCCGTACTACGTGGGCAAACCGAATCCGCTGATGATGCGTTCCGCGCTGCGCCAGCTCGGCGCCCACTCGGAGAACACCCTGATGATCGGGGACCGGATGGACACCGACGTGCGCTCCGGGCTGGAGTCGGGGATGCGCACGATCCTGGTGCTCTCCGGGCTCTCCGGCGAGGACACCGCGCAGCGGTACCCGTACCGGCCGACGAAGGTGATCAACTCGGTGGCCGACCTCATCGGCCGCGTCACGAATCCGTTCGACTGATCGGCTCGTCCGCGCCGCGGGCTAGCGCGGGAAGGAGCGGGGGTCGTCGGCGTCGACGATGCGCTTGCCCAGCGGCATCAGCGAGACTTCGATGAGCTTGAAGTTCGCGATGCCGAGCGGGATGCCGATGATGGTCAAGCACATCGCCACGCCGGTGACGACGTGCCCGAGGGCCAGCCACCAGCCGGCCAGCACCAGCCACAGGACGTTGCCCAGCAGGGACATCACCCCGGCATCGGGGTTGTCCACCAGCCGCCGGCCGAACGGGAGCAGCGTGAAGCTGGCCATCCGGAACGAAGCGATGCCGAAGGGGATGCCGACGACGGTGATGCTGAGCAGCACGCCCGCCAGGGCGTAGCCCAGCGCCAACCACAGCCCGCCGAAGACGAGCCAGATCACGTTCAGTACCAAGCGCATGCACCCACCGTGCCACCCCGGGTGGCGCGGTGGCTGCTGGAACGAAAAATCCGCATCGCGGAGCGCTCCTCCTCTTGGCTGACGGGCTCTTTGCAGGGAAGATGAGTGGCCTGCATCACTTGCTGCAAGGAGGCCGTAGTGACGGAAGCCACTGCACCGGCTCAGCTCAGTTACGCCTCGGGCGTTTCCGACGTTCCGCTGCTCGGGGACACGATCGGGGTGAATCTGGACCGCACGGCAGCTCGTTTCCCGGACCGGGAAGCGCTCGTGGAATGCGCAACCGGGCGCCGCTGGACATACCGGGAATTCGTGGCAGAAGTGGACAAGCTGGCCATCGGGCTGCTGGAAGCCGGGATAGGCAAGGGAGATCGGGTCGGCATCTGGTCCCCGAACCGTGCTGAGTGGACGTTCATCCAGTACGCGACCGCGAAGATCGGGGCCATCCTGGTCAACATCAACCCGGCCTACCGGGAGCACGAGCTGGAGTTCGCGCTCAACCAGTCCGGGGTCAAGATGCTGGTCTCGGCGGAGAAGTTCAAAACCTCCGACTACGTCGGAATGATCGACAACGTCCGCTCCCGGTGCCCCCAGCTGGAGCGGGTCCTGGTCCTCGGCACCCCGGAGTGGACGGCGCTGTTCGACAACTCCGGCGACCGCGACCGGCTGTCCGAAGTGCAGGCCCAGCTGTCGGCCGACGACCCGATCAACATCCAGTACACCTCGGGCACCACCGGCTTCCCCAAAGGGGCGACCCTGTCCCACCACAACATCCTCAACAACGGGTTCTTCGTGGGGGAGCGGTGCCGCTACACCGAACAGGACCGGGTGTGCATCCCGGTGCCGTTCTACCACTGCTTCGGCATGGTGATGGGCAACCTCGCCTGCACCAGCCACGGCGCCACCATGGTCATCCCCAGCGAGGGCTTCGACCCCGCGGCCGCGCTGGCCGCGGTTTCGGCGGAACGCTGCACCTCGCTGTACGGGGTGCCCACGATGTTCATCGCCGAACTGGCGCTGCCGGACTTCGACGACTACGACCTCAGCTCGCTGCGCACCGGCATCATGGCCGGCTCGCCCTGTCCCGCCGAAGTGATGAAGCAGGTCATCGACCGGATGGGGATGACCGAGGTGACCATCTGCTACGGCATGACCGAAACCAGTCCGGTCAGCACCCAAACCCGAGCGGACGACTCACCGGAACGGCGAGTGTCCACAGTGGGCAAGGTGGGGCCGCACCTCGAGGTCAAGATCATCGACCCGGAGACCGGGCTGACCGTGCCCCGCAACCCCCCGGGCGAGCTGTGCACCCGCGGCTACTCGGTGATGCTGGGCTACTGGAACCAGCCCGACAAGACCGCCGAAGTCATCGACCAGGCCCGGTGGATGCACACCGGTGACCTCGCGGTGATGGACGAAGAGGGGTACGTCAGCATCACCGGTCGGATCAAGGACATGGTGATCCGCGGCGGGGAGAACATCTACCCGCGGGAGATCGAGGAATTCCTCTACACCCACCCCGACATCCTCGACGCCCAGGTCATCGGGGTGCCGGACGAGCGCTACGGCGAAGAGCTGATGGCCTGGGTGCGGCTGCGGGAAGGAGCACCGCCGATGACCGCCGAGTCACTGCGGGAGTTCTGCACCGGCAAGCTCGCCCACTACAAGATCCCCCGCTACGTGCACGTGGTCGACGAGTTCCCCATGACGGTGACCGGGAAGGTGCGCAAGGTGGAGATGCGCGAAATGGCCAAGGAGATCCTCGGACTCCAGTAGGCGAACGGCCCGTGGTGCGCTGCCGGGCACCGGTCACCACCGGCGCCCGGCGCCCACCTCAGCTGCTGGTGAGCTTGTCCAGCTCAGCGGCGTCCTCAGCGCCGAACTGCTCCTCCAGCTCCTCGGGGGAGGCGTCCACGTCGATCTGGGCCAACGGCATCCCGCGGGCGCTGGAGATGGCGTTCAACCGCCGGCCGGCCCGGTCCGCGGCGTAGGCGGTCAACTCCTCCTTGTTGAGCGAGAACGGCATTTCCCGGGGCATGTCGTCGGGACGCCACTCCACCTGGGCGATGGCGTGCGGCAGCAACTTGTTCATCTGGTCCTCGACGAACTCCCAGTTGCGCTCGTTGGCCGCCACGTGCCGACGGCAGGTGAAGGTGCCCCACGCCATGTGCCGCCGCTCGTCGTCCCCGATGTGCTTGATGACCTGCTGCATCCCGGGGAGGATGCCGCGGGTGCGGCAGATCTTGTGCCAGGCGTAGTAGCCGGTGAGCGCGAGGGTGCCTTCCACGATGTGGTTGTAGGTCACCGAGGCGCGCACCTGGTTCTCCGGGCTCGGGTCGTCGTGCAGGGCGTTGAGCGACTCGGGCAGGGCCTCGTAGAAGATCGCCCGGTAACCGGGGTTCTGCTCGACGATCCAGTGCAGGTCGCCGGTGAGCCCGACCGCGTCCATCCACAGCCGGAACACCTGGGTGTGCTTGGCCTCTTCGAAGCAGAACTGGGTCAGGTACATCTCGTCCCCGAAGCGCCCCTCAGCGGCCATGGCGGCCATGAAGGGCTGCAGGTCCTGCGTGACGGCTTCCTCACCGGCCACGAACTGGGCGCACAGCCCGGCGATGCTGCGCTGCTCCTCCTCGGAGAGCTTCTGCCAGTCCTCGGCGTCCTGCCGGAAGTCGATATCGGCCGGGTTCCAGTACTTGGCGTTCCCCTTGGTGAACAGGCGCAGCGGCAAGGAATCCCAGTTCAAGCCGCTGGGCCGCAGGGAGTGGAAACCATCGCGGTGGGCGGGGTGCGCGGTGCTCGTCATAGCCGACTCCAGCTCGCCAGGTGTGAGGCAGGTTACGGCATGATTTTCGATACCCATGCGTTCCGGGTCAAGGTGCGGGGCGGAACCACCCGACCCGTAGGGTGTGGGCCGTGACAGCCCAGCCCGCCACACCCGTCATCGGCTTCGACCTCGACATGACGCTGATCGACCCGCGCCCCGGCATGGTGCGGGCGTTCGAAGTGCTCAACGAGGAATTCGGGGTGCAGCTGGACGGCCAGCACTTCGCCGCCAACCTCGGGCCGCCGCTGCCCGACGTCATCCGCTCCTACGGCTTCGCCGAACCGGAGGTGCAGCAGCTGGTCGACAGGTTCCGCGAGATCTACCCGGACGTCGTGATCCCCGCGACCACCCCCATGCCCGGCGCCGACCAGGCCCTGCGCGCGGTGCGCGACGCCGGCGGCCGCGTCCTCGTCGTCACCGGCAAGTACCAGCCCAACGCCGCACTGCACCTGGAAGCGCTCGGCTGGGAAGTCGACCGGCTGGCCGGCGACGTGTTCGCCAGCGCCAAGGGGACCGTGCTGCGCGAAGAAGGCGCCACCATCTACGTCGGCGACCACCTCGGCGACGTCCGCGGCGCCCACGCCGCCGGCGCCCGCTCGGTGGCCGTGGCCACCGGCCCCCACTCGGCCGCCGAACTCGCCGCGGCAGGAGCCGACGAAGTGCTCGTGGACCTCACCGGATTCCCGGCGTGGCTGGCGGACGACCTCAACGCCGCCGGGCGCGCATGATCACGCCCACCACGCCGCAGATCAGCCCCAACGGGCACAGCAGGGCGGCCAGGTTCAGCCACAGTGGAAGATCTTGCAAGCCCAGCGCGAACAGCACGAAAATCGCCACGACAGCCGCCAGGCCCAGCCCGAACAGCACCACGGCAACCCGCAGCACAGCGGCCTGAGAATCCGTACTCCCCATGCCGGGCAGCGTATTCGGTGCTGCCCCCGCAGCCGCAGCAGCCCTTGGTCAACAAGGTGGGACGATCCCGGCGGAAAGCGCGGTACTCTTTAAGAGACGCGTCCCGACCCGCCTGGTTGCGGGCCACCCTCTCGGGGCGCTTTCGTCGTGCCGGGGTGATTCAGTCCCGCGTGGCGGAACCAGAAGGAACAAACCGGACGCCCGCAACGGGCCAGTGCATCTGACAGGGAACGGTGAGGACAGTGCCGACCGGCAGGGTCAAGTGGTTCGACGCGGAGAAAGGCTTCGGCTTCCTGACCCAGGACGGTGGGGAGGACGTATACGTGCGCGCCTCCGCACTGCCGTCCGGCGTTGACACGCTCAAGTCCGGTCAGCGCGTCGACTTCGATCTGGCCCAGGGCCGCCGCGGCCCGCAAGCCCTCAAAGTGCAGCTGCTCGACCCGCTGCCCTCGGTGGCCGAAGCACGCCGCCGACCCGCCGACGAGCTGCACGGCCTGATCGAAGACATGATCAAGCTGCTGGAGCTCAAGGTCCAACCCGAACTGCGCCGGGGACGCTACCCGGACCGCAAGACCTCCCGGCGGATCGGCGAAGTGGTCCGGGCGGTCGCCCGCGAACTCGACCCCAACGGGCCCTGACCAGCGCGCGCCAGGCTCACTGCCGCACGCTGAGCACCCAGGTTCCGCCAATGCCGAAACTCACCCCGCCACCCTGGTTCGGGGTCAACACCGCGGAGAACTTCTGCACCTCCACGTGCTCCAGCCGCGTTCCATCCGGCGGCAGCTGCAAGGTGTAGGCGTGCCGCTCACCAGGCGGGAACACCTGGGTCCGGCTGTCCAGCAGCTCACCATCGGGCCCGCGGTACAGGAACACCACCTGCCACGGGGCATCCGCCACCTCCGCGGGCACCGAGATCTGCAGCACCGAATCACCGGGCACCCGCAGCGTGCCCACCGCCTCCGGATCCGGCGGGGAGCACTCCTCACCCGCCGGGTCCTCGCAGTACTGGGCCGGCGGCACCGACACCGCGGAACCGTGGGAGTAGAACGTGACCTGCGGATCGCTGGGAGCGGCGCACCCGGCCAGAGCCAAGGCCGACACCGCCAGCAGCGGTTTCCAAGCTCGACGCACGACGTCGAGCCTACGACCCGGCCGCAGCGCGCCGCGCGGCGCCTCACGCCGGCTCGAACCGCACCCGGAACATCCACGGCCAGTACTTGCCGGTGATCAAGAACTCGTCGGTGCCGGGCACCGCGGCGATGCCGTTGAGCACGTCCGCCTGCGCCTGCTCCTCCTCGGACAACAACCCGGACGCGTCAGCCACCGCCGTGACCTGCCCCGAAGCCGGATCGATCCGCACGATGTCGGTGCTGCCCCACACATTGGCCCACACCTGGCCGTCCACGCACTCCAGCTCGTTGAGCTCCTCCACCGGGCGACCGCCCAACCGCACCGGCACCCGCCCCACCGGCTGGAACGTGCGGGGATCCCGGAACGTCAACTCGTCGCTGCCGTCGCTCATCACCAGCCGGCGGCCGTCGAAGCACAGCCCCCAGCCCTCCCCGGAATACCGAACGCGACGAAGCTCACGCAGAGTGTGACGATCCCGCTCGATCGCAACCCCTTCCTGCCAGGTGAGCTGCCATATACGGTCACCAGTGACGGTGATCCCCTCCCCGAAGAAGTCATCCGGGAGCCGAACCTCGCCGCGCACCTTGCCGGTGGCCAGGTCGATGGCGCGAACAACCGACTCACCGCGCCGCCCGGTGCCTTCGTAGAGGAGCCCATCAGCGATTTCCAGGCCCTGAGTGAATGAGGTGCGGTCGTGCGGGAGCACTTTGACCACGACCCGGCGCAGGTGTGGCACGCTTCCAGAGTGCCCAATGCTCTGATCGGTCTGCTTCTGATCGTTCTGGCCGCCATCCTGCGCCACCTGCGCAGAGCAGGCCAACAAGCCCAGAAGAGCAACAGCGAGTACACCGCTCAGAACTCGGCGAGCACGGAGGAGTCCCACCAGGCAAGCTTGACACGGCCGAAGTCCGCGTCGAACCCGTACGGCACAATCGAGGCTGTGACGCCTATGCCTGCTGCGACGACCAACCCGTCCGCGGGAACCCCGTCCGGGGAACCCGGGCAGAACGAGCCCGCGCCACTGAACCCGGAGCTCGCCGACGCGGTGGAGGTCGCCCGAGCTGCGGCGGAGGAAGAGGCGCGACCGGGGCCCGACCCGATCGCCTCTCCCGTGGTCACCCTGGACCCCAGCGGGGCCGACCCGGTGGGGGAGCACATGGGTGTCGAACCAGAAGGCCCGTACGCGGTAACCCACTACTTCGAATCCAACTACCCCAGCTACGTCGGCTGGCGCTGGGCGGTCACCGTCGCGCACGCCGGCCCCGGGGAACCGGTCACCGTCAGCGAGGTCGTGCTGCTGCCCGGGCCGAAAGCGCTCACCGCCCCGGAATGGCTGCCGTGGAGCGAACGCGTCCGCCCCGGCGACCTCGGCGCCGGTGACCTGCTGCCCACCCGCCCGGACGACCCCCGGCTGGTGCCCGGCTACCTGGCCAGCGACGACCCGGCGGTCGAGGACGTGACCAAGGAGATCGGCCTGGGGCGCAAGCGCGTGCTCAGCCCCGAAGGCAAGCTCGCCGCCGCCGAACGCTGGCAGAACGGCGAGTTCGGGCCGAACACCGACATGGCCAGAATGGCCCCCGCCAACTGCGCGACCTGCGGGTTCTTCCTGAAACTGGCCGGTTCGATGGGCACCGCCTTCGGGGTGTGCGCCAACGAGGTCTCACCCGCCGACGGCCGGGTGGTCAGCGCCGAGTTCGGCTGCGGCGCCCACTCCGAAACCGAAGTGGACACCTCCTCGTCGATTCCCGTCGCCGAAGTCGTCTACGACGACGCGGCACTGGACATCGAACCGCACCAGCCGGAGCGCGAGTGAGCCAACCGGACCCGTTCGGCACCGCTGCGCTGCGCCAAACCGTCCTGCGAACCTGGCAAACCTCACCCACCCGCTTCCGGGAGGACGCCAACGCCGAAGAAGACCTCCGCATCGGCGGCTACCGCAACCGCCTCCTGGTGGAACTCGCGCAGAACGCCGCGGACGCCGCCGGCTCCGGCGGAGTCCTGCGGATCACCTTCACCGGCACCGAACTGCGGGTGGCCAACACCGGGCAGCCGCTGACCCCCGAAGGGGTGGCCGCGCTCGCCGCCCTGCGCGCCTCCGCCAAACGCGACCAGCGAACCGTCGGCCGCTTCGGCGTCGGCTTCGCCGCGGTCCTCTCGGTCACCGACGCCCCGCAGGTGGTCTCCACCACCGGCGGGGTGGCGTTCTCCAAGCAGGCCACCGCGCGAGAAGTCGCCCAACTCCCCGGGCCCGCCGAGGAACTGCAGCGCAGAGCCGGCTCCGTCCCGGTGCTGCGCCTGCCCTGGCCAGCCGACGGCACCCCGCCCGACGGGTTCACCACCGAAGTGCGGCTGCCCCTGCGGGACGACGTCGACGTCGACGAGCTCCTGGCCTCCTTCGCCGACCAAGCCCCAGGCCTGCTGCTGGCCCTGCCCGCGCTGACCGAGATCCAACTCGGCGAACAGGTGTGGCGCCGCCAAGACCAGCCCGGCGACCAGCTCGTCATCCACGGCCCGCAGCGCACCGACCGCTGGCTCGTCCACCGGGCCAGCGGAACCCTCCGCCCGGAAGACCTGGCCGACCTCGGCGCGGAAACCCGGGAAACCACCGAATGGCAGCTGTGCTGGGCGGTCCCCCTGGACGAGCGGGGCGCACCCACCCCGCTGGCCGAGGACGTGCTGCACGCACCCACCCCCACCGAAGAACGCCTGTCCCTTCCGGCCCGCCTGGTGGCCACCGTCCCCGTGGAAGCCGACCGCCGGCGCACCGTCCGATCCGCCGCCACCGACGCGGTGCTGGCCGCAGCCGCCGAGTGCTACCCGCACCTGGTCGGCAAACTCGCCCCGGAACAGCGCACCGCCCTCGTCCCGCTGCCCGGCTTCCCGCTGTCCGACACCGACGAAGAACTCCGCCGCCAGGTGAACGCCCAGCTGCGCACCAGCAGCTGGCTGCCGGCCGCCGCCGGCGGCACCGTCGCCCCGGCCCGAGCCCGCGCCCTCGACTTCGTCTCCGCCGAACTGGTGGACCTGCTGCGGGACGTCATACCCGGACTGCTGCCCGCGGACCTCTCCGAAGCCCACCACCGCCGCGCCCTGCACGCCGTCGAAGTCCCCCGCCTCGGCACCGCCGACCTGGTGGAAGCCGTGACCGGCCTGGACCGCCCACCCCACTGGTGGCGACTGCTGTACGACGCGCTGGTCCCGGTGGAGAACGCCGACCCCGTGGCCCGCGAAGAACTTGCCGCGCTCCCGGTGCCGCTGGCCGACGGCCGCACCGCCAGCGGAGTCCGGGGAGTGCTGCTCAGCCAAGACGGAGACCGATCCGGGCCGGCCAGCCTGCTGTCCGCCTTGGACATCTCCGGGCTGCGCATCGCCCACCCGCAAGCCGCCCACCCGCTGCTGGAGAAACTCGGCGCCCACCCGGCCGGGGCCGACGAACTCCTGGACTCCCCACCCCTGGCCGAAGCGGTCCGGCGCAGCGCAGCCGACGCCCGCTCCGGCGTGCAGGTGCAACCGCTGGCCGAGGCCGTGCTCGAACTGCTGCAGCACAGCTCCCTGCGGCGCGACTGGTTGGGCAAGCTCGCCCTGCCCGACAGCGACGGCGGCTTCCGGCCCGCCGAGGAACTGGTGCTGCCGGACGCGGCACTGCTGGACGTGCTCGCCGACGACGCGGTGGGGGAGGACGCCCCGCTGGGCGTGCTGGCCGCGGACTTCGCCCAGAACTGGCCGCGCGAACTGCTGACCTCCATCGGCGTGCGCGACACCTTCCTGGTGCAGGTCACCGAAGAACCGGTGGAACCGGACGAAGACCTTCCGGACAGCCGGCAGTGGTGGGCCGAGCAGGAGGCGCTGCGGCCGGAAGAATGGCCGCCCGCGGTGCTCACCGCGGTCCACGACCTGGACCTGGTGGCCGACGACTGCTGGCCGGCCGCGATCCGACTCCTCAGCTCCCGCCCGGACACCGCCCGCGAACTGCACGACCAGCAGAGCTACACCGCGTGGTGGATCAGCCGCTACGCCCTGCTCGACGGCCGGGCGCCGCGGGACTGGCGGCTGCCGGACGCGCACGAGCTGGTCGGCCTGTACGACCCGGTTCCGGAGCTGGGGTTGACCACCGAGCAGCTCGCCCTGGCCGGGGTGCGCGGCGAACTGTCCGTCACCGGCCCCGACGACGCCGCGGACCTGCTGGAGCGGCTGGGGGACCGGGCGCGCTCGGTGCGGGCCGGCACCGCGCTGCGGGCGCACCGGGTGCTCGCCGACGCGGTGGCGCAGGGCGTCGTCGATCCGGCCGAGCTGGACCCGCCGGAGACGGTGCGGTCCGTTTCCGGGGCGGTAGTGAACGCCGAGCGGGCGGTGGTGCTGGACGTGCCGTGGATGCTCGGCGCCCTGGAGGCGCCGCTGGTGGTGGCCGGCGGCGGACCGGATGACTTCGACGCGGAAGCGCTGGCGGAACTGCTGGATCTGCCGCTGGCGTCGGAGGAGAACACCCTGCAGGTGGTCGGCTCCGGCAAAGCCCGCAACTGGCGGGAGCTCTCCCGGGTGCCGGCGGCGTGCGAACTGGTGGGCATCACCGTGCCGGACGGGCAGGTGGTGCTGCACGACGAGCTGCGGGTCCGCTCCAGCCAGCAGGAGCACCGCGTGCACTGGTGGGTCGAGCCCACCGGGGCGGTGCACGCGGAACGCACACCGGACGGCCTGGGGCGGGCACTGGCCTGGGCAGCTGACGAGTGGCAGCACCGCTTCACCCTCACCGCCCTGCTGGCCGACCCGGAAGCCACCACACTGCTCCGCTAGAACTCCACTGTGGAACTTCCCGTCGGAATGGAGAAGTAGTCCAGAGGGGATAGATAAGCAAGGGAACTTTTCTGCCAGCGCAGGAAGAAAAGTCCCCTTGCTGGTGGATCGTTCAGTCCTGCGGTGGGATGTTCTTGACGACTTCGGGGAAGATCTTCTCCGCTAGCTCGCACGGTTGCGGCAGG
>NZ_AYJW01000011.1 GCF_000497205.1 Saccharopolyspora rectivirgula DSM 43747
CGGCAAGATCATCGCCATCAACCCGCTGCCCGAAACCGGTCTGATGAGGTTCAAGAACCCGCAGACCGCGCGGGGCGTCATCGGCAGTGGGACCGCGCTGACGCGGATCTGGGCGAACTCGTCGGCCAGCGCGGTCCCACTGCCGATGACGCCCCGCGCGGTCTGCGGGTTCTTGAACCTCATCAGACCGGTTTCGGGCAGCGGGTTGATGGCGATGATCTTGCCGCCGTTGCGCTTCACCTTCTCCAGCGAGGTGAGCATGCGCGGGTGGTTGGTGCCCGGGTTCTGGCCCACCACCACGACCAGGTCGGCCTGCTCGACGTCGGCGAGGGAGACGGAGCCCTTGCCGATGCCGATGGTTTCGGTCAGCGCCGCGCCGGAGGCCTCGTGGCACATGTTGGAGCAGTCCGGCAGGTTGTTGGTGCCGAAGCTGCGGACCATGAGCTGGTAGGCGAAGGCGGCTTCGTTGCTGGCCCGCCCCGAGGTGTAGAAGGTGGCCTGGTCCGGCGAGTCCAGCGCGTTGAGCTTGTCGGCGATGACCTGGAAGGCGTCCTCCCAGCTGATCGGCCGGTAGTGGGTGTCCCCTTCGCGGAGGATCACCGGTTGGGTGATCCGCCCCTGTTGGCCGAGCCAGTAGTCGGTCCGCTCGGCCAGTTCGGCCACCGGGTGGGCGGCGAAGAACTCCGGGCCGACGCGGCGGGTGGTGGCTTCCTCGGCCACCGCTTTGGCGCCGTTCTCGCAGAACTCGGCGATTTTGCGGTGCCCGCCCTCCTCCTGCCGCGGGTCGGGCCAGGCGCAGCCCGGGCAGTCGAAGCCGGACTGCTGGTTGAGCAGCGGGAGCGTCCGCACGGTGCGGGCCAGGCCCATCTGTTCCCAACTGCGCTGCAGGGAGACCAGAACGCCTTTGACCCCAGCCGCAGCTTCGGACCGACCGCCCACCTCGAGTTCTTCTTCGTTGATATCCCGTTCGGGAGCTTTGCGTGCCATGAACCTGCCTCCCCTACCGGAGACCACGCGGATCGGAGCGGCTGACCGAGCCACTTAATCCTGTTTGATCTTCTTGGTGTCCCCAACCACCATAAGTCGAGCTCATCAACCGGTACTACCGCGCTGGCCCGGTCGCCCGCAGGCGGAGCAACGGGGGAGCCGATGCCCGCAGAAGGCGCTGAACAGCCGCTCGTAGAATTCGGAGTGTGACTGAGACCCATGCTGCGCAGCCCCGTGAACTTCCGTCGTCCTGGAATCCAGCCGACGTAGAGGCCGAGCTGTACCAGCGCTGGGTAGAAGCCGGTTATTTCACCGCCGACGCGAACAGCGACAAGCCTCCGTTCTCGATCGTCATCCCGCCGCCGAACGTCACCGGCAGCCTGCACATCGGGCACGCCTACGAGCACACCCTGATGGACCTGCTGATCCGGCGCCGCCGCATGCAGGGGTACGAGACGCTGTGGCTGCCCGGTATGGACCACGCCAGCATCGCCGTGCAGGCGCTGGTGGAGAAGCAGCTGCGGGACGAGGGCATCGACCACCGCGACCTCGGCCGGGAAGCCTTCGTCGAGCGCGTGTGGCAGTGGAAGGAGAAGCACGGCGGGGCCATCCTGTCCCAGATGCGCCGCATGGGTGACAGCGTCGACTGGACCCGCGAGCGCTTCACCATGGACGAGGGGCTCTCCCGCGCCGTCCAGACGATCTTCAAGAAGCTGTACGACGACGGGTTGATCTACCGGGCCGAGCGGCTGGTCAACTGGTCGCCGCAGATGCAGACCACCTTGTCCGACATCGAGGTCGAGTACAAGGAGGTCGAGGGCGAGCTCGTCTCCATGCGCTACGGGGACGGCGAGAACTCCATCGTGGTGGCCACCACCCGGGTGGAGACGATGCTCGGCGACACCGCGGTGGCGGTGCACCCGGACGACGACCGGTACAAGCACTTGGTCGGCACGGAGGTCGAGCTGCCGCTGACCGGCCGGAAGATCCCGATCATCGCCGACGAGCACGTCGACCCCGAGTTCGGCACCGGCGCGGTCAAGGTGACCCCGGCGCACGACCCGAACGACTTCGAGATCGGCAAGCGGCACGGCCTGCCGATGCTGACGATCATGGACGAAGCCGGCCGCATCGCCGGGACCGGCACCCAGTTCGACGGCATGGACCGGTTCGAGGCCCGGAAGGCGGTCCGCGAAGCGCTCCGCGCCGAGGGGCGCATCGTCGCTGAGAAGCGGCCGTATCTGCACAGCGTGGGGCACAGCTCGCGGTCGAAGGAGCCGATCGAGCCGCGGCTGTCGATGCAGTGGTTCGTCAAAGTGGGTCCGCTGGCCAAGGCGGCCGGGGACGCGGTGCGCGACGGTCGGGTGCAGATCCACCCGCCGGAAATGGCCAAGCGCTACTTCGACTGGGTCGACAACATGCACGACTGGTGCATCTCGCGCCAGTTGTGGTGGGGGCACCGGATCCCGGTGTGGCACGGCCCCAACGGCGAGATGGTGTGCGTGGGCCCGGACGAGGAACCGCCCACCGGCGAGGGCTGGTACCAGGACGAGGACGTCCTCGACACCTGGTTCTCCTCCGGCCTGTGGCCGTTCTCCACGATGGGCTGGCCGGACGACACCGCCGACCTGCGGAAGTTCTACCCGACCAGCGTGCTGGTCACCGGCTACGACATCCTGTTCTTCTGGGTGGCCCGGATGATGATGTTCGGGCTGTACGCGATGGACGGGGTGGAGCCGTTCAAGGTGATCGCCCTGCACGGCATGGTCCGGGACGCCCACGGCAAGAAGATGTCCAAGTCGGCGGGCAACACCGTGGACCCGCTGGTGTGGATGGACGAGTACGGCACCGACGCCCTGCGGTTCACGCTGGCGCGCGGAGCCAACCCGGGCACGGACGTGCCGATCGGGGAGGAGTGGGTCGCCGGTTCCCGGAGCTTCTGCACGAAGCTGTTCAACGCCACCAAGTTCGCGTTGATGAACGGGGCGCGGGTGCCGGAGGCGCCGCTGCAGCGGGACGAGCTGACCGATGCGGACCGCTGGATCGTCGACCGGGTCGGCCAGTTGGCGTCTGATGTGGACAACCTGCTGGAGGACTTCCAGTTCGCCAAGGCCACCGAGCTGCTCTACCACTTCACGTGGGACGAGTTCTGCGACTGGTACCTCGAGCTGTCCAAGGTCCAGATGGACGAGGACGGCCCGCGGGCCGAGCGGACCCGGGAAGTCCTCGGCTACGTGCTGGACATCCTGCTGCGGCTGCTGCACCCGATCATCCCGTTCATCACGGAGAAGCTGTGGACCACGCTGACCGGCGGTGAGTCGTTGGTCATCGCGGAGTGGCCGAAGCCGGCGACCGAACCGGTCGACGAGGCGGCGGCCGAACGGATCGCCGCGGTGCAGAAGCTGGTCACCGAAATCCGCCGGTTCCGCTCCGACCAGGGCCTCAAGCCCGGACAGCGGGTGGCCGCCCGGTTGGACGGCATCGAGGCGCAGGGATTGGCCGGGCACGTCAAGGCGGTTCGCGCGCTGGCCCGCATCACCGAGCCGGAGGACGGTTTCACGTCCAGCGCTTCGATCGAGGTCGGCTTGCCCGGTGGGGTGGTCACCGTTTCCCTCGACCTGTCCGGCGCGATCGACGTCGCGGCGGAGCGCAAGCGGCTGAACAAGGACTTGGCCGCGGCCGAGAAGGAACTGGCCAACACCGAGAAGAAGCTGCAGAACCCGGCGTTCTTGGAGAAGGCGCCGGCCGAAGTGGTGGACAAGATCAAGGTGCGCCGGGAGACGGCCCAGGCCGACATCGAGCGCATCAAGTCCCGCCTGGCGGCTCTCCCGCAGGGCTGAAAGATCGTTGGTGGCACCTGGCCGGTGGCCCGGTCAGGTGCCACTGCGCACCTCCCCGGGCTGGGCAGCAAGGTTTGTGTCGCGCACCGACACGTAGACTGACCTCGGCATTCAGTCGGGGCGCGAGGAGTGAGGGCACGTGTTCGGCATTGATCCTGCCGAGCTGCAGGAATTGCGAGCGGTCGAAGCGGAGCTCAACGAGCGCTGGCCGGAAACCAAGATCGAACCGTCGCTGGACCGGATCGAGGCGTTGACCGAGCTGCTGGCCGAGCCCCAGCGCACCTACCCGGTCATCCACGTGGCGGGCACCAACGGCAAGACCTCCACCTCGCGCATGGTGGACGCGCTGCTGACCAAGCACGGGCTGCGCACCGGCCGGTACACCAGCCCGCACCTGCAGCTGGCCACCGAGCGCATCAGCATCGACAGCGCACCGATCAGTCCTCGCGCCTACGTGGAGGCCTACCGGGACATCGCGCCCTACGTCTCCATGGTGGATTCGCGCAGCGACATCCGGATGAGCAAGTTCGAGGTGCTCACCGGAATGGCCTTCGCCGCCTTCGCCGACGCTCCGGTGGAGGCCGCCGTCCTGGAGGTGGGGCTCGGGGGCAGCTGGGACGCCACCAACGTGGCCGACGCGAAGGTGTCGGTGATCTGCCCGGTCGCCATGGACCACGCCGACTACCTCGGTGACGACCTGGAGTCGATCGGTCGGGAGAAGGCCGGGGTCATCAAGCCCGGTTCGATCGCCGTCGTGGCGGAGCAGCGGCCGGAGGCAGCGCAAGCCATCTACCAGCGCATCGCCGAGGTGGACGCCACGGTGGCCCGGGAAGGGCAGGAGTTCGGGGTGCTGTCCCGCACGATCGCGGTCGGGGGGCAGATGCTCCAGCTGCAGGGGCTCGGTGGCGTCTACGACGAGATCTTCCTGCCGCTGCACGGGGCGCACCAGGCCCGCAACGCCGCCCTGGCCCTGGCCGCGGCGGAGGCGTTCCTGGGCGCGGGCGCGGAGCACAAGCTCACCGAGGACGTGGTGCGGGAAGCGTTCGCCAGCGTGATCACCCCGGGCCGGTTGGAGCGGGTGCGGTCGGCCCCGGCGGTGCTGGTGGACGCGGCGCACAACCCGCACGGTGCCCGGGCGCTGGCGGAGACGCTCAGCTCGGAGTTCTCCTTCCGCAAGCTGGTCGCGGTGGTGGGAGTGCTGGGCGACAAGGACGCGTCGGGCATCCTCGGTGCGCTGGAGCCGGTGGTGGACGAAGTGGTCATCACCCGCAACTCCTCGCCGCGGGCGGTGAACCCGGACGAGTTGGCCCGCATCGCCAAGGACGTCTTCGGGCCGGACCGGATCGTCGTCGAGCCCCGGTTGGACGACGCGGTGGACACCGCGGTCCAGCTGGCGGAGGAGACCTCCCAGCCCCAGGACCCGGTTTCCGGCGGCGGTGTGGTGATCACCGGTTCTGTCGTGACCGCTGGGGAAGCCCGTGCCCTGTTCGGTAAGGAGCCGGCATGAGCGAGAACGAGTTGCCGAAGGACGAAACCGGTCTGCCGGTGCCGCCCCCTGGCGTGCGGGACCCGTGGAAGGGGCTGCGCGGGGTGATGGCGGGCACCCTGGTTCTCGAGTTCATCGTCTTCTTGCTCGCGCTGCCGGTGGTGTGGCAGTTCGGCGGGGGCGTTTCCAGCGCCGGGTTCACCGTGGTGGCGGTGCTGTCCGGGCTGATGCTGGTGGCGGCGTTCGTGCAGCGGAAGACCTGGGGGCTGTGGGTGGCCCTCGCGCTGCAGGCCGCCATGGTCGTGTGCGCGGTGGTGCACCCCGCGATCGGGATCATGGGCGCCATCTTCGCCGCGATCTGGGGGTACATCCTGTACCTGCGCCGCGACGTGGCCCGCCGGATGCAGGCCGGGCAGCTCTACGACCAGCTGGGGCATCCGCCCGGGTACCCGCCGGAGGAGCAGGGCTGAGCCGCCCGGCTCACCGGATGTCGATCACGGAACGCCCGATGGTCTCGCCGCGGTCGAGCGCGGTGAAGGCCTCCTGCACCTGGCTGAACGGGTAGCGCCGGGTGATGGCGTCCTTCGGGCGGAGCTGTCCGCGGGCCACCAGGTCGAGCAGGATCGGCATGTCCCGCCGGGGTTTGGCCCCGTAGGAGCCTTTGATCTGCAGCTTCCGGCGGGCGATCGTGGCCAGGTCGAATTCGCCGGTGGTGCCCTTGGGGGCGATGCCCACCACCACGACCTGGCCTCCTTCGACCACGCAGTCGCGGGCGATGCCGAAGGTGGCGGTCGAACCGAGCGCTTCGAAGGCCACGTCCACGCCCCGGCCCCCGGTGATCTCGCGGATCGCTTCGGCGGCGTCGACCTGGGCGGAGTTCACGGTGTGGGTGGCGCCCAGTTTGCTGGCCGCGGTGAGCTTGTCGTCGCTGATGTCCACGGCGATGATCGTCGAGGCGCCGAACACGGAGGCCAGCTGCACCAGGGCGGAGCCCACTCCACCGGTGGCCACCACCGCGACCGAGTCCCCGACCTTGACGTCCGCGGCGTGCCGCAGGGCCCCGTAGGCGGTCATCGTGGAGCAGCCGACCGAGGCCACGTCGGCCAGTGCGACGCCGTCCGGCACGCGGAACACCGAGGTCGCCGGGGTGACGCAGCGTTCGGCGAGGCCGCCCATGGAGTACATCCACACCGGTTCGCCATCGGGGCGGTGCAGGCGGGTCCGGTCGTCGTAGAGACGTCCTTTGGCGCGGTTGAACGCGAAGAACTGCCGGCAGATCTCCTCGTTGCCGCGAGCGCACTGCTCGCACTGGCCGCACGGCATGATGAAGCTGGTGACCACTGGATCGCCGACGGACAGCCCGGTGACTCCGGGACCGACTTCGGAGATCACCCCGGCCACTTCGTGGCCGAGCACGGCGGGGGTGGGGAAAGCCAGTTCGCCTTTCATGACGTGCAGATCGCTGTGGCAGGCGCCGCAGGAGTGGACGTCGATCGCCACTTCGCCCACCCCGGGTTCCGGGTCGGCGAGCTCTTCGATCTGCAACGGGCGGTTCGGGGCAGTGTGCACAGCGGCGTGCATTCGGCCTCCCAGATCAAACCGGCCAGTCGGTCGGGGAGAAGCTACCTTGTGACTCACGCCGCATGCCATCGTCAATTCGGGGGACACCGGGTGCGGAGGTGACCTGTGCGCGCCGCGGACCGCCCAGCCCCGCTGCACTTCGTGCGCCAGCTGCATCGATACCCTGACTGGAGCAACGGGCGCTCGTCGAGCACCTGCGGCGCCCCGGTCTGCGAAGGAGAGGAACGTGAACGAGCGCACCCTGGTTCTGGTCAAGCCCGACGGGGTTCAGCGAGGACTGGTCGGCGAAGTCATCAGCCGCATCGAGCGCAAGGGCCTGAAGCTGGTCGCGCTGCAGCTGAAGAACGTGGACCGCAAGCTGGCGGAGCAGCACTACGCGGAGCACGACGGCAAGCCGTTCTTCAACGACCTGCTCGAGTTCATCACCTCCGGCCCGGTGGTGGCCGCGGTGGTCGAGGGCCCGCGGGCGGTTTCGGCGTTCCGGCAGATCGCCGGTGGCACCGACCCGGTGGAGAAGGCTGCGCCGGGCAGCATCCGCGGCGACTACGGCCTGGAAGTGCAGTACAACCTGGTGCACGGGTCGGACTCGCCGGAGTCCGCGCAGCGGGAGATCAAGCTGTGGTTCCCGGAGCTGGAGAACTAGATTGTCCGAGATCAGCGTTGACCCCGAAGGTTTCGTGACCGGTCCGCACCGGGTGGACACCCCTCATCCGGAACTGCCGGCGGCGCTGGCAGACCTCTGGGGGCGGGTGACCGTTGCGGGTGGTTGCGTGGGGTTCAAACCCACCGACGAGGTGGACCGGTTGCGGTCGGTAGCCGAGGAGCTCGTCGAGGACGTCCGCAACCGCCGGGCGAACCTGCTCACGATCGGCCAGCAGCACGTGCTGGTCGGCGCAGCGGTGCTGCGCGCTCGCCGGATGCCGGTGTACCAGCACACCGGTGAACTGGTGGCGATCGCGGTGGACCCGGTGCTCGACGGCAAGGGATGGGACAAGCAGCTGCACGACGCCGCCCTGGTGCAGGCGCAGGCGATGGGATTGCAGCAGCTGGACACCGCGGTGCCGGCGGGGCACGCCCTGGAGGACTTCTACCGGGAGCAGGGCTGGCGCGAGCGGGGCCGCTGGCCGGACGCGGCGCAGCTGGCCGAGGACGACCGCCGGGACCTGGTCTGGTTCACCCGCGAAGTCTGATCGCGTTCTGAACGCGCCGTTCGGCGGGCGGTTCCGGCCGGTGAGGAGCGCCGGGATCGCCCGCTTGGCTGTGGCCGCGGGGCGGCCACTACCCTGGTCACGTGAGTGTGGAGTCCGTCTTCGGCAGACTGGAACCGCTGCTGGCGCGTGTTTCGAAACCCGTGCAGTACGTGGGCGGGGAACTCAACGCGTCGGTGAAGGACTGGGACGAGGTCACCGTCCGGTGGTGCTTGATGTACCCGGACGCGTACGAGGTCGGCCTGCCGAACCAGGGCATTCAGATCCTCTACGAGATCCTGAACGAGCAGGACGACGTGCTGGCCGAGCGCACCTACTCGGTGTGGCCGGACCTCGAGGAGCTGATGCGGGAGCACGGCATCCCGCAGTTCAGCGTGGACGGCCACCGCCCGGTCGGGGCGTTCGACGTGCTCGGTGTCAGCTTCGCCACCGAACTCGGCTACACCAACCTGCTCACCGGGCTCGACCTGGCCGGTATCCCGTTGCACGCGGTGGACCGCACCGATGAGCACCCGGTGGTGCTGGCCGGTGGCCACGCCGCGTTCAACCCCGAGCCGATCGCCGACTTCATCGACGCGGCGGTGCTCGGCGACGGTGAAGAGGCCGTCCTGGAGATCACCGACGCCATTCGGCAGTGGAAGAACGAGGGCCGGCCCGGCGGGCGGGACGAGCTCCTGCTGCGGCTCGCCGAGTCGGGCGGTGTCTACGTGCCGAAGTTCTACGACGTCAGCTACCACTCCGACGGCACCATCGCCGAGGTCGTGCCCAACCGCGACCGGGTTCCCTACCGGGTGTTCAAGCGGACCACCATGAACCTGGACGCCTGGCCGTACCCGAAGAAGCCGTTGGTGCCGCTCGCGGAGAGCGTGCACGAGCGGATGAGCGTGGAGATCTTCCGCGGGTGCACCCGTGGCTGCCGGTTCTGCCAGGCCGGAATGATCACCCGCCCGGTGCGGGAGCGTTCCATCGAGGGCATCGGCCAGATGGTGCAGCGGGGCCTGGAGGCGACCGGGTTCGAGGAGGTCGGGCTGCTCTCCCTGAGCTCCGCCGACCACTCCGAGATCAAGGAGATCACCAAGGGGCTGGCGGACCGCTACGAGGGCACCAACACGAGCCTGTCGTTGCCGTCGACCCGGGTGGACGCCTTCAACGTCGACCTGGCCAACGAGCTCTCCCGCAACGGGCGGCGGACCGGGTTGACCTTCGCCCCCGAGGGCGGCAGCGAGCGGATCCGCAAGGTCATCAACAAGATGGTCTCGGAGGAGGACCTGATCCGCACCGTCACCACCGCCTATGCGAACGGGTGGCGGCAGGTCAAGCTGTACTTCATGTGCGGTTTGCCCACCGAGACCGATGAAGACGTGCTGCAGATCGCGGAGATGGCCCGCAACGTCATCCGGGCCGGCCGGGCGGAGACCGGTCGCAAGGACATCCGGTGCACCATCTCGATCGGCGGTTTCGTCCCCAAACCGCACACGCCGTTCCAGTGGGCGGCGCAGGCCGACCCGGACACGATCAACGACCGGTTGCGCAAGCTGCGGGAAGCGGTCAACTCCGACCGCTCGCTGGGGCGCAACATCGGCATGCGCTACCACGACGGCAGGCCGTCGTTGATCGAAGGCCTGCTGTCCCGCGGCGACCGGCGGGTCGGCCGGGTCGTGGAACGGGTTTGGCGGGAAGGTGGCCGGTTCGACGGTTGGAACGAGCACTTCTCCTTCGAGCGCTGGGTCCGCTGCGCGGAGGAGGAGCTGGCCCCGTACGGGGTCGACCTCGACTGGTTCACCACCCGGGAGCGCACCCAGGACGAGGTCCTGCCCTGGGACCACCTCGACTCCGGTCTGGAGAAGGAGTGGTTGTGGGCCGACTGGCAGGACGCGCTGGACGAGCGCGAGCAGGACGACTGCCGCTGGACGCCGTGCTTCGACTGCGGTGTCTGCCCCACGATGGGCACGGACATCGAGGTCGGGCCGTCCGGGCGCAAGCTGCTGCCGATCAGCCCGGTGGGGCAGGGAGCTCCGGTGCGCAACCCGGCGTTCAGCCAGTCCCAATGAGTCCGGGCCGGCCCGTTGGCGGGGCTGCCACCAGCGCCCGCTCGCGGGCCGGTGCACCACCGTCATTTGCCGGGCAGGTGTTGCCACAGGGACGTGAAGCAAGCAAGCATCGTCGTCGACACGGCCAGCAGGCCAGGTTGACGAGCATGGTCGGGAGGGCATTCTGAGTCGACAGGATCAACCGAACCCTTCGGCGCCGCCGGTGCAGCGGTTGCGGCTGCGCTACGCCAAGCGCGGCCGGCTGCGGTTCACGTCGCACCGCGATGTGGCTCGGGCTTTCGAGCGGGCGCTGCGGCGGGCCGGGGTTCCGATGGCTTACTCCCAGGGGTACAGCCCCCACCCGAAGATCTCCTGGGCAGGGGCGGCGCCGACCGGGGTGGCCAGCGAAGCCGAGTACGTCGAGCTCCAGCTGGTCGAGCGAGTGGCTCCCGAGGTGCTGCGCGAGGAGTTGGACGCGGCGCTGCCGGCGGGCATCGACGTGCTGACGGCTGTGGAAGCCGATGCGCAACCGCTGGCTGACCAGCTGGAGGTCAGCCGCTGGCGGATCGATCTGCCCGGCACCGGTGTTGCGGAGCTGCGGGACGCGGTTTCGGCGGTGCTGGCGGCGGACAGCGTTCCGGTGGAGCGGATGACCAAGAACGGGCGTCGCACGATCGACGCTCGGGCCGCGCTGGTCAGCGCTGAAGTGCTCGGCAGCGACGAAGTGGTTGCGCTGGGTGAGCAAAGAGGTCCAATCAACGCCCGAGTGGACGATTGGCCTGACAGCGGCGAACCGTATGGGATACTTGTAGCGGTCGTACGGCACACAACACCGGTCGTGCGACCTGACGACGTACTGAGCGCCCTGCGTGTCGTCGCCGGTTTGGCACCGTCGGCCGCCGCGAGCGCGACCCGGCTGGAGCAGGGCCGGCTCGAGAGTGGCGGCAGGATTGCCGACCCGTTGGCCCAGGACTCAGTCGGCGACCGATATCCGGCGGGGAGACCGTAGCCGGATCACGGGCGGCGTGAACGTTGTCGCCCTGTGGCTTCCCGGCCGGAGAACCGGGGCGTCGGAACTTGACAGAATTACCGCCGCTTGCGAGCGGCGGAGGCCGTGAAACGCACATGCCTCTGTGCGGCCGCGTCTGGGAGGACGCGCCCGGGGGCGGAGGAGCTGGATGTTGAACATGGACACGCCCGCTGGGAACGACAGCGGGCAACCGCCCACACCCGCAAGAGAGCAGGGCACGATCGAGATTCCTGCCAAGCTTCGGGTGCACGCACTCGCCAAGTTGCTTGGTTCGAGCAGCCGGGAAGTTATCAACACGCTGAAGTCGCTCGGCTCCGAGGTCCGCAGCGCTCAGTCGAACATTACCCGGGACGTTGCCCTGCAGGTCGTGAAGGCTCTCCATCCGGAGCTGCTGGAAGGTCCAGCCGCCGGAGGGGACGAGCGGAACGAGGAGGAGCAGAGCGGTGCCGGGCAGCCGGAGGAAGCTCCGGTTGCTGCGAGCGGTGCTGCTCCGCAGCCCGAGGTCGAGTCGGCGAGTCCGGTGGCGGCTGGTGCGCCGCAGGCCGCGTTCACCGCGCCCACCGAGCCGGAGGACAAGCCGCAGGCACCACCGACCAACCTGACGCCGGTGTTCGCCGCGCCCGAGGCGATGTTCCTGGCGCCGGAGCCGCAGGAGCTGCAGCCGGCTCCGAAGGCCGAGCCGGAAGAGCCTGCCGCCGAGTCCGGGAGCACCGCCGAGGAGCAGTCGGGGACTTCGGAGAGCAGCGGCACGCACCGGCGTCGGCGGCGTCGGGGCCGGCGGGGCCGCGGCCGTGGCCGAGGTGGTGACTCCTCCGAGCAGAGCAGCAACAACACCGCTCCCGAGGCTCGCGAGGAGTCCAACGCCAAGCCGCAGGACCAGGACAAGGAGCAGCAGTCCGCGTCCGGGCAGGAAGAGCAGCCGGCGGAGGAGCGGGAGCAGAGCGAGGAGACCGCGCAGTCCGCGCAGGAGCAGTCCTCGGAGAGCGCTTCCGACTCGTCCACCACCGGCAGCAGCACCCGGCGGCGTCGCCGCCGTCGTCGCCGTCGCGGCTCCAGCGACGACGACCTGGCGGTTCGGGACGACGATCCGCCGAACACCGTGGTCCACCTCCGGGATCCTTCCGAGTCCCGGCAGGACAGCAGCGATGACGAGGTCCGCTCGGTCAAGGGCTCCACGCGCCTGGAGGCCAAGCGGCAGCGCCGCCGGGACGGGCGGGAGGCCGTTCGGCGCCGGGCGCCGGTGCTCACCGAGGCCGAGTTCCTCGCCCGCCGCGAAGCCGTGGACCGGCGCATGGTCGTCCGCCAGACCGAGGATCAGACCCAGATCGCGGTGCTGGAGGACAACGTCCTGGTGGAGAACTTCGTCACTTCACCGGGGAGCGGTTCGCTGGTCGGCAACGTCTACCTCGGTCGGGTGCAGAACGTGCTGCCCAGCATGGAGGCCGCGTTCGTGGACATCGGGCGGGGCCGCAACGCCGTGCTGTACGCCGGTGAGGTGGACTGGGACGCCGCCGGCCTGGCCGGCAAGGCCCGCCGGATCGAGCAGGCCCTGCAGACCGGCGACAGCGTGCTGGTCCAGGTGACCAAGGACCCGGTGGGGCACAAGGGTGCTCGGCTGACCACGCAGATCAGCCTGCCGGGCCGGTTCCTGGTGTACGTGCCGGGCGGCGGGGCGAACGGCATCAGCCGCAAGCTGCCCGACACCGAGCGCAAGCGCCTCAAGGAGATCCTCAAGCGGATCGTGCCGGACAACGCCGGGGTCATCATCCGCACGGCGTCGGAGGGCACCAGCGAGGAGGCCCTGGAGCGCGACATCAGGCGGCTGCAGGCGCAGTGGGAGGTCATCAAGGAGAAGGCCGAGTCGCCCAGCACGCACGCGCCGCAGCTGCTGTACGAGGAGCCGGACCTGTTGATCAAGGTGGTCCGGGACCTGTTCACCGAGGACTTCTCGTCGTTGACGGTGCAGGGTGACGAGGCCTGGGACACCATCGAGGCCTACGTCCAGCACGTCGCGCCCGATCTGCTGCCGCGGCTGCACAAGCACGTCGGTCCCAACGACGTGTTCGTCGAGCAGCGCATCCACGAGCAGATCGCCAAGGCGCTGGACCGCAAGGTGTGGCTGCCGTCCGGTGGGTACCTGGTCATCGACCGCACCGAGGCGATGACCGTCATCGACGTGAACACCGGCAAGTTCACCGGCTCCGGCGGGAACTTGGAGGAGACGGTCACCCGCAACAACCTGGAGGCGGCCGAGGAGATCGTCCGGCAGCTCCGGTTGCGGGACATCGGCGGCATCATCGTCATCGACTTCATCGACATGGTGCTGGAGTCCAACCGGGACCTGGTGCTGCGCAGGCTCACCGAGTGCCTGGGCAGGGACCGGACCCGGCACCAGGTCGCCGAGGTCACTTCCCTCGGCCTGGTGCAGATGACCCGCAAGCGGGTGGGGACCGGCTTGCTGGAGGCCTACAGCAGCACGTGCGAGCACTGCCGGGGTCGAGGCGTGCTGGTGTCCACCGACCCGGTGAACCACTCGCACAACGGTTCCCGTCGCAACCGGCACCGCAACAAGCACCAGGAGCACGCTCCTGCGGAGAACGGCAAGCAGTCCCGGGAGAGCTCGGAGCCGGCCAAGGAGGAGGCCAAACCTGCCAAGGAGGAGGCCAAGCCGGCTCAGCAGGCCACCGCGGAGAAGCCGCAGCAGGAGAAGGCCCAACCGGAGAAGGCCCCGGAAGCGGAAGCCGAGCGGGGCGCCAAGCAGCAGAAGCAGAAGCCGGAGCAGAAGCAGCAGCCGGAGCAGCCGCGGGAAGCGGTGGAGCAGAAGGCCGCTGAACCGGAGCCCGCTGCTGCCGACGCCGAGCCCGCTTCGGAGGAGGCCGTCGCTCAGCCGGCGGTCAACGGTCGCGTCCGCCGGCGGGCCACCAGGCCGGCCGGCAGCGCGGGGGAACCGGTGCGCCCGGTGGTGTTGAGCAAGCCGGTGGAGAGCTCGAACGGCGAGAGCACCCAGGAGCTGGCTCCCGCGGAGCCGGTGCGGAAGAACCGGCGGGCGGCTTCCCGCCCGGCTGGGCCGCCGGCCGCGGTGAAGTCGGAAGGGGCGGTTGCCGGCAGCGGTGACTGATTCTCGCTCGAGGCCGGTCCGCGTTCCGCGGGCCGGCCTTTTCCACGCCCACCTGTTTGCTCAACTGTGCTATTTTTTGCTTGTGCGAGCAAATCCGGGCGCTGACCGGCGCTCCTTCACCGAGCTGATGCGGCGCAGGCAGATCGTGGACGCCGCCATCGAGGTGATAGCCGAGCGCGGCTACGCCAAAACCTCGTTCGGCAAGATCGCCGAGCGAGCCGGGCTGAGCAGCACCGGCATGATCTCGTACCACTTCCGGAACAAGGACGACCTGATGAACCAGGTCGTGCTCGACATCTACGCGCGAGCAGCCGAAACCGTGGGGGCCCGCATCGAAGAAGAAGCCACCGCCCGCGGTCAACTGCTCGCCTTCATCACGGCCAGCATCGACTTCTACCGGGACCACCACCGGCACATGCGGGCGCTCGCCGAGATCTCCCTCGGGCAGCGCGCGACCGCGAACCAGGCCGCGCGCTCCCGCCAGCAGGAACTGGCGGACCTGGAAGACCTGTTCCGGTCGGGGCAGCGCCGGGGGGAGTTCCGAGAATTCGACCCGCACGTCATGGCCTTGGCGCTGCGGCACGCCCTGGACGGGATCGCGCTGCACCTCGCGGACGACCCGAACTGCGACACCGGCCGGTGCGCCCGGGAACTCGCATCCACCTTCGACCTGGCGACCCGCGCTGTTTGACCGCGCGGAAGGAGTGCTTCGTGAACGACATCGTGGAACTGACGACCGGCCCCGTCCGGGGACGGGTTTTCGAGGACTTCTCGCTCTTCCAAGGAATTCCGTACGCGGCCCCGCCCACCGGGGAGCTGCGCTGGCGGGCGCCGCAGCCGGTGCAGCCGTGGACCGAGGTGCGCGACGCCACCAAGCCGGGAAACCCCTGCCCGCAAACGGCGAGCGCGTTCGCCAACATCCAGAGCAGCGATGAGGACTGCCTGTACCTGGACGTCACCGCGCCGCGCACTGCCGGGACGAAACCGGTCATGGTCTGGTTGCACGGAGGCGGCGGCACCAACGGCTCCGGCTCCGCGTTCGACGCGAGCCGGCTCGCCGTGGACGAAGACGTCGTGGTGGTGACCCCCAACTTCCGGTTGGGCATCCTGGGCTACTTCGCCTTCCCCGGTCTCGAGGACGGCGGCTGCTTCGGCCTGCAGGACCAGCAAGCCGTGCTGCGCTGGGTGCGGGACAACATCGCCGCCTTCGGCGGGGACCCGAACAACGTCACGCTGTTCGGGGAGTCCTACGGCGCTTTCAACATCGGTGCCCACCTGGTGGCCCCCGGCTCGGCGGGCCTGTTCCACCGCGCCATCATCCAGAGCGGTTTCGCGCTGATGCGCCCGCCGGCCAACACCTTCATGCCCGGCCAGCCGGGGTTGTCCTCCATGTGGATGCCGCTTCCCGAACTGGAGCACGTCGGGCTGCAGCTGGCCGACCAGCTCGGCTGGGTGCTGCCCAAGAAGGGGGATCTGCTCCAGCAGCTGCGCGAAGTCGAGGTGGACGAGCTGCTCCAGATGTCCTCCGTGTTCACCCGACCAGCTTTCGGCGGACAGGTGCTGCCGCAGGCCCCCGACGAGGCGCTGCGGAACGGCCAGTTCCACGACGTGCCGGTGCTGCTGGGCAGCAACCGGGACGAGGCGCGCTTGTTCGTCGGCCTGTTCTACGAGGCAGCGGGGCAGCCGGTGACCACCGAACGGCTCGCCCACCTGCTCGAGCAGGCCTTCGGGGAGAACGCCGCCGCGGTGGCCGCCGAATACTCCGCCGATTCCTTCGACTTCGCCAGCTTGGAATGGGCGCAGATCCTCACCGACCGGGCGTGGGCGCTGTCCACGTGGGAGCTCGCCGAGGCGCTCAGCGGGCGTTCGGAGACCTTCGTCTACGAGTTCGCCGATCGGGGAGCGCCGCACATCCTCCCGTTCCCGCCGGGGTTCCCGGCCGGCGCCTACCACTCGGCCGAGCTCCTCTACCAGTTCGACCTCGGTGAACCAGCGGACCTGGGCGAAGCGCAGCGGAAGCTCGCCCGGACGATGAACAGCTACTGGGCCAACTTCGCCCGCACCGGCGACCCGAACGGAGAAGGTCTGCCGGAATGGGCCCCGTTCGCCTCCGGTGATCCGCACGTCCAGCAGCTGGCGCCGGAGCGGATCGAGCGCACCGACTTCGCCGCTGACCACCGACTGGAGTTCTGGCGCGAACTGTGAGCGGACAGCGGCGATCGTCCGCCTGGCAGCTGGTGGTCGACCTGCTGCTGCCGGTCGGGCTGTACTACCTCCTGCGGTCGACCGGTGCGGAACCGGTGGCAGCGCTGTTGATCAGCGGCGCTGTCCCGGTGCTGCGGCTGGGGTACCAGCTGGTCGCGCACCGGCGAGCCGATCCGATCACCCTGTTCGTGATCGGCGTCGTGGTGGTGAGCGTCCTGCTGGCCTTCGTCGGCGGCACTCCGCGGATGATGCTGGCCAAGGACGCGCTGCTGTTCGCCGCGTGCGGGGTCGGCGTGCTGCTGACCCTGTTCGGCAAGCCCCTGATGTTCACGCTGGGCCGGATGCTCTCCGCCCGGGCCGGCTACCAGGACGACTGGGACGCCCAGTGGGAGGCCTCCGCGGCGTTCCGCCGCGTCTGGCAGAAGCTGACGGTCCTGTGGGGAGTGGGGCTGCTGGTGGACGCGGTGGTCCAAGTCGTGCTGGCGTTCACCTTGCCGATCGATGTGGTGCCGGCGCTGTCCTTGGGGCAGTGGCTGGCCGTGCTGGTGCTGCTGCAGCTGGTCACCCAGCTCTACCTGCGCCGGCCGGCCATCCGCGCGATCATCGATTCCTGATCGGTCATCCGGCCGGGGATCGGGAGTCGCTGGGGTGCGTCCGGTCGGCGACGAGCGCGGTGACGTCCTCCGGTCGGCCGGTCCGGTGCAGCACCAGCTCCGCCAGCAGCCCCAGCGAGATCATCTGCACGGACAGGATTTCCAGCAGGATGCCGAGCGTCAGCAGCGGGCGGGTGCCGATCGACTGGTCGGTGAACACCCAAACCCCGGTCAGGTAGAGCAGGATCAGCGTGCCGATGGTGCCGGCCAGCAGGCCGAGCCCGCCGAAGAGGTGGGCCGGGCGCCGCCCGTACCGGGTCAGGGTCACGACCGTGAGCAGGTCGAGCGCACCGCGGGCGTACCGCTCCAGGCCGTAGTGGGATTTGCCGTGCACGCGAGCTCGGTGGTGGACCGCTCGTTCCCGGACCACGTAGCCGAGCTGGTGGGCCAGGGCCGGGATGTAGCGGTGCAGCTCCCCGTAGAGCGGGATGCGCCGGTAGATCTCGGTCTTCGCCGCTTTGAGACCGCAGTTGTGGTCGGACAGCCGCAGCCCGGTGATCAACCCGGTGGCCCAGTTGAACAGCTTGGACGGCAGGCGCTTGCCCAGCGGGTCCTGCCGCTGCGCCTTGTGGCCGCTGACCAGGTCCGCGCCGTTGTCGAGCTCGTCCAGCAGGGCGGGGATCTCCGCGGGGTCGTCCTGCAGATCGGCGTCCAGCGTCACCAGCAGCCGCCCGCGGGCCTGCTCGACACCGGCCGCCAGCGCGGCGGCCTTGCCGAAGTTCCGGCGCAGCCGGATGCCCCGCACGCGCGGGTCCCGGGCGGCTTGCTCGGCGATCACCTGCCAGCTGCCGTCGGCGCTCCCGTCGTCGACCACCAGCAGTTCCCAGGACCGGTGCTGGCCGTCCATCGCCGCGCGGATCTCTTCGACCAGCTGCGGCAGACTGGCCTGCTCGTCCTTCGCCGGGGTCAGCAACGAGACTTCGATCTCACCGGAGTCCGTCTTCTCGGTCATGACACCACCTGCGGTGTGGGAGTGAGCGGCCGGATCCACCAGCCGTCGGGGAACTGGAAGGCGATGCGCAGCTGGCCGGTGTGCGCGGGAGCGACGGCCTCGAAGCCCAGGCCGATTTCGGTGCCGATGGTCTGGGCCTCGGCGTCGGCCCGGGGGATGTCCACGACCCCGCCGCCGACGACCGTCCCGGATTCGTCGATGACCGCGATGCACCGGGCGCGTTCGATGCCGGAGATCGCCCACCCCTTGAGCATCCGCGCACCGCCCTGCACCTGGTCGGTCTCCACGTTCAGGATCACGTCGCGGCCGTCCGGGCCGGGTTCGCGCAGGTTCCCGATGCTCGGGGAGCGCCAGCCGGTGGTGTCCGCCCGGTCGCCGATCTCGAGGCCGTCTTCGCAGCCGAGGGTGAACTCCTCGGAGAACGGGTAGTGGCCGAGGGCCTGCAGGCGGGGGAGCAGTCGATCGGGTTCGGGGAAGCGGTCGGCGAACGCGTCCGGGTGGCCGATCCGCGCCGCCACGGCCAGCAGCTGCTGGTTCGGCGCGTCGTCCCGGACCTGCTGCGCCATCGGGGCGCCGAGGGCCACCGTGGCCAGCACGGTGCCGCCCACCAGGGCGGCGCGGTGGTTGCGCCAGCGCGGCCAGGCCACGGCGATCACCAGCAGCGCGATCCACAGCGCCGCGGACATGCTGTTGTACCTGCTCTGCAGGCCCGCGGCCTCCCCGAAGGCCGCGCGGGAGACCGCGATCATCGCCGCGCAGCCGAGCGCGTACAGCGCCAGGCCCCACCAGGGGGCGGCGGCTCGCAGCTGCTCCCGGTCGCGGGTGAGGTGCAGGGCCAGGACGCCGAGCCCGGCCACCCCGGCGATGACGGCCAGCGCCGGTTCCAGCCCGGTCCACAGCATGCCCAGCATGCTCAGTCCGGTGAGCAGCACCTGGGCGGGGTCGTCGGTGGGGGCGCTGCCCCCGCCGCCCTGCGGGCCCCGCAGCAGCAGCCAGGTGCCCACCACGACCGCCCCGGTCACCAGCGGGGTCACCACCCAGCGCTTGCGCTCGCCGCGCAGCCAGGCGGTCAGCGCCAGGGCTGGCCACACCGCGAACGACGTGCCGTAGCTGATCGAGGCCAGCAGGCCGCAGGCCACCGCGGTGATGTGGTGCTGGCGCTGCGCGGCCAGCAGGGCGGCCAGCACCAGCAGCATCGCCAGCAGCCAGGAGGCCCCGCTCATCGAGCGCACGTAGTTGTGGATGCCGTGCGGGTTGAACACCAGCGTGGAGGTGGCGGCCACCAGGCCGGCCCGCTGCCACCGGCCGAGGTGCTCGGGCAGCATCCGCCACACCAGCAGGACGCAACCGATGCCGAACGCGATGATGAGCAGCCCGAGCGGTTGGTTGAGCCCGTTCCCGTAGCGGGCGCTGAGCCAGAACAGCAGGCTCGGCAGGACGAAGGGGTGCTCGTTGCGGAAGCCCAGGAGGGCGCTCGGGCGCAGGGAGCCGTCGTCGTTGGTGATGTCCAGCAGGACCCACCAGTAGTCGTAGAAGTGCATCTGCGGGTAGCGCAGCACTTCCCGCAGCATCATGATCGGCGGGACGACGGCCAGCAGGCCGAGCAGGACCGGCCCGAACGTTCGCAGCCGGGACGCCCACGGCGTGGTGGTGGAGTTCTCCTCGCGGTTTCCGGCGACGGTGTCAGTCACGCGCTTTCCCCAGGATCCGGTTCGACGGCGGTCAACATTAGCAATCATGTTCGGATCGGTGGTCGCAGCTGCGTGATCTCCGGCAAAAACTCCGCGCGGTAAATTGACCTGGTGGTTGCGGCTCCGTAAGCTCTGCGGGTGCCCGCAGAGCGGGCTCTTTCCGCGCGTGCCGGACCTGCGGTGACGCCGGACCACCCTTCTTGCCGCCCCGGTCGGTCGGGTATGCCGAAGCGGTCTGTATGATGGGTGGGAAATTCTCGCCGCCGGACGGGCGGAGAGGTTAAACGCCTGTTGAGGCGGCGACCGCCCGCGAGGCTCGGCTGTCGAGACAGGAACCCACCGAGACGCTGCACCAGCGGCGTGGTAGGAGTCCCCGGCCCGCGCGGCTGGGGGTGGGCGTCCGCCGCAACCTGGTGAAATAGCGAAACCGAGCAGCAGGAGACTTCCGACTCATGTACGCGATCGTCAAGACCGGCGGCAAGCAGTACAAGGTGGCTGTCGGGGACGTCGTCGAGGTCGAGAAGCTCGATGGCGAGCCGGGCTCCGAGGTCAGCTTCCCGGCGCTAATGGTCGTCGACGGTTCCGAGGTGACGACCGACGCCGATGCGCTGGCCAAGGTGTCGGTGACCGGCAAGCTGGTCGAGCACACCAAGGGCCCCAAGATCCGCATCCACAAGTTCAGGAGCAAGACCGGCTACCACAAGCGTCAGGGTCACCGCCAGAAGCTGACCCGCGTTGAGGTCACCGGCATCAACAAGTGAGGACCTGAGTAGTCATGGCACACAAGAAGGGCGCTTCCAGCTCTCGCAACGGCCGCGACTCGAACCCGAAGTACCTCGGGGTGAAGCGCTACGGCGGCCAGGTCGTCAAGGCCGGTGAGATCCTGGTCCGGCAGCGGGGGACCAAGTTCCACCCCGGCATGAATGTTGGACGCGGCGGAGACGACACGCTTTTCGCACTGTCCGCAGGCACCGTGCAGTACGGCCGTTACCGCGGCCGCAAGGCAGTCAGCGTGGTGCCGGCCGAGGTCTGAGACCCGGCTCTCGGCTACCAGCAACTTCCCGACGAGGGGCGGGTCCGGATTACCGGCCCGCCCCTCGTCGTTTCATCGTCAGGCACCTACTTCCCCTTCTCTTCCTGGAGGCATACGTGTCGCGGTTCGTTGACCGCGTGACCATCCACGTCGCGGCTGGCAGTGGCGGCAATGGCTGCGCATCGGTGCACCGGGAGAAGTTCAAGCCGCTCGGTGGGCCTGACGGTGGCAACGGCGGTCGCGGGGGTGACGTCAAACTGGTCGTCGACCCCGGGGTGCACACCCTGCTGGACTTCCACTACCGCCCCAACGCTCGGGCGTCGAACGGCAAGCCCGGCAAGGGCAGCATGCGCAACGGCGCCGCCGGGGAAGACCTCGTGCTGTCCGTCCCGGACGGCACTGTGGTCCTCACCCCGGACGGCGAGGTGCTGGCCGACCTGGTGGGTGCGGGAACGACGTTCGTCGCCGCCCGCGGAGGCCGAGGTGGCCTGGGCAACGCGGCGCTGGCGTCCAAAGCCCGCAAGGCGCCCGGTTTCGCCCTGCTGGGAGAACCGGGTGAAGAGCTGGACCTGGTGCTGGAGCTGAAGTCGGTGGCCGACGTCGGCCTGCTCGGCTTCCCCTCGGCGGGCAAGTCCTCGCTGATCTCGGTGCTGTCGGCGGCGCGGCCGAAGATCGCCGAGTACCCGTTCACCACGTTGATCCCCAACCTCGGTGTGGTCACCGCGGGGGAGACAGTGTACACGGTGGCCGATGTGCCGGGGCTGATCCCCGGTGCCAGCCAAGGGCGGGGACTGGGCCTGGACTTCCTGCGGCACATCGAGCGCTGCGCGGTGCTGGTGCACGTGGTGGACTGCGCCACGTTGGAGCCCGGGCGGGACCCGATCTCCGACGTGGACGCCTTGGAGGCCGAGCTGGCCCAGTACACCCCGGCGCTGGCGGCCGAGCACGGTGGTCAGGACCTCGCGAGCCGGCCTCGGATGGTGGTGCTCAACAAGATCGATGTTCCCGAAGCCAGGGAGTTGGCCGAGTTCGTCCGCGAGGACCTGGAAGCCCGGGGTTGGCCGGTCTTCCTGGTCTCCACCGCCACCCGGGAAGGGTTGCGGGAGCTCTCCTACGCGATGGCTGCCGAGGTGGAGCGGTACCGGCGGGAGCTGCCGCCGCCGGAGCCGGCGCGGGTGGTGGTGCGACCCACCGCGATCGACGACAGCGGCTTCACCGTCGAGCCGGACCCGGACGTGGAGGACGCCTTCATCGTGCGCGGGGCGAAACCGGAGCGCTGGGTGCGGCAGACGAACTTCGACAACGACGAGGCCGTCGGTTACCTGGCGGACCGGCTGGCGAAGCTCGGTGTGGAGGAGGAGCTGGCCAAGGTCGGCGCGAAGCCGGGCAGCCAGGTCACGATCGGCGACATGACTTTCGACTGGGAACCGTCCACTCCGGCTGGCGTGGCCGGTGTGCTCGGCAGCCGCGGGCACGACTCGCGGCTGGAGGGCAGCGACCGCGTGTCTGCGGCGGAGCGGAAAGCCGCCAGGCAGGCCCGCCGGTCGTCGCTGGACGAGCACGGCGGGTATGCCGGGTCGGAGGAAGAGGACGACGAGTGGTGAACGAAGACATCTCGGTGACGCGGAAGACGATCGCCGCAGCCGAACGGGTCGTGGTCAAGGTCGGGTCGTCGTCGCTGACCACCGCCGAGGGAGGCTTGGACTACGAGCGGTTGTCCGGTGTCGTCGACTCCGTCGCGGCTCGGATCGTCTCCGGTGGACAGGTGGTCCTGGTGTCCTCGGGCGCGATCGCGGCGGGCCTCGCGCCGCTGGGGTTGCAGGGGCGTCCGAAGGACTTGGCCACCAAGCAGGCCGCGGCCAGCGTGGGGCAGTTGGCGCTGGCGCACGCGTACGCCGAGTCCTTCGCCCGGTACGGGGTCACGGTCGGCCAGGTGTTGCTGACGGCGGAGGACGTGATCCGGCGCGGCCACTACCGCAACGCGCAGCGCACGCTGCACCGGTTGCTCGGGTTGGGGGCTGTGCCGGTGGTCAACGAGAACGACACGGTGGCCACCACGGAGATCCGGTTCGGCGACAACGACCGGCTCGCCGCACTGGTCTCGCACCTGGTGGGTGCGGAAGCCCTCATCTTGTTGTCCGATGTGGACGCGCTGTACGACGGGGACCCCCGCAGCGGTGGTGCTTCGGCGATCCGCGAGGTGAACGGCAAGGACGACATGGTCGGGGTGGAGCTCGGCGGAGCCGGGGCTTCCGGGGTCGGCACCGGAGGCATGGTGTCGAAGGTGCAGGCGGCGAAGGTCGCGTGCACCTCGGGCATTCCGGTGCTGTTGACCTCCGCTGAGCTGGCCGACCGGGCGCTGGGGCCCGCCGATGTGGGCACGGCTTTCGCCGCGACCGGTGCACGCCTGTCGGCGCGGCGGTTCTGGTTGGCGCACGCCGCGGGCACCCGCGGGCGGTTGTGGCTGGACGACGGGGCCGTGACGGCTGTGGTGGAACACCGCCGGTCCCTGCTGGCCGCGGGGATCACCGCGGTGGAAGGGGAGTTCGACAGCGGCGACGTCGTGGAGCTGCTGAACCCGCAGGGGGACGTGGTGGCCCGCGGGGTCGTCGCCTACGACGCGGGTGAGCTGCCCGAACTGGTCGGGCGTTCCACTTACGAGCTCCCCCCGGAGCAGCGGCGCGAAGTCGTCCACGCCGACGACCTGGTTCCGCTGCGCTGAATTCCGGTTCCGGTGGCGCTCGAGGTGGTGGGCGGGCCGGCCGAGGCTGTGCGGCCGCCTGCCCTCAGGGGATGTCTTCGGGTGTGGTTTCGGCGCTCTCGCTGCTGTTGGCCAGGTCGCGTGCGACTTGGTTGCACTCCGGACAGGTGGTCCACAACCAAGCCAGTTCCGAGTTGTCCACCGTCACCGTTTCACCGCAGAGGGTCTTGATCCGGGTTTCCGGCGGAAAACCCCCGCGGGGTCGAGCGCACAGGGTGGCGTGTCGCTGTCCTTCGCCGGGCTGCCAGCGGAACGGGTGCGGCACTTACGACCACCCCCCGCCCCGGTGCGAGCGGGCCGGGCGTCTCGGTCCGGTGCGGAAGGCCTGGCGGCCGGTGGTCGACCAGAACGCTCGGGAAGGAACAGCGCGGCGCGGAATCACTGCTCGTTCCGACTGCACAGCCTCGAGGAGCATCTTCTTCGTCGCCCCCTGACCTTCGTCGCACGTACCATTCTGGTGGTACAGAAACGCCGCGCCAACTACCTGAACAGGTAGTAGTTAACAGATTTTCGTTCTGTTTTTCTATGGTTCATGACCCGTACCACTGGTGGCACCCCGAAGGCGCGGGCACTTGGTGCTGAATTGCGGGAAGCGCGAGAAGCTGCAGGAAAAAGCCTGCGGAAACTGGCTCGAGAACTGGGCACCAATCATGTGCGACTGATGCGGTACGAAATCGGGAAATCGGTGCCGTCTCCCGACTTCGTCACCAAGGTGCTCACCGCTCTCGGCGTTGGCGCTGCCGAGCAGGACCGGCTGGTGGAGATGGCGCGGGAAGCCGGCACCCCGAACTGGCTCACCGCCGACCGCGCCGGGGTCGGGCAGGAGCTGAGCGCGCTGATCGAGTTCGAGCGCACCGCAACGCGCATCACCAACGTGGCCACCGGGCTCGTCCCAGGGCTGCTGCAGACGGCCGACTACGCGCGAGCCGTGATGCGCGGAAAACCGCCTGGTGAAGCGGAAAAGCTCGTGCTGATGCGCCTCGGCCGCCGGGAAGTCCTCGCCTCCCGCAGCGCGCCGCGGTTCGTCGCGATCATCGCCGAGAACGCCCTGCGCGAACCGATCGGCGGGTACCAGGTCATGGCCGAACAGCTGCGCAAAGTCGCGGACCTGGCGCAGTGGCCGAACATCTCGGTGCGGGTCCTCCGCAGCGGTTCAACGGTCTGGCACCCCGGGCACGTCGGCCCGTTCGTCCTCTTCGAGTTCGCCAAAGCCGGCCCGGTGGTCCACTTGGAGCACTACCGGTCGTCGGTGTTCCTCCACAACCCGGCGACGGCCGAGGAGTACCTGCGCGCGGCTGCCGACCTGCTGGACATGGCGATGGACGAACAGGAATCCTTGCGGTTCATCACCAAGTGCGCAGAAGAGATGGAAGGGGTCAGGTGATGACGGCGAGACCTGCCGGTTGGCGGAAGTCGAGCTGGTCAGCCCAGGAAACCGACTGCGTCGAGGTCGGTCGGACCGGTGGTGCGGCAGCGGTGCGGGATTCGAAAAACCCGTCCGGTGGACATCTCGAGATCCCCGAGGAGCAGTGGCGCTCATTCATCGCCGGAATCAAAGCCGGGCGTTTCGACAATTGAAATCGCGAATGCGCTTCCTCGTATTGCTCTGATCGGGGGAATGCAATCCGCGGCCGGTATTTTTCCCGCTTCCATTCGGAGCATCGCGGTGCGCTGAATTGCGCCTGGAGAACAACCGGCGCTGTTCCGAACGCGACGTGCGCCGCGCCGGTGGTGACCCGAAAAGCTGCTCCTGCCCAGCGCGGCGCACCGAACCGTGGAAAAGGAACCGCGGGGTGTGGGTCCCGGTTGCGCCTGCGGACTACGCTGGACAGGTGACCACCACAGAGGCTTCCACGAGTGTCAAAGCTTCCGGAGAAGAACTGCGCGAGCAGGTGCTCGCCGCGGCCCGCAGGGCCAAGAAAGCCGCCGCTGAACTGGCGCAGGCCACCAGCGGAACCAAGAACGGCCTGCTGCACGGCATGGCGGATGCCCTGGTGCAGCGCAGCGCGGAGATCATCGAGGCCAACGAGCAGGACCTCGCGGCCGGTCGAGGAGCAGGCCTGCCGGACAGCCTCCTCGACCGCCTGGCCCTGACCGAGAAGCGCATCGACGCCATGGCGGACGGCCTGCGCACCGTTGCCGGTCTCCCGGACCCGGTCGGCACGGTGGTGCGCGGCAGCGTCCTGCCCAACGGCATCCAGCTGCAGCAGGTCAGGGTTCCGCTCGGCGTTGTCGGCATGGTGTACGAAGCCCGCCCGAACGTCACCGTTGACGCCGCCGGCCTGACCCTCAAGGCGGGCAACGCGGTGCTGCTGCGCGGCTCGTCCTCGGCGGAGAACTCCAACGCGGTTCTGGTGCGGATCCTGGCCGACGTGCTGCAGGCGCACGGCCTGCCGGCCGACGCGGTCCAGCTGCTGCCCTGCCACGACCGGGCTTCGGTGCAGCACCTGATCACCGCCCGTGGACTGGTCGACGTGGTGATCCCCCGAGGGGGAGCCGGTCTGATCTCGACGGTGGTGGAGCGAGCGACCGTGCCCACCATCGAGACCGGGGTGGGCAACTGCCACGTCTACGTGGACGCCAGCGCCGATTTCGACACCGCGCTGCGGATCCTGCTGAACTCCAAGGCGCGGCGCCCCAGCGTCTGCAACGCGGCGGAGACCCTGCTGGTGCACAAGGACATCGCCGACGAGTTCCTGCCGCGGGCGATCGCGGAGCTGCGCGGCGCGAACGTGACGGTGCACGGTGACGAGAAGGTGGTCGCCGTCGGCGGCTCCAACGTCGTGCCGCTCACCGAGGAGGACTGGGACACCGAATACCTGTCCCTGGACATCGCGGTCGGGGTGGTGGACTCGCTGGCCGACGCCGTCGAGCACATCCGCGCTCACGGTTCCGGGCACACCGAGGCCATCGTGACCAGCGACGTGCGGGCGGCCCGGCAGTTCACCGCGCAGGTCGACGCGGCGGCGGTGATGGTGAACGCCTCCACCGCCTTCACCGACGGCGGCGAGTTCGGCATGGGAGCCGAGATCGGCATCTCGACCCAGAAGCTGCACGCGCGCGGGCCGATGGGGCTTCCCGAACTGACCTCCACCAAGTGGATCGCCTTCGGCGACGGCCACGTGCGCCCCAGCAGCTGAGCCGCCCCGCGGCGGAGCGGCTGGTCCTGGAGGGCCGGACGACGCCGCGGGCGAAGCCGGTGCGCCGCGGAAGCGCTCCGTGGAGGCGGTCACAGTTCGCCGGTCACGGTGCGCAGCACGCCGTGCGGGAAGTGTGATTGCGGCGGGTTCTGGCTGGTGAGAGCGGTCGGAACCCGCTTCGCGCCCGGGCCGGTTGGGCCTCCCCGGTGCCGCGGGCAACCGGGTGGACTCCTACGCTTGGCTTTTATGTCGCGTCCGCGTCGGATCGGTGTCATGGGTGGCACCTTCGATCCCATTCACCACGGTCACCTGGTTGCCGCTAGTGAGGTGCAGGCGCAGTTCGGTTTGGAACAGGTGGTCTTCGTCCCGACCGGACAGCCCTGGCAGAAGAGCCACGAGACGGTGAGCCCCGCCGAGGACCGCTACCTGATGACGGTGATCGCCACCGCGTCCAACCCGAGGTTCCTGGTCAGCCGGGTGGACATCGACCGGGGCGGTCCCACCTACACCGTGGACACCCTCACCGACCTGCGAAAGCAGTACCCGGACGCGGAGCTGTACTTCATCACCGGTGCCGATGCGCTGGAGCAGATCCTCTCCTGGCACCGGGTGGAGGAGCTGTTCGAGCTCGCGCACTTCATCGGCGTCACCCGTCCCGGCTACTCGTTGGACGGAACCCACCTGCCGAAGGGGTCGGTGTCGCTCGTGGAGATCCCGGCGATGGCGATCTCCTCGACGAGCTGCCGCGAGCGGGTGCGGGCGGGCTTGCCGGTCTGGTACTTGGTGCCCGACGGGATCGTCCAGTACATCGCCAAGCGCGGCCTGTACCGGGAAGGCGGGCCGGAGCACAAGCCCGAGTGGGGGCCGAACCCGCAGGCCTGACGGGCGCGGTGGTCCGGAGGCCGGCACGCCAGCGCAGCCGCCGTTCCGGCCGGCGACGGCCATCGCGCGCCCAGCCGCGCCAACAGCGCGAACCGGTGCGCGCAGTGCCCGGGAGCAGCGGAAGTCCGTTCTCCGGAACTTCCACTGGATGGCTATCCTGGCACACCGGATCCAGCGAAAGGAGCGACGTGGCAGCCACGGAGAACTCGCGTCAGCTAGCCCTGGTGGCGGCACAGGCCGCGGCCGACAAGAAGGCGATCGACGTTGTCGTCCTGGACGTGTCCGAGCAGCTGGTGATTACCGACTGCTTCGTGATCGCCTCGGCCCCGAACGAGCGGCAGGTCGACGCGATCGTGGACCAGGTCGAGGAGAAGATGCGGCTCGCCGGTGCGAAGCCGGTGCGCCGGGAAGGGACCCGGGAAGGTCGCTGGGTGCTGCTCGACTTCGTCGACGTGGTCGTGCACGTCCAGCACTCCGAGGAGCGTGCCTTCTACCAGCTGGAACGGCTCTGGAAGGACTGCCCGCGGATCCCGTTCGAGGACCAGGCCGAGCCGGCGAGCGACGAACAGGACGCCGAGGCGTGACGCTCGAGCGGCTGGTGCTCTGGCGCCATGGGGAGACCTCCTACAACCTCGCGGGCCGGATCCAGGGGCACCTCGACACCGAGCTGACCGAGGCGGGCCAGGAACAGGCCAGGAAAGCAGCCCCGGTGGTCGCCGAGTACGCACCGGACGTCCTGGTCTGCTCGGACCTGCGCCGCGCCCAGGACACGGCTGCCGCGCTCACCGAGATCACCGGTCTCCAGCCGCGGCTCGACAAGAGGCTGCGGGAAACGCACCTCGGCGAGTGGCAGGGGCTCAGCGGTGCCGAGGTGGAGATGGGGTGGCCGGGGGCCATGCTCACCTGGCGGCAGAACCCGGAGTGGGCTCCTCCTGGCGGCGAATCCCGGGTGGAGGTCTCCGAGCGGGCCGTCGAGGTGGTGGAGGAACTCGACCAGCAGTACAGCGGGACCGCTCTGCTGTGCGCCCACGGCGGGCTGATCATCGGTTTGACCGCGAAGCTGCTTGGTCTTCCGCACGAGCTGTGGCCGAGCCTGGGCGGGGTCGCCAACTGCCACTGGGTGGTGCTGATCCGCCGGGCCGGCACCGGGCGCAAGTGGGTGTTGAACGCCTACAACGCTGGTGTGCAGAGTTGACCGGCCGTCGCCGTCGATCCGCGGTGCGCCCACGTCGTAGGGTGGCGGCGTGCCCATCGCAGTCGTCACGGACTCCACAGCGTACTTGCCCGAAGGCTGGGCGGAGCAGTTCGCGGTGCGGACTGTGCCGCTGCAGGTGAACGTCGGCGGTGCAGGAGCCGTCGCGGAGAGCGATTTCACCCCGCGCGAGCTCACCCGCGCGCTGGAGCGCAAGCAGCGGGTCACCACTTCCGGTGCGGCCTCGGAAGAACTGGCGAAGGCGTACCAGGCGGCTCTGGACGACGGGGCTGACGGCGTGGTCGCGGTCCACTTGTCCCGGCAGCTCTCGGCCACCTGGGACGCGGCCCGCTTGGCGGCCCGGGAGGTGGATCCGCAGCGGATCCGCGTGGTGGATTCCAGGTCAGCGGCGATGGGCCTGGGTTTCCCCGTGCTGGCCGCGGCCGATGCCGCTCGTCGTGGTGCCGATCTCGACGAGGTCGAGCACACCGCGATCGCCACCGCGGGGCAGACGACCACTCTTTTCTCGGTGCAGACGCTGGAGCACCTGCGCCGGGGCGGGCGCATCGGAACCGCTGCGGCGGTGCTCGGCACGGCGCTGGCGATCAAACCGGTGCTGCACGTCCGGGAAGGCCGCATCGAGGTCCTGGAGAAGGTGCGCACCACGAGCCGGGCGATGGACCGGATGCTGCAGGCGGCGCTTCGATCCGCAGGTACCGGTCGTGCGGCGGTGGCGGTCCACCACCTGGCGGCCGCTGACCGGGCGCAGGAGCTGGCGGACCAACTCCAGGAGCGACTGGGGAATTCGGTGAGCTGCCAGATCTCCGAAGTGGGGGCGGTGATCGGGGCGCACATCGGCCCGGGCGCGGTCGGTGTGGTGGTGCTGCCCGGAGGTTGGCGGGTCCCGGAATGAACCGCTGGGCGGTTTTCCACAGCAGCCGTGGTTGTCCACAGGGGAGCGTTCTGCTGGTGTTCGCCTGACCCGCCGGATTCCTAAGGTCGGCGTCATGTCGATCACCAGGAATTTCCGCGCTCGGGACACCGGTGCGGATTCCACCCCGCAACAGCGGTTGGCGGCGCTGGGCCGAGCTGCCGCCAACGACGAAGCGGAGGAACGGACCAGCCCCGGGTATTCCGCTCCCCCCCCCGAGCAGGAGGACGAGAGCGCGCTCCGGCGGTTCGCCAGCCGCTGGTTGCCCCGGTCGCTGGTCGGCGCCCGGGTGGATCCCGGTTGGGCCGGCGTGCTGGTGTTCGTAGTGCTGGCAGCAGCTCTCGTCGCGGGAGTGGTGGTCTCGGTCTGGGGTGCGCGCCCGCGGGTCGAGGACGCACCACCGCAGTTGACACCGCCAGCGGCAGCGCCCACCAGCAGTCCGCCCCAGGAACTGGTCGTCAGCGTGGTGGGGCGGGTGGCCCGCCCGGGGTTGGTGACCCTCGCCCCGGGGGACCGGGTGGCCGACGCGGTGCGCGCCGCCGGTGGACCGCTGCCGGACACCGATCTGACCCCGCTGAACCTGGCCCGGCGGTTGACGGACGGGGAGCAGATCCACGTGGGAATCCCGGCGCCGCCGCAGTCCCCAGAGGGCGGCGGAACGGGGAAGTTGAACGTGAACACGGCGACCGCTGAGCAGCTCGAGCAGCTGCCGGGCATCGGGGAAGTGACGGCCGAGCGCATCCTGCAGTGGCGAGCCGAGCACGGTGCTTTTTCCAATGTGGACCAGCTTCTCGAGGTGGAGGGCATCGGTGAGGCCAAACTCGACCGCCTGCGGGACGAAATCGAGGTATGACCGGCCCGGTGGAAACGCCTCGACCGCTGGACCTGCGGCTGGTGCCGGCCGCGCTGGCGGTGTGGGCCGGAACTCTGCTGGTGCTGTACGGCGGTTGGGTCTCCGGCGTGGTGGCTGCGGGTGCCGCGCTGTTGGCCGCGCTGGCGTGCTGGTGCTGGGGCAGTGGGAGCGGGCTGCGGGGATCCTTGGCGGTGCTCGTGCTGGCCGGGGCCGCCACCGGAGCGGTGAGCGTCCGAGCCTGCTGGGTGCAGCACCACCCCCTGCGGGAAGCGGCCGAACAGCAGGAGCAGGTGACGATCCGGGTCGAATTGCGGGAGAAACCCCGGCCGCGGCAGGGCGTGGCGTACGGGGCGCACCGGGCCCAGGAGCGGTCGATCGCCACCGCCACCCTGCGAACGCTCCAGCGCGACGGCAGCCCGCTGCGGGTGGGCGGGAAGGTCGTGCTGTTCGTCCCCACCAGCTCGTGGCGCCACCTCATCGCCGGCCAGCAGCTCACGGTGACCGGCCGAGCTGTGCCCCCGCGTGCTGGAGAACTCACCGTGGCGGCGGTCCAAGCGTTCCGGCCACCGAGCGAGGTCACCGAACCACCGGGGTGGCAGCGGGCCGCCGAGGACCTGCGGGAAGGACTGCGGCGAGCGGCCGACCGAGTGCTGAGCCCCGCCGCTGCCGGGCTGCTCCCGGGGCTGGTGTTCGGCGACACCACGGCATTGTCGCCGGAAGTGCAGCAGCAGTTCCTGGACGCCGGGCTCACCCACCTGACATCGGTTTCCGGAGCCAATCTGGCGATCGTCTGCGGCGCGGTGCTGTTCGTGCTGCGGGGCGTGGGAGCCGGGCCGGTGCTCTCCGCAATGGCCGGTGCCGCGGGCCTGGTCGGTTTCGTCGTCCTCGCCGGACCGGAACCGAGCGTGCTGCGCGCGGCGGTGATGGGCGGTGTTGCCCTGCTGGCCCTGGCGGTGGGGAGGGAGCGGTCCGCGCTGCCCGCACTGGCGACCAGCGTCATCGGGTTGCTGCTCGTCCGGCCGGAGTTGGCTTCCCGGTGGGGGTTCGCCCTCTCCGTCGCGGCCACCGCGGGACTCGTCCTGCTGGTTCCGGGGTGGGCGGATGCGCTGAACCGCCGCGGAGTGCCGCCCGGAGTGGCCGAGGCCCTCGCGGTGCCGGCCGCCGCGCACCTGGCCACCGCACCGCTGGTGGTGTCCTTCTCCGGCGAGCTCAGCCTCGTGGCGGTCGGGGCGAATCTGCTGGCCAGCCCACTGGTCGCACCGGCCACCGTGCTCGGGGTGCTGGCGACGGCCACCGCGACGGCGCTGCCCCGGTTCGCCGATTTTCTGGTCTGGCTCACCGCTCCGGAGCTGGAGGCCGTCTTGTTCATCGGGGAGCGCAGCGCGGCAGTGCCCGGGGCCGTCGTGAACTGGCCGTCCGGCCTGCTGGGCGGGCTGCTGCTGGCCGCCGCCAGCGTCGTGCTGCTCGGCTTCCTGCGGAGTCAGCGGCTGCGCGCTGTCCTGGGGGCTCTCGTGGTGGTGGCCGTGCTGGTGCTGGTGCCGGTGCGAACGCTGCGCCCGCACTGGCCCGCCACCGACTGGAGCGTGGTGGTCTGCGACGTGGGGCAGGGGGACAGCCTGGTGCTGTCCACCGGGGTGCCCGGAGAAGCGGTGGTGGTGGACACCGGACCGGCTCCGGACACCACCGCGGACTGCCTGCGCCGCCTCGGCGTGAACAAGATCCCGCTGGTGATCCTCACCCACTTGCACGCCGACCACACCGGAGGGCTCGCCGGGGTGCTGGCCGGGCGATCAGTGGGAGCGGTGGGGATCGGTCCGCTCCGGAAGCCCGAATGGGCGTTGGACGAAGTGCTGCAGCGCACGCGTCAGCAGCACGTGCCGGTGATGACGTTGACGGCCGGCCACCGGGCCCGCTGGCCCGGTCTGGACATCGAAGTGCTGGGCCCGAGCGGCGCCCTGGCCGCCAGTCGGGACGAGCAGGACGCCAACGACGCTTCCCTCGTCGTGATGGCCACCACCGAGGCGGGGCGGGTGCTGCTCACCGGCGACATCGAACTGCGCGGCCAGGGCCAGCTGCTGGCCACCGGGGCGGAGTTGCGCGCCGAAGTGCTGAAAGTGCCCCACCACGGATCCCGGTTCACGTCCCCGCGGTTCTTGCAGGCCGTGCGCCCGCGACTGGCGGTGATCAGCGTCGGCGCCGACAACGACTACGGGCATCCCAGCTCGCACGTCATCAACGAGCTCACCGCAGCTGGAACCCGCGTGCTGCGCACCGACGAGCGGGGGGACATCGCCGTGCTCCCCGGGCCCCACGGCTTGCGCTACGCCCTGTCGCGGTGACAACTGGCCACCGGGACAGGGCGCAGCGGCTCCGTCACTCCAGGCCCAGGGCGGCGTTGACGGCTTCGGTGCTGGGGGCCACCGTGGCCTTCGGGCCGACCTTCTCCTGCACCGCGTCCAGGGTCTTCAAGCCGTCGCCGGTGATCAGCAGGACCGTCTCGGCGTCCGGGTCGATCTTGCCGTTCTCGATGAGCTTCTTGGCGGTCGCCACGGTCACGCCGCCCGCGGTCTCGGCGAAGATGCCCTCGGTGCGGGCGAGCAGCCGGATGCCTTCCACGACCTCTTCGTCGGTGACGTCCTCGATCGCCCCGTTGGTCTTGCGGACGACGTCCAGCACGTAGGGGCCGTCAGCGGGAGCGCCGATGGCCAGCGAGCGGGCGATCGTGTCCGGACGCACCGGCTGGACGACGTCGTGGCCGTTCTTGAACGCCGTGGAAACCGGGGCGCAGCCGGAGGCCTGGGCGCCGAAGATCCGAACCGGGCTCGGCTCGACCAAGCCGACCTGACCGAGTTCGTTGAATCCTTTGTAGACCTTGGTCAGCTGGGAGCCGGAAGCGATCGGCACGACGATCTGCTCGGGGATGCGCCAGCCGAGCTGTTCTGCGACCTCGAAAGCCAGGGTCTTGGAGCCCTCGGAGTAGTAGGGGCGGACGTTGACGTTGACGAACGCCCAGTCGGAGTGCTCGGCGGCCAGCTCGGTGGCAAGCCGGTTGACGTCGTCGTAGTTGCCGTCGACCGCCAGCAGCGAGCCGTCGTAGACCGCGCTCATCAGGATCTTGGCCCGCTCGAGGGTCTTCGGCACCAGCACCACCGAGTCCCAGCCGGCGCGAGCCGCTGCGGCGGCCACCGCGTTGGCGAGGTTGCCGGTGGACGGGCAGGCCAGCACCTTGAAGCCGAACTCCCGGGCGGCGGCGAGCGCTACCGCGACCACCCGGTCCTTGAAGGAGTGGGTCGGGTTGCCGGTGTCGTCCTTGATCCAGATCCGCTTGACCCCCAGCGCTTTGGCGAGGTTGTCCGCGCGGACCAGCCTGGTACACCCCGGTTCGGTGTTCGGGTATTCCTCCACATTGGAAGGAACGGGGAGCAGTTTCTTGTAGCGCCAGATGGAACGTGGCCCAGATTCGATGTCCTCGCGGCGCACTCGGCCGAAGTCGTAGGCGACCTCCAGCGGGGAGAAGTCCTCCATGGAGACGAATTCCGGAGCGAGTGGCTGGCGGTGCCCCTCTTCCTTGGACACCAGCTCAACAGCCGGACCGAGGTCCAGACCTTTGCTGTTGGCGGCCTGAGTTCGCGCAGCGATAGTCATCGCGAGGTCCCTTCCTCATCTGTCCCGTAGTGGGTCGGAATTGGCACCTTTTTCGTCGACGGCCTCGCGGGAAGAATCACGAATTTGTCGACGACGGTTGCCGGGGCTTCACTGGGCCGGTCCCTCTGCCCCTCTGGATGAGCTATTCAATTGTGGCCGCCACGCTAGCCCCTCGTTCGGGATGTGGCTAGCTGGCAATCCAGATGCCGAGACGACAGTGACGCGTGCGACTATGCTGCTATGAGTTCTCCCTCGGTGGTCGCCGAGCCGTTGCACCTCGTGCTGGGTGAAGAAGAACTGCTGGTAGAGCGCGGAGTTCGCGCTGCGGTCAATGCTGCGCGAGCAGCAGATCCCAACACGGAGTACCGCCGAGTTCGCGTGAGTGAACTCACGGCGCCCGAACTCGACGAATTGCTCAGCCCTTCGCTGTTCTCCGACAGCCGGGTGGTCGTGGTGGACGCCGCCCAAGAAGCGGGCAAGGACATCGCCGAAGCGCTCCTGGGGCACGCCCGGAACCCAGCGGACGGTGTCGTTCTGGTGATCGCGCACAGCGGCGGCGGTCGCGGAAAGCACGCCAAGGAATTGCCGAACGCGTTGCGCAAAATCGGCGCCCGCGTGACCGAATGCCGCAAGATCACCAAGCCGGCGGAGCGGGAAGCCTTCGTCCGCGACGAAGTGAAGCGGGCCGGGGGGAAGATCGACGCCGGCGGGGTGGCGGCGCTGATCGAAGCGGTCGGCACCGACCTCCGAGAGCTCTCCTCCGCAGCCAGCCAGCTCGTGGCGGACACCGGCGGGCGGATCGACGAAACAGCTGTTCGCCGCTACCACCGCGGCCGAGCTGAAGTCACCGGCTTCGCGGTCGCGGAGAAGGCAGTGACCGGTGACCGTGCCGGGGCGCTGGAAGCGCTGCGCTGGGCGATGCAGCTCGGGGTGCCGCACGTGCTGATCGCGGACGCGCTGGCGGATGCGGTGCGCACGATCGGCCGGGTCTCCGCAGCCGGCCGCAACGACCCCTTCGGGCTGGCCGGCGAGCTGGGCATGCCGGCCTGGAAGGTGAAGAAAGCGCTCTCCCAGTCCCGCGGCTGGAACAGCAGCAGCATCGCCACGGCGCTGCAAGTCGTGGCCGAGGTCAACGCCGCCGTCAAAGGACAGGCAGCGGACGCGGGCTTCGCCCTGGAACGGGCTGTCGTCGAACTCGCCCGGCTGCGCCGCGCACGTCCGTAGGAGGAGCCCCGGAGCGGCAAAAACCCCTTCCCGGCCAGGCCGTGGAAGGGGTTTCGCAGTTCAGGACGGCGATCAGAGGTTGTTGACCAGCTTGGCGAGCGCCGACTTCTTGTTGGCCGCCTGGTTCTTGTGGATCACGCCCTTGCTGGCGGCCTTGTCCAGCGCGCGGGCGGCAGCGCGCTGCAGCTCGATGGCCTTGTCCTTGTCACCGGCGGCAGCGGCTTCGCGCACCTTGCGGATAGCGGTCTTCACCGAAGACTTGACCGCCTTGTTGCGCAACCGGTTCCGCTCGTTGGTCCTGATGCGCTTGATCTGGGACTTGATGTTGGCCACTGCCCACGCCTCTCTTCGTCGTCGGAACGGATCGCGCCGCACTTTCGTGGCACTGCGCGTGCAGCGCAGTCTTCCTCCCCTGCGGAATGCCGCACGGCGCGAGGAAACATGTTAACAGCGGGTGGTCGCCAGCTGCGGAGACGGGCCGGGGAGCGAACCCGCTCACATTCGCCCTCCCCGAGGAGCTTCCCGCCGTAAGGTCCCAGCCCGTGCTCGAGCCGTTGGACTGGCCCGGTTTCGCCGATGTGTCGCTGGGCGGCCTGCTGCTGTTGTGCGCGGCCGCGTTCGCCGCCGGCACGATCGACGCGATCGTCGGAGGTGGCGGTTTGCTCCAGCTGCCGGCGCTGCTGCTGATCATGCCAGGGGGAGGAGCGATCTGCTCGCTGGCCACCAACAAGCTCGCTTCGATCGCGGGCACCACCGCGGCCTCCGCCGCCTACGCGCGCCGCGGCGCCATCGACTGGCGGAGCACGCTGCCGATGGCCTTCCTGGCGCTGCTCGGATCCGTGGGAGGGGCGGTGTTCGCCGACGCGCTGCCCTCGGAAGCGCTCAACGCGGTCGTCCTGGTCGCGATCGCCGCGGTGGGGGTCTACACCTGGCGCCGGCCGCAGCTGGGTGTGCGACCGCGGCCGCGGTTCAGCGGTGCTGCGCAGCTCGCGGTGCTGCTGGCCGGTGGTGCGCTGATCGGGTTCTGGGACGGCATCGCCGGCCCGGGAACCGGCTCCTTCCTGGTCTTCCTGCTGGTCGGCCTGGGTGGACTGGCGTTCGTGAACGCCTCGGCCACCGCGAAGGTGGTCAACGCCGCCACCAACCTCGGAGCACTGCTGTTCTTCGTGCCCGCCGGCAAAGTCCTGTGGGGGTTGGGACTGGTCATGGCGGTGGCCAACATGTCGGGGAGCGTGCTGGGGACGGCGGTGGCCACCAGCCGCGGCTCCGGGTTCATCCGGCGGGTGTTCCTGACCGTCGTGGTGGGGATGTTGATCAGCCTGGGCTGGAAGTTCGCGGCCAGCGTCTGAGTTGTTGCGCGCCCGCGGTGTTCGCCCGACGCTGGGATTCGGAACGAATCTGGGGGGAGACTGGTATGACCAGCACTTCGGGCAAGACACCAGCTCAGCCGGTTCTCGCCGGCAAACGTCCACGTCGCGAAGTCGTTCTGGTAGCTGTTTTCATCACCGCGCCGATGCTGGCGCTGCTGTGCGCCGTGCCGTTCGCCTGGGGGTGGGGGCTCGGCTGGACGGACATCGCGTTGGGCGTGGTGTTCTACTGCATCAGCGGACTGGGGATCTCGGTCGGCTACCACCGCTACTTCACCCACGGGTCGTTCAAGGCCAGAACACCGCTGCGCGTGCTGCTCGCGGTGGCCGGCAGCCTCGCGATGCAAGGACCGGTGATCCGGTGGGTGTCCGACCACCGGCGCCACCACGCCTACGCGGACAAGGAAGGCGACCCGCACTCGCCGTGGCTGTACGGCACGAACGCGATCGCGCTGGTGCGGGGCTTCTGGCACGCCCACATGGGGTGGTTGTTCAGCCGGGACATGACCAACAGCCGGCGTTTCGCCCCGGACCTCCTCGCCGATCGACTGATCACCGCGGTGGACCGGCTGTTCCCGCTGTGGACCGCGGCCACGCTGCTGCTACCAGCCCTGCTGGGCGGCCTGCTCACCTGGTCCTGGCAGGGAGCTGTCACCGGGCTGTTCTGGGCGGGACTGGTGCGGGTCGGGATGCTGCACCACGTGACCTGGTCGGTCAACTCGATCTGCCACATGGTCGGCAGCCGCCCCTTCCGAGCTCGCGACCGCTCGGCGAACTTCTGGCCGCTGGCGCTCCTCTCGTTCGGGGAGTCCTGGCACAACTCCCACCACGCCGATCCGACCTGCGCGCGGCACGGTGTTCGGCGCGGACAGCTCGACATCTCCGCTCGGGTGATCTGGCTGCTGGAGAAACTGGGCTGGGCCTACCAGGTCCGCTGGCCCACCCCGCGCCGCCTGGCCCGGCTCGCGCGCGACTGACGGTCTCCGGTGCCCCCGCGCCGGCCGGCGTTGCGCTCACCCCGCCGCGCACGAGCAGCGGGTAGAAACGGGGGCATGGAGATCCTCAGCAGCCGTCTGATCCTGCGGCCGCGGCACCGGGAGCGGTCCCTGCGCTTCTACCGGGACGTGCTGGGCCTGGCCATCGCCCGGGAGTTCCCCGGCGGCACCGTCTTCTTCCTCGGCCAGGGCTATTTGGAGCTCTCCGGTGAAGGGGAGACCGGACCCAGCCCCGACCAGGTGCTGTGGCTGCAAGTGCGGGATCTGCAACGCGAGTTCACCCGGCTGCGGGACCTCGGAGTCACCGTGCTGGCCGAGCCGGCCCGCCAACCGTGGGGGCTGGACGAGGCCTGGATCGCCGACCCGGACGGGATGCGGATCGTCCTGGTGGAGGTTCCCGCCGATCACCCGCTGCGCGTGGACGTCCGCCACCACCAGCCCGGCGACTGAGCTGCCCGGCCCGGGCGGCCTCACCGGCCGGAGCGGCTCCGCGCCACCGGCTACCGGGTGCGGTGCGCCGGGCACCGGGCAGAACAGCTGGTCAGCTGCGCACCCCCAGCTCAACGCCGCTGCCCGGCCCGGTACAACGGAGGTAACCCGGAGTTGGGCGCCGGACACCCGGAGTGGCGTGGGACCATGGGGTGAACACCCCCGTATCAGCCGATATCCGCGAGGACACTGAGTGAGCAGTTACGCCGACACGACGTTCACCGCCCCGGAGCGGATCCGGAACTTCTGCATCATCGCGCACATCGACCACGGCAAGTCCACCCTGGCCGACCGGATGCTGCAACTGACCGGGGTGCTGGATGAGCGCGCGTACCGAGCCCAGTACCTCGACCGGATGGACATCGAGCGGGAACGCGGCATCACCATCAAGGCGCAGAACGTCCGGATGCCCTGGACCGTCGACGGCACCGACTACGTGCTGCACATGATCGACACGCCAGGGCACGTCGACTTCACCTACGAGGTCAGCCGGTCGCTCGCCGCGTGCGAGGGAGCCATCCTGCTGGTCGATGCGGCCCAGGGCATCGAGGCGCAGACCTTGGCGAACCTGTACCTGGCCATGGAGCACGACCTGCAGATCATCCCGGTGCTCAACAAGATCGACCTGCCGGCCGCCGAGCCCGACCGGTACGCGGCCGAGCTCGCGCACATCATCGGCTGCGAGCCGGAGGAGGTGCTGCGCGTCTCGGCGAAGACGGGCGAGGGCGTGCCGGCCGTCCTCGACGAGGTGGTGCGGCAGGTGCCGCAGCCGGAGGGCAGGTCTGACGCCCCGCCGCGGGCGATGATCTTCGACTCGGTCTACGACACCTACCGCGGCGTGGTCACCTACATCCGAGTGGTGGACGGGAAGATCACCCCTCGGCAGCGGATTCGGATGATGTCCACCGGCGCCACCCACGAGCTGCTCGAGGTGGGGGTCATCTCCCCGGAACCCAAGCCGTGCGAAGGGTTGGGCGTCGGTGAAGTCGGCTACCTGATCACCGGCGTGAAGGACGTCCGGCAGTCCAAGGTCGGGGACACCGTGACCGCCGAGCGCAACGGTGCGGAAGAGCCGCTGAGCGGCTACCGGGAACCGAAGCCCATGGTCTACTCGGGGCTGTACCCGGTGGAGGGCAGCGACTACCCGCTGCTGCGGGAGGCGCTGGACAAGCTCCAGCTCAACGACGCCGCGCTGACCTACCAGCCGGAGACCTCGGGTGCGCTCGGCTTCGGTTTCCGCTGCGGGTTCCTCGGGCTGCTGCACTTGGAGATCACCCGGGCTCGGCTGGAACGCGAGTTCGGGCTGAACCTGATCTCCACCGCGCCCAACGTCGTCTACCAGGTGTTGATGGACGACGGCACGGAAGTGGAGGTCACCAACCCCTCCGACTGGCCCGAGGGCAAGATCCGCGAGGTGCACGAGCCGGTGGCGAAGTGCACGATCATCGCCCCGTCGGAGTTCGTCGGGGCCATCATGGAGCTCTGCCAGTCGCGCCGCGGCAACCTCAACGGGATGGACTACCTCTCGGAGACCCGGGTGGAGCTGCGCTACACGCTGCCGCTCGCCGAAATCGTCTTCGACTTCTTCGACCAGTTGAAGTCGCGCACTCGCGGCTACGCGTCGATGGACTACGAGGAGTCCGGCACCCAGGCCTCCAACTTGGTGAAGGTGGACATCCTGCTGCAGGGCGAGCCGGTGGACGCCTTCAGCGCGATCGTGCACCGCGATTCCGCGTACGCCTACGGCACCAAGATGGCCAGCAAGTTGAAGGAACTGATTCCGCGGCAGCAGTTCGAGGTGCCGATCCAGGCAGCCATCGGTTCCCGGGTGATCGCTCGGGAAACCATTCGCGCACTGCGCAAGGACGTGCTCTCCAAGTGCTACGGCGGTGACATCAGCCGCAAGCGGAAGCTGCTGGAGAAGCAGAAGGAAGGCAAGAAGCGGATGAAGACCATCGGTCGGGTCGAGGTTCCGCAGGAAGCCTTCGTGGCCGCGCTGTCCACCGACGCCGGTGGCAAGGACGAGAAGGGCGGCAAGGGGAAGAAGTAGCCCGAGCCCTGCCTCGGGGCGCCGTCGCTGGTCCTCCCAGCTCGGCGCCCCGTGGCAGCTCTGCACTGGCCTTCGGTGTCCTTTGCGGACGGAACGGGTGGGACGTGCGTCCGTTCAGTCCTGGTGGGCTTCGACGAACGCGTAGACGTCCGCCTCGTCCACCCCGGGGAAGGTGTCCGAGGGCAGGGCGGCGAGCACGTGCGAGTGGGCCCGGGCCGACGGCCAGACCATTCCTTCCCAGCGGCTGGCCAGGTCCGCTGGCGGACGTTGGCAGCACTCGCCGTGCGGGCAGCGGGACTTGGCGTGGTTGGTCGTGTCCCGGCCGCGGAACCAGCGGGATTCGTTGTAGGGAACGCCGAGGGTGATGGCGAAGTCGCGGCCGCGGCTGGGGTCGACGTGGGCCACGCACCAGTGGGTGGCCCCTGGTTTGTCGGTGTACTGGTAGTAGGTCGAGTAGCGGTCGGGGGAGGCGAAGACTTGCCGCCCGGCCCAGTACCGGCACATCCGCTGCCCTTCGATCGCCCCGGTCGGGTCGCTGGGGAAGAGCAGCCCGTCGTTCTCGTAGGCCTTGTGGATGATGCCGGTTTCGTCGTTGCGGACGAAGTGGCAGACCAGGTCCAGGTGCCGGGTGGCCAGGTTGGTGAACCGGTGCGCGGCCATCTCGTACGAGACCGAGAAGACGTCCCGCAGGTCTTCCACCGCCAGGTCCCGCTCGGCCTTCGCCTCCTGCAGGAAGGGGACCGCGGTCTTCTCCGGCACCAGCACCGCGGCGGCGAAGTAGTTCGCCTCCACCCGCTGGCGCAGGAAGTCGGCGAAGTCCCTGGGTTGGCGGTGACCGAGCGTGAGGTGCCCGAGCGTCTGCAGCAGGATCGTGCGCGGGCTGTGCATGCCCAGCGATTCCCGCCGCAGGAAGATCCGGCGGTTCTTCAGGTCGGTGACCGACCGGACCGAGCGGGGCAGGTCGGTGACGAACCGGATCCGGTAGCCCATGTGGTGCACGAGCGAGTGGATGAGGCCTTCGGACAGCGCGCCGCCGTGGTACCCGACCCGCTCCAGGAGATCGGTGGCGACCTTTTCGATCTCCGGGAAGTAGTTGCCGTGCTCGCGCATCATGCGGCGCAGATCGGCGTTGGCCTTCCGGGCTTCTTCCGGGGTGGCCACCTGCTTGGTCTCGCGCCGCTTGAGCTCCTCGTACAGCGCCAGCACGTGCTCCAGGGCTTCGGTGGGGATGCGCTTGCTCACCTTCAGCGGGGGAACACCGAGCTGCTGGTACAGCGGGTCCTTCTGGGCCCGCTCGACCGCGATCTCCAGTTCGGCGCGCCGGTTCGGCGCCTTCTTCGACAGCAGTTCGTCAACGGAGGTGCCCAGGGCGTCGGCTAGCGCCCGCAGCAGCGAGAGCTTTGGCTCCCGGTGCCCGTTCTCCAGCAGGGACAGCTGGGAGGGTGCGCGGCCAACCTTTTCTCCCAGTTCGGAGAGGGTGAGGCCGGCTGCCCTGCGCAGGTGGCGCAGGCGTTGCCCGAAGACCAGGAGGTCGTGTTCCGTCGAAAAACTGTGGTCTTCTTCGCCGACTAACTCTGACATGAGATTGATGATAGCAGAAAAATCTCGAAAATTAACATGGAAAAGTTCTCCTCTTTCGCGGATGCGTGGTCAAGACTGAGAAACAACAGGCGCGAGCAATCCGTGAAAGGTGAACGCCATGAGCATCCGCGAGCAGGCGCAGAAGGCAGTTGAGGAACTGCGGCGGGACTGGGAGACCAACCCGCGCTGGAAGGGCATCGAGCGCACCTACTCGGCTGACGACGTCATCCGGCTCCGCGGTTCGGTCCAGGAGGAGTACACCCTCGCTCGGCAGGGTGCTGAACGGCTGTGGAAGCTGCTGCACGAGACCGACTACATCAACGCTCTCGGTGCGCTGACCGGTAACCAGGCCGTCCAGCAGGTCCGCGCCGGCCTGAAGGCGATCTACCTGTCCGGTTGGCAGGTCGCTGCGGATGCCAACCTGGCTGGCGAGACCTACCCGGACCAGAGCCTGTACCCGGCCAACTCCGTTCCGAACGTCGTCCGCCGGATCAACAACGCCCTCAAGCGGGCCGACCAGATCACCTGGTCCGAGGCGCTCGACCCGGAGGCCGAGGAGACCTCGACCGAGCCGGTGCACTGGCTGGCGCCGATCGTCGCCGACGCCGAGGCCGGCTTCGGTGGCGTGCTCAACGCCTACGAGCTGATGAAGGGCATGATCGCCGCGGGTGCTGCCGGTGTTCACTGGGAGGACCAGCTCGCCTCCGAGAAGAAGTGCGGCCACCTGGGCGGCAAGGTGCTCGTCCCGACCAGCCAGCACATCAAGACCCTCAACGCGGCCCGGCTCGCCGCCGACGTCGCCGGTGTGCCCACCCTGGTCATCGCCCGTACCGACGCGCAGGCTGCCACCCTGCTGACCAGCGACGTCGACGAGCGCGACCGCCAGTACCTGACCGGTGAGCGCACCTCCGAGGGCTTCTTCAAGGTCCGCAACGGCCTGGAGCCCTGCATCACCCGTGCGCTGGCCTACGCCCCGTACGCCGACCTGATCTGGATGGAGACCTCCACCCCGGACCTGGAACTGGCGCGGAAGTTCGCCGAGGCGGTCAAGGCCGAGTACCCGGACCAGATGCTGGCCTACAACTGCTCGCCGTCGTTCAACTGGAAGAAGAACCTGGACGACGCCACCATCGCCAAGTTCCAGCGCGAACTGGGCCACATGGGCTACAAGTTCCAGTTCATCACCCTGGCCGGCTTCCACGCGCTGAACTACAGCATGTTCGACCTGGCCAAGGGCTACGCCGCCGACGGCATGACCTCCTACGTGGACCTGCAGGAGCGGGAGTTCGCCGCGGAGAAGGACGGCTACACCGCCACCCGTCACCAGCGCGAGGCGGGCACCGGTTACTTCGACCTGATCAGCACCGCGGTGAACCCGGAGTCCTCCACCACCGCGCTGGCCGGCTCCACGGAGGCTGCTCAGTTCTGAGGCTGTGTTCGGTGCGGTCCCGAGAGGGGGAGGTCGCACTGAGCACCTAGGCGCACCAGCGGCCCTGTGGCGGGGTGTCGGAAGATCGCACTGGTGCGAGCGGGCGGGAACCCGGAAGCGGGTTCCCGCCCTTCTTGCTGTTCCCCGGTGGTCGCCGGTCAGGCCGGATCGCGCCACAAACCGAACACGGTCAGCCCGCTCGGCACGGTGTACTCCTGGATGATTCGGAAGCCGCGGCGCTGGAAGCTGGCCACCGCGGCGTGGGTGGCCGCTTCGGTGTAGACGGGAACGTCCTGCGCATCAGCTCGGGACAACCCCCTCTCCAGCAGTTCTCCGGCGAGTCCTCGGCCGCGCGCCGATGGGGTGGTGCCGAGGGCGAACAGCCGCCAGTGCGGTTCGTCCGGGCGGTGACCGGTCTCGGTGTTGAGCGTCTCCAGGGCGCGCATGGTTTCCGGGATCCGCCAGCGGAAGACCGACAGCAGGGCCGGCAGCTGGACCAGGCGGTAGCCGAGCCGGTCCGGGACTCCGGTGGGGCGGTCCCACACCGCCACCGCTTCGATCCGCCCGCCGCGCACCGAGAGCTCGCTCTCCCGGTGCCGGCTGTCCTGGTCCAAGAGCAGGGAGAACAATTCGCTCAGTTTGGTGCGCCGGTGCTCGGGGTCGGGCAGCAGGGCCACCATGCGCGGTTCGTCCTGATAGGCCTGACCCAGCAGGTCGCTGATCTCCGCGGCGTCCTCGCCGACCGCCGTTCTGGTGAACCGGTCCTCTCGGATTCCTGTGCGCAGCATTCCCACCTCTCTCCGTGATTCGTCCCCACTTCCGTTATGCCCGAGCCGGTGGTCGGGCGGCGGGAAAAGTCGTGTGGTGGGCAGCACAACCGGAAGGTGGAAGCCTCGACTCGGTGCCCTTGCGGGCCGTCGTTGCCGATACGGTCGGAGCATGATCGCGAAGCGACAGTTCCCGTTGATCTCCGCGCCGATGGCCGGAGGGATTTCCACGCCCGAGTTGGCCGCTGCGGTCAGTTCGGCAGGCGGTCTGGGGTTCCTCGCGGGCGGTTACCTCACCGAAAAGGCGCTCGCCGAACAGGTTTCCGCGGTGCGGGAGAGCACTTCCGAACCGTTCGGGGTGAATCTGTTCGTGCCCGGCATCCGGCATGCGATCGACCTGGACGACTACTGCGCCAGGATGGGAGCGGAAGCCGCCCGGTACGGGGTGCGGGCCGGGGCGCCCTCCTGGGACGACGACCAGTACCAGGCCAAGGTGGAGTTGGTCGTCCACCAGCGGATCCCGGTGGTCTCCTTCACCTTCGGGCTCCCGGAGGAGTCCGTTGTGGAGCGACTGCACGAGGTGGGTTCCGAGGTCGTGGTCACCGTGACGACCCCGGAAGAAGCAGCGCAGGCCGCGGCGGTCGGTGCGGACGCGGTTTGCGTGCAGGGGATGGAGGCCGGTGGGCACCGCGCGGTGTTCGAAGACGACGGCCGGTCGCCGGGCGGCGGCCCGCTCTACGGTCTGCTGGCCGCGCTGCGCCTGGTGAAAGCCGAAGTGGACCTTCCGGTCATCGCCGCTGGCGGATTGGTGCACGGGGCCGATGTGGCCGCGGTGCTGACCGCTGGCGCGGTGGCGGCCCAGTTGGGCACGGCTTTCCTGGTGTGCGCGGAGGCCGGGACCTCGTCGGAGCACCGGGCGCAGATCGCCGCCGGGGCCAGGTGGACCGAGCTCACCCGTGCCTTCAGCGGTCGACCGGCTCGGGGATTGGTCAACGAGTTCATGACCGAGCACGGCCCAGTGGCGCCGGCGGCTTACCCGCAGCTGAACAACCTGACCAAGCCGATCCGCGGTGCTGCGGCCAAGGCCGGTGACCCGGAGCGGATGTCGATGTGGGCCGGGCAGACCTACTCGCAAGCCCGCCCGATGCCGGCCGCGCAGCTGGTGCAGCAGCTGATGGCGGAAGCTCGCGAGGCGATGGCGGGAGCTCGCGACCGGCTGTCGCCGAGCGCGTCGGACGCGTTGTGAGCGCGGGAACGTCGCTTGGGGAGATCGAGACCGGCCCCGTAGATTGTCCCGCGTGGGTTACGTGGAGTCAGTGAACACCGCGGTGGTGCGGACCGATCCGTGGACTGGACGGGTGGGGCGCAGCGGAATCGACAAACGTCCGGTCCCCGGTGGGGTGCGCTTCGACACCACCGGAGTTCACGGTGACGCGGTCTGCGACACCAAGCACCACGGTGCCTGGTACCAGGCGGCTTACGCCTTCGACAGCGAGGAGTTGGCCCACTGGGCGCGGGTGCTCGGCCGGGAGCTCGTTCCCGGCAACGCCGGGGAGAACTTGACGCTGACCGGGTGCGCCTGCAGCGACGCGGTGGTCGGTGAGCGCTGGCGGGTCGGCACCGCGGTGCTGCGGGTCACCAGCCCGCGCACGCCCTGCCGGGTCTTCGCCGGTTTCTGGGGGGAGCAGCGCCTGGTCAAGCTCTTCACCGAGCACGGCAGGACCGGCGCGTACCTGGCGGTCGAGCGGCCGGGCGTGGTCACGGCCGGGGACCCGGTGGAGGTGCTGTCCCGGCCCGAGCACGGGGTGACGGTGGCCGAGGTGTTCGCCTTCTACCGGAGGAAGCAAGGGGGCTTGGCCGATCGGGTGCGGATGGCGCTGGCGGATCTGCCCGACGAGGTGGGTGCGGAGGTCGAGCGGGAGCTGCGGCGTCAGGAGGAGCGCTCGCACTCGACGATGGTGTAGCCGTTGTCCATCGGAGTGACGTCGACGGCTGCCAGGCCGGCGGCTTCGACGATCTGCTCGAGCTGGTCCAAGTCGCGCATGCGGCCTCCCACGTAGACCATCATGCGGAGGTCCATTTCGGTGAACACGGCCATCTGCCCGGCTTCCGGCAGCATTTCGATGACCAGCACGCGCCCGTCGGGGGACACGGCCTCGGCGCAGTGGCTGAGGAGCCGGGTGGCGTCCGCGTCCTCCCAGTCGCCGAGCACGTCGCACAGGATCGCCGCGTCGGCGTGCACCGGGAACGGCTCGAACAGGTTCGCGGTGACCACTTCGGCGCGGTCCCGCACCCCTTCTTCCTGCAGGTGCTGGGGCGCGTTGCGGGCGGGGCCGGCCAGGTCCACCAGCACTCCCCGCAGGTTCGGGTGGGCTTTGAGGATTTCCGCGAGCACCGCTCCGTTGCCGCCGCCGATGTCGGCGACCCGGTCGTACCGGTTCCAGTCGTGCGCGGTCGCGATCAGCGAGGCGATGCCGTGGGTCTTGGTCTCCATCAGGGAGTCGAAGGATTCGGCCAGTTGGGGGCTGTGCGCGAGGTCTTCCCAGAAGGAGCGGCCGAACGCGGCCGGGTACGCGGGGTGGTGGCCGCGGACTTGTTCGATGAGTTCCACGAAGGCGAGGTCGGCTCGGCCCACCGCGCCGTCGAGGTCCAGCCAGGCGTGGGGGCCACCGGGCAGGTCGCTGAGCAGGGCGTTGGACGCCTTGTTCGGGCCGAAGACGTTGGGTTCCGGCTCGGTGAACACCCCGTGGTGGACCAGGAAGCGCAGCACTCTGCCCAACGGGTCGGGTTGCGCGCCGCACCTCCGGGCGATCTCGTCCAGGGGGACCGGGCCGTCCCGGACTATGTCGGGCACGCGCAGCGTCGCTGCGGTTCGAACGGCGAACGGGGTGGCCAGGTCGGCCATGGCCCAGACGTCTCGTGACTCCGGCGTCACGTTTGCAGAGTAGTCCCGCTGGCCTCGGTCAGCGCGGCGTCATCCGGCCGAGGACGAGCACCCGCTGGAACAGGTTCATCCATTGGAATGGGCCGGTGATGGTGCGGAATCCGCGTCGCCGGTAGAACTCCTTGGTCCGGTGGTTGCCGGTGGCGTTCGTGACGAGCACGGTGCGGGAGTGGGTGATCATCCGGTCGGCTTCGGCGAGCAGTGCCGTGCCCACGCCGCAGCTCTGCACGTCCGGGTGCACGTGGAGCTCGGAGATCTTGAACGCGTCGTCCAGCCAGTGCAGGTTCTCGCACATGTCCAGGGCGAGGGCGACTTGGTTGCAGAACCACCGGTCGTTGCGCACCGGTTGGCCGAGCAGCATTCCGGCGAGGTCGCCCCGGTAGTAGGCGCCGAGGGCGAGGTTCCCGTCCATTTCGGCGATCTCGGGGAAGCGGTTGCCGATGAGCGCGCCGCCGGGTTGCCCAGCCGCGCTCATCGCCGTTCTGGCCAGCTCTTGGCACCGGGTTGCTTCGACGGCCAAGTCGAACGGGTGGAGTTGGATGTCCATCCGGCCAGTCAACATGATCTGGCCGGGGTGCATCCGGGGATTCCGCGAATCCGTGGCGGGGCCACCGCGGATTACTCCGAAGGGTTGGTTGTGGTCGGGGGCGCGGCGGGGATGGCCCGGGTTTGCGCCGGTCGGTGACACCCCGACAGGGTCAGTGACGCACATCACCCTTTTGCAAACCGCCGTTGTCTGAGAAAGATTGGACTACCAAGTATCTGAATTCCGAGCAAACCGGGTCCGGGCGGCGGAGGGTGCTATATGACCAACGAGCTGGAGCACTTCATCGGCGGCAAACGAGTTGCGGGGACCTCCGGTTCCTTCGGCGACGTCTTCGACCCCAACACCGGGCAGGTGCAGGCCAGGGTGCCGCTGGCCTCGGCCGAAGAAGTCGCCGCTGCCGTGGCCAACGCAGCCGAGGCCCAGCCGGCGTGGGCGGCGCAGAACCCGCAGAAGCGAGCCCGTGTGCTGATGCGCTTCCTGCAGCTGGTCAACGAGGAGAAGGACGAGCTGGCCCGGCTGCTGTCCTCGGAGCACGGCAAGACCGTCGCCGACGCCAAGGGCGACATCCAGCGCGGCCTGGAAGTGGTCGAATTCGCGGTCGGTGTGCCGCACCTGCTCAAAGGCGAGTACAGCGAAAGCGTCGGCACCGGCATCGACGTCTACTCCATGCGCCAGCCGCTGGGAGTGGTCGCCGGCATCACGCCGTTCAACTTCCCGGCGATGATCCCGCTGTGGAAGGCCGCCCCGGCCATCGCCTGCGGCAACGCCTTCGTGCTCAAGCCTTCCGAGCGGGACCCCTCGGTGCCGCTGCGCTTGGCCGAGCTGTTCATCGAGGCGGGACTGCCGCCGGGGGTGTTCAACGTCGTCAACGGCGACAAGACCGCGGTGGACGCGATCCTCACCGACTCGCGCGTGGAAGCCGTCGGATTCGTCGGCTCCTCCGACATCGCCGAGTACATCTACGCCACCGCGGCCGCGCACGGCAAGCGCGTGCAGTGCTTCGGCGGCGCCAAGAACCACCTGATCGTCATGCCGGACGCCGACATGGACCAGGCGGCGGACGCGCTCGTCGGGGCCGGCTACGGCTCGGCCGGTGAGCGGTGCATGGCGATCTCCGTCGGCGTCCCGGTGGGCGAGCAGACCGCCGAGGCCCTGCGGGAGAAGCTCGTCGAGCGCATCGGTAAGCTCAAGGTCGGCACCAGCTTCGACGAATCCGCGGACTTCGGCCCGCTGGTCACCGCGCAGGCCAAGCAACGGGTCCGCGACCTGATCGAAACCGGGGTGGCGGAAGGCGCCGAACTCGTCGTCGACGGCCGGGACTTCCAGCTGGCCGGCCACGAGAACGGCTTCTTCCTGGGCCCGTCGCTGTTCGACCGGGTCACCCCGCAGATGCGGATCTACCAGGAGGAGATCTTCGGCCCGGTGCTGTCGATCGTGCGGGCCGCCGACTACGAAGAAGCCCTCCGGCTGCCCAGCGAACACCAGTACGGCAACGGGGTGGCCATCTTCACCCGGGACGGAGACGCGGCCCGCGACTTCGTCTCCCGCGTGAACACCGGGATGGTCGGCGTCAACGTGCCGATCCCGGTGCCGATCGCCTACCACACCTTCGGCGGCTGGAAGCGGTCCGGCTTCGGCGACCTCAACCAGCACGGCCCGGACTCGATCCGCTTCTACACCAAGACGAAGACGGTGACCTCGCGCTGGCCGTCCGGACTCAAGGAAGGCGCCAGCTTCACCATCCCCACCATGCACTGATCCGCGCCGCGAGCCGGTGGAGCAGCACCTCCGCCTGCTTCACCGGCCCTCGCGGTCCCGGGAGGAGTAGCAGTGTCGGTTGCAGCGACGCCGGTTTCGCCGTTCGGCCTGACCGAGGACCAGCAGGAGATCCAACGAACCGCGCGCCAGTTCGCGGCGGAGCGGCTGGCCCCTCACGCGATCGAGTGGGACCAGGACAAGCACTTCCCGGTCGAGGTGATCCGGGAAGCCGGGGAACTCGGCATGGGCGGCATCTACGTCGACGAGTCCGTCGGCGGCAGCGGCCTGAGCCGGTTCGACTCGGTGCTCGTCTTCGAAGCCCTCGCCAGCGGCGACCCCTCCATCGCCGCCTACATCTCCATCCACAACATGTGCGCCGGCATGATCGACCGGTTCGGCACCGACGCCCAGCGCAGCCGCTGGCTGCCGGACCTGTGCTCGATGCGCCGGCTCGCCAGCTACTGCCTCACCGAGCCGGGTGCCGGTTCGGACGCGGCAGCACTGCAGACCAGGGCGGTCCGGGACGGGGACGACTACGTGCTCACCGGGGTGAAGCAGTTCATCTCCGGCAGCGGCAGCTCCGACGTGTACGTCGTCATGGCCCGCACCGGGGAGCCGGGCGCCAAGGGGATCTCCACTTTCGTGGTGGAGAAGGACACGCCGGGACTGTCCTTCGGAGCCAACGAGAAGAAGATGGGCTGGAACGCCCAACCGACCCGGCAAGTGATCTTCGACGAAGTGCGGGTCCCCGCCGCGCACCGGTTGGGGGACGAAGGAATCGGCTTCAAGATCGCCATGGCCGGGCTGGACGGCGGCCGGCTCAGCATCGGCGCCTGCTCCCTCGGAGGCGCGCAGGCAGCGCTGGACAAGAGCCTCTCCTACGTCCACGAGCGCAGTGCGTTCGGCCGCAAGATCAGCGATTTCCAGGCCCTGCAGTTCAAACTGGCCGACATGGCCACCGAGCTGGAAGCCGCCCGGCTGTTGCTGTGGCGGGCGGCCGTGGCGCTGGACCAGCGCGACCCCCGCGCCACCCAGCTGTGCGCCATGGCGAAGCGGCTGGCCACCGACACCGGGTTCGCGGTGGCCAACGAAGCCCTTCAGATCCACGGTGGATACGGCTACCTTGCCGAATACGGCCTGGAAAAGATCGTCCGCGATTTGCGGGTGCATCAAATCCTGGAAGGTACCAACGAGATCATGCGGCTGATCATCTCCCGTGGACTCCTGAAGGTGTCGTGACCGGGACGGGCGGCCGCAAGAGGAGTCGGCACTATGACAGAGCCCGAAGTCCTGCTCAGTGAGCGAGGAGCGCTCGGACGCATCACACTGAACCGCCCGAAAGCGCTCAACTCCCTGACGCTGGGAATGGTGCGGGCCATGACCGAGGCACTGCAGCGGTGGCGCGACGCCGAGCACATCCGGGTGATCGCCGTGGACGGCGCCGGTGAGCGCGGGCTGTGCGCCGGCGGTGACGTCCGCGCCCTGCACGATGCGGCCAAAGCCGGTGACGAGACCTTGGCCGAGACCTTCTGGGCGGAGGAGTACCAGCTCAACGCCGCGCTGGCGCGCTACCCGAAGCCGGTGGTCGGCCTGATGGACGGCATCTGCATGGGCGGCGGTGTCGGCGTCACCGCGCACGGTTCGCACCGAGTCGTCACCGAACGATCCAAGATCGCCATGCCCGAGGTCGGCATCGGTTTCGTGCCCGACGTCGGCGGCACCTACCTGCTGCAGAAAGCGCCCGGGCAGCTCGGTGTCCACTTGGGGCTGACCGGGACCACGATCACCGGACCGGACGCGATCTACTGCGGCCTGGCCGACCACTACGTGCCCAGCAGCAGCCTGGAAGCGCTGTTGGAGGCGCTTTCGGACGGGGACCCGGACGCGGCGCTGCAGAAGTTCGCCGAGCAACCGCCCGAACCTCCCCTGGCCGAGCACCGGGAGTGGATCGACGCGGCCTACTCGGCGTCGACCGTGGAGGAGATCCTGCAGCGGCTGCGGGACCGCCCGGAACCGGCCGCTCGGGAAGCGGCCGACACCATCGAGCAGAAGTCGCCCACTTCGTTGAAGGTGACCCTGCGGTCCCTGCGCACCGAGTTCACGTCCTTGGAGCAGGCGCTGGAGCAGGAGTACCGGGTTTCCCTGGCGTGCGTGCGCATCGGGGACTTCGTCGAAGGCGTGCGGGCCACGCTGGTCGACAAGGACCGCAACCCCGCTTGGTCCCCGAAGACCCTCGGGGAAGTGGACGAGCAGCGGGTGGAGAAGTTCTTCGCGCCGGTGGAAGGGCTGGACTTGAGCAGCTAGCGCGATCCGACCGGCCTTGACAGGAAACCAGTCGGCGAAGGAAGGATGACAATGGCTGTCATTGGGTTCATAGGACTGGGCCACATGGGTGGTCCGATGTCGGCGAATCTGGTCAAGGCCGGTCACGAGGTCCGAGGTTTCGACCTCTCCTCGGAAGCGCTGGCGAAGGCCGAGCAGCACGGGGTGAACGCGGTCGGCTCGGTGCCCGAGGCGGTCTCCGGCGTCGACGCGGTCATCACCATGCTCCCCGGTGGGCAGCAGCTGCTGCAGTGCTACGACGAAGCGCTGCCCGCGGCCGACCCGGGGACGCTGTTCATCGACTCCTCCACCGTCGACGTGGCGGATGCCCGCCGGGCGCACGAGCTGGCCGGCATCGCCGGGTTCGGTTCTCTCGACGCGCCGGTTTCCGGCGGCACCGCAGGAGCCGAAGCGGGCACCCTCACCTTCATGGTCGGCGGTGCCGAGGAGGACTTCGCCCGAGCCGAGCCGTTGCTGGAACCCATGGCCCGCAAGGTCATCCACTGCGGTGGTCCGGGCAACGGCCAGGTCGCGAAGATGTGCAACAACCTGATCCTGGGCGCCTCGATGATCGCCGTCAGCGAGGCCTTCGTGCTCGGCGAACGGTTGGGCCTGGACCACCAGGCCTTCTACGACGTGGCCTCGATCTCCACCGGGCAGTGCTGGTCGCTGACCACCAACTGCCCGGTGCCGGGGCTGGTGGAGACCAGCCGGGCCAACCACGACTACCAGCCCGGGTTCGCGGCGGCCCTGATGCTGAAGGACTTGAAGCTGGCCGTCTCCGCCGCCGAGCAGAGCGGCACGAACACCGAGGTGGGCCGGTTGGCCGCGGAGCTGTACCAGCGGTTCAACGACGAAGGCGGCGGTGGCTACGACTTCGGCGCGATCATCAAGCTGGTCCGCGAGCACTCCAAGCCGCTGCAGGAGACCGAGGAGGCCAAGGAGGCCTGAGCCCCCACGGGGCCGGAGGGGGTGCTGGAGCTGCTTCCAGCACCCCCTTCTTGTGCACACCGGGGGCGGTTCCACAAGGAATCCGAGCCGAGGTCACGTATTGGCCGGGGTGGCGTACGCGCCCTGAACCGCCCGCGTACCCTTGCGCTCTGTGTTGGAGTGGCTGGTCGAGTGGTGGGACGGCGCTGAGCTGTGGATCGTGCAGCTGCCCTACCCGCTGCAAGTGGCCCTGGTGTTCGCAGTTCTGCTGCCCGTTTGCTGGGGGCTGGCCAGGGTGATTGATCACGGCATCGACGGACTCATCGCCCGGCTCACCTGGGTGCGTGACGCCGAGCCCCCGCTGGGTAACCGGGAGGGTGCGGAAAGCCGGGAGGATCTGGCGTGAGAGGTTCGCGCAGGCGCATCACGACCGCGCTGGTGGGCCTGATCGTGCTGGTCTTCGTGGGCTGGTTCGTCCGCGATGTCACGGGTCCGCAGCACCAGGTCCCGGGGGCTGAATCCGGGCTGCCGGTGCGGCCGATCTCGTCCCTGCCGCCCGAGGTCGAGCAGACCTGGGAGTTGATTAACCGGGGCGGCCCATTTCCTTTTCCCGAGAAGGATGGCACGGTCTTCGGTAACCGAGAGGAGCTGCTTCCCAACAAGCCCCGCGGTTATTACCGTGAGTACACGGTTCCGACACCAGGTTCGTCTGATCGGGGGGCCCGTCGATTGGTCACTGGCGAAGAATCTGAGCTTTACTACACCAGCGATCACTACGAATCCTTTGTTGTTGTTGACGTAAACGGTTGACTTCCATGTTTCCTACCAAGTGGGCTTTGAAGACGAGGAAGGAGCCCGCAGTGGCTGAGGTGGAAGAACCTTCCTCCGGTCTTACTGCACGACAAGCCGGGACGGAGGCCGAGGAGCGCGGCGCCATCCCGCACCACCTCGACGGTTCAGAACTGACCAACAAGCGCACTGCGCTCGACGGGATCGCTGCCGCTCTGGACTTCCCGGAGTGGTCCGGACGCAACCTGGACGCCCTCTACGACTGCCTGACCGACCTCTCCTGGTTGCCGGAAGGCGAGCACGTGCTGATCTGGTCCCACCACCGGGTGCTCGCCCGGAACGATCCGAAGGCCTACCGGGGGATCAACGCCGTGCTGCGGGACGCGTCCGAACACCCCATGTGCGGCCGGTCGTTCCGGGCGGTGCTCACCGACGAGTGAGGGGACGAGCGCTCACTTGAGAGCGTCCGGCACCCAGTTCGGTTTGCGCTTCTCCGCGAACGCCCGCATCCCCTCCTGGCCTTCGGCGCCGGCGAAGTGCTCGGCGGACAGCTCGAGCATCTCCGCGAACGCCTCCCGCATCGACGCCGGCCGCTGAGCGGTCAACATCCGCTTGGTGGCCGCCAGGGCGTTCGGCCCGCCCAGCACGAGCATGTCGGTGAACCGCTTCACCTCGTCGTCGAGCTGGTCGGCCGGAACCGCCGAGTTGATCAGCCCGATCTCCTGGGCCCGGCGGGCGTCGAAGGTCTCCCCGGTGAGGAACAATTCGTGCGCCTGCCGCGCGTGCAGGCGGGGCAGCACGGTCACCGAGATGACCGCGGGCACCACGCCGATGCGCACCTCGGAGAACGCGAACGTCGCGGTTTCAGCGGCGACCGCGATGTCGCACGCGGCGACCATGCCGACACCGCCGGCGCGGGCCGGGCCGGCCAGTTTCGCCACCACGGGCTTCGGGCTGGTCCACAGCTGCTCCAGGATCGCCGGGAACTCCTGCACGCCCTGGTCCTCAGCCCCGGCGGAGCGGGACTCCTTGAGGTCCATGCCGGCGCAGAAGACCGGTCCCGTGTGCGTCAGGACGATGGTTCGAACCGCGTCGTCGGCGTTCGCCGCGGCCAACTGCTCCCGCAATTCCCGGCGGAGCTGCGCGGAGAGCGCGTTGCGGTTCCGCGGGGAGTCGAGCGTGATGGTGGCGATGCCGTTTTCCACGGTCCGGTGTACGAGTTCTTCCATGCGGGGCACGTTAGCCGTGCCCCAACCGGACGAACAGTGAATTGCGTCGCATTCCCTCAGGTCGCCGGGTACCGGTCACCCCACCGCGGGGGCCAGGTGCCGAACTCGAGCAGGGCGTCCTCGGCGAGCTGCTCGATGACCTCGCACAACTCCAGGTCCGCCGTCCAGTGGTCGGCGATGTGGTCCGCCCCCACCGAAGCTCCTGCCAGCGCGCCACCGACCGCTCCGGTCAAGGTGCTGTTGCCGGAGTGGTTGACCGCCGTCCTCAGGGCGGTGTCGTAGTCGTCGCCGCAGGACAGTGCCGCGTGCACGCCGATGGCGAGAGCTTCCGGGGCGCTCCACCCGGTGCCCAGGCTGCGCACCAGCTCCTCCGGGCCCACCGGGCCACCGCCGGCCAGCCGCACCGCGGTGGTCAACCGGCGGCTCACCTCGCTGTGCTGCTGGTGCTCCCCGAGCACGTCCAGCGCGTCGTCCAACGCGGTCTGCAACGAAGTGCCGTGCAGCAGCCGCGACAGCAGGAACGCCAGCGTCCCGGCGCTCAAGTACGCCGACGGGTGCCCGTGGGTGAGCGCCGCCAACTGGACACCGAGGTCGAAAGCCTCCTCCGCCTCCGGGTGCCACAGCGGCGCGGCCACGGCGCGCAGCAGCGCCGAGCCGTCCGCGGAATCGCTCACCGGCTTCTGCGGGGTTCCGAGCCCCTGCTGTCCCTTGGCGAACGCGATCAGGGTGCGCATCATGGTCCGCCCGGGATTGCGGGCGTGGAACAGGGCGCGCTGCTCGACCAGCCAGCCGTCCGGCTCCGGTGCTTCGGCGAGGAACTCCCCACCGGCCCGGGCCCAGCTCAAGTGCTGGGTGTGCAGCCAGCGCTGATAGGCGTGCTGGACGTGGCGCACCGGGGTGATGTCGGGCTGACCGGTGCGGCGAGCCACGTTCGCCCGGATCAGACCCTCCGTGGTGAACAGCAGAACCTGGGTTTCACTGCCGAGCCTGCCGGAGGGGTGACCGGCGGGAACGTAGTTCTTCAACCCCTCCGGGCCGTGCCGGTTCTGGATCTCCTCCCAGGAATCGGTGGTGATCGGCAACCCGAGCGCTTCCCCCGCGGCACCCCCCAGCACCGAGCCGAGGAAGCGGTTGCGGAACGCGCTCAGCTGCGGCAGCCCGCTCAGCGGTGGCCGGTAGCCGGTCTTGCCGGTGCGGTCCGCGGCGGTCTGCAGGATCGGGTACCGCTGCTGCCACCGGTCCGATTCGTCGGGGCAGGAGCTGAACTCGGTCACCGCGTCCACGGCGAGCTGCTCGACGATGCCGGTCACCGGCAGCTCGGCCCGCCAGCGAGCGGGCACGACCGTCGGACCGCGCAGCGCGCCGATCAGCTGCCCGCACAGCACCGCGGTGGTGGCGGTGTCGCCGCCGTGCTCGGTGGCCGATTCGACGGCGCCGACGAAGTCCCCGGCGCAGGCAACGGAAATCCGCAGCGCCAGCGCCAGCGTGTCCAGCGCGCCCCGACCGCTCATCGCGGCCAGGTGCCGCCGCCTGGGCCGGAGCCCGGCCGGGCTGAGCCGGCCGAGCTGGACCGCCCGTTCCAGGTGGGCTTGGGCGTTGGGCCACTGGTGCACGGCGCTGTCGAGGGCTTCGGTCAGGGAACGACCCCGCAGCAGCCAGTACGTCGTCGCCGCGAGCACGCCGGCGGCCGCGTGGCTGTTGGGGTGCCCGTGGGTCAGCGCGGAGAGATCTCCGCCCAACTGCACCGAATTGTCCAGGTCCGCCGACCACAGCGCGGCCAGGGCACCGAGCGGAACCGAGGTCGCGGAGTTGGCGCTGTTGATCGGGTCCTGCCGGGTGCCGGCGGTGCGCCCGGCAGCGATCCGCGCCATCGCCGTGATCATGGTCGGTTCGTCCACGCTCCGGGACCACAGGGCCGGCTCGCCGATCAACCAACCGTCCCGCTTGTCGCCACCGCAGTCCCGCCACGGGACTCCCCGCGAATGCAGCCAGCGGCGCAACCCGCTCACCGCGAAGGCGAGCGGATCGCCTTCCCCGGTCATCCGGAGCCGGGTGTGCGCCCGGATCAACCCTTCTAGGACGAACAGCAGCGCGCTGGTGCGCTGGCCGACCCGTCCGAGCGCCCGGAACTCAGCTGCAGCACCCCCGAGCAGCAGGCCCAACAACCTGCCTTCGACGTCCGGCGCCGCGTCGGCCAACCCGCTCTCCGGAGCCGGTGTCGGCTCCGCGCCGAGCTGCTGCCGCAATTCGATGGCCCACAACGGGCGGCTGGCCGGGTGCTCCTGCCAGTTCCGCCAGGTGGCGATCAGTTGCTGCTCCACCTGCGTCAAGCCCGCGGGAGTGCGCTGCCGGCGGAATGCCGCCAGCAGCGCGCGTTCTGTGCTGTCGAGCCGAATGCTGTTCACTGACTTCGGTCACCGTAGCGATGGAGGAGTTCCTGGCGCTGCTCGTCGGACAGTTCGCCTCCCGCGCGGAAGTAGTCGTCGGCCAGCTGCTGGAGCAATTCGCGCAGCTCCAACTCGCTTCTCCAGGACTCCGGGATGTCCTCGGCGCCGCGCGCCGCGCCGATCAGCGCACCGCAGACCGCGGCGGTCGCCGAGCTGTGCCCGGAATGGGTGGCCGCCAGGGAGATCGCCTCGGCAGCCGAGTTCGGGTGGGACAGCGCAGCGGCGACACCGACGGCCAGCACTTCCGGGGCGCTCCAGGCCGGCCCGAGCTTCTCCATGGCTTGCGCGTCGACGGGCCCACCCGCGGTCAGGTCGGTGGCCGCGCGCAGCTGCGCAGCGGTGATCTCCGCACCTTCGATCTGGTCGAGTTCGGCGAGCACCGCCTGCACACCGCTGCTCAGCGACTGGCCCTGCTGGAGCGACCAGACGAGCCCGGCCAGCGCGCCCGCGGGCAGGTAACCGTCCGGGCTGCCGTGGGTCAGCACGGCGAGCTCGATGCCCAGCGAAACCGCTTCCTGCAGGGTGCGGGCGGCGAACCCGGCCACGGCGCCGCGCACCGTCGCGTGCGGGCTGCGGGCGTCGTTGGGCGGGTTCTCCGGGTTGGGGAGCGGAGCGTCCTGACCGTTCCACTGGCCCAAAGCGACCAGCGAGGCCTCGTCCGGGAACCGCTGCGGCCACTCCGCGGCGGCTTCGGCGACAGCGCTGGTGGGGGAGTCCGCACCACCGGGCACTCCTTGGCTGTGCAACCAGCGGCGCAGCGAAGCCCGGACTTCAGCCGTTCGCTTGGTGGGCTCCTCCTGCAGGCTCGCCCGGATCAGTCCTTCGAGGACGAAAGCCGTCTGCTGGGTCAGGGCGGTGACCGATCCGCGGTCGGAACCGGCGATCTCGGAGTACTCCCGGACCCCGTCCGGATTGTGCTGCTGGACCTCTTCCAGCGGAACGAACGTCCACGGGGCGCCGAGCGCGTCCCCCACGGCGCCGCCCAGCACGCAGCCGGCCAGCCGCTGCTCCGGGCTGACCTGCACCGCTTCTTCCGCGACGGTCTTTTCCTCGGGCTGTTCCCGGACTTCGCCCAGCAGCTGGGCGGCTCGTTCCTCGCCGAACGCCTCGACGAGGAGCCGGTGCAGCCCTTCGCTCAGCTTCGCCGGGCTGTCCTCCGAGTTGTCCCGGAACTTCCGCCACGCGGCGAGCAGGCGCAGTTCCTCGTCGGTGAGCTGACCATCCGGCTCCACTGCGGACTGGGCGGCAGCGGTTTCCGGTTCCGCGGGCTGCTCGGATTCGTCCGGAGCCTCGGATCCCTCCCGGGCGGTCTCCTCCGCTGCCGGTTCCGCCGCTGGTCCTTCCGCTGGAGGCTCCGTCCCAGCGGTCGACCGTTCGCCCTCTTCCTCCACCGCGGACTGAGCTCCCGGGGTGGTGGCAGCGCTTTCCGGGGGAGCGGATTGCGGTGCCGGCGTCGCCGCTGGCTGTTCGACAGCGGGCTTCGCTTCCTCCGCGGTTTCGGGAGCCGGTTGGTCGGATTCGTCGGACTTCCCGCTGTCCGCAGGCTCGGCGGGGGCTTCCACGGCTCCGGTCTTGGCGACCGGGGCGTTGACCCCGATGGGATACCTGCGCAGCCAGTCCAGCCCCTCGGGCGGGGTCGGACCGAACTCCTGGGCCGCGTCTTCGGCGAGCTGCCGGATGACGTCGTGCAGCTCCAGTTCGCGGAGCCACTCCGGTGGAATGCTGTTCACGGTGCGGGCCGCGCCCATGATCGCGCCGCACACCGCGGCGGTGGAGCCGCTGTCCCCGGTGTGGTTGGTGGCCAGCAGAACGGCGTCGGCGAAGGACTCCGGGTGCGTCAGAGCCGCGCACACGGCTATGCCCAGGGTCTGCTCGCCGAACCAGCCCTCACCGAGCCACTCGTTGATCTTCTCCGGCGTGGGGGTCTGGGCGGCGGCCAGCTCGATGGCGCGGCGAAGCGAAGTGGTGGTCTCTTCGTGGCCTTCCCAGCCGGCGAGCTCGGTCAGCGCCCGGTCGATGGCTTCCGGCAGGGAACGCCCGGAGACGAGCTGCTGGATGATCACCGCCAGCGCGCCGGCCGGCAGGTAGCCGCTGGGGTGGCCGTGGGTGAGCACCGCGGTGCGCGCCCCCAGCCGGAAGACTTCGCTCGGGTCGTCCGACCACAGGCCGGTCCCGGCGGCGCGGGTCACTCCGCTGCACCCCTTGGACACGTTCAACGGCTGGTCGAACGAACCGGGGTCGTTCCCGGCGGCGAATCCCTGCAGCGCCTGGATGTTCGTCGGGCTGGGGGTGCGGCGGTCGAACAGCTCGCGCTGCTCGATCAGCCAGCCGTCGGGCGGGCTTCCCGCGATGGGGCCGCCGGCGTCCTTCCAGGCCACGCCCTGGGTGTGCAGCCAGCGCTGGTAGGCGTACTGCACCTGCAGCACCGGGTCCTGCTCCCCGTGCAACCGGCGCCGGATGGCCGCCCGGATGAGACCTTCCAGGGTGAACAGGCTCAGCTGGGTGTTGTCGCTGATGATGCCGGCCCGGTTCCCGTCGGAGGGGAAGCCGGTGACCCCGGCGGGGCCGTGCTTGCTCCGGATCTCCTCCAGCGAGGCCTCCTCGACGGGGTAGCCGATCGCGTCCCCGACGGCCCCACCGAGCACGAGGCCCAGGATCTGCAGCGACCGCTCGTCGGCCTCTTCCGCGGTGTCCTCCGCGGTCTCCTGCTGCGGGGGCTCGGTGACCTGAGGTGGTTCGGTGACCTGGGGAGGCTGGGCGGCCGGCGCTTCCGAAGACGTCTCCGACGAGGGCTTCTCCGGAGCGGCGGTCCCGCCCGCCGGCTGCTCCGTGCTGAAGTCCAGTTCCAGCACGTCGTGCTCGACCGGGTAGCGCTGCCGCCAGTTGTCGGTTTCCGGCGGATTCGGGCCGAATTCCAGCAGTGCGTCCCGGGCCAGCTGCTCCACGACCTCTTGGTGCTTGAGGTCCCGCAGCCACACGCCGGGAAGGGCGCCGACCCCGTACTGGGCGCCGACGATGCTGCCGCAGATCGCGGCGGTCGAGTCGCTGTCCCCGGAGTGGTTGACCGCGGTCATGATGGCGTCCATGACCGTGTTCGTGCTCAGCGCCGCGCACACGGCGATGGCCAGCGCCTCGTGACCGGCCCAGCCCCCGCCGAGCCGGTCCTTGAGCTGCTCGGCGGACGGGGTGCCCTGCTGCGCGAGCTCGACAGCGGTCTGCAGGAGCTGGTCGGTGGTCTCGTGCCGGGGGTAGCGCGCCAGCAGCGCCCGGGACTTCGCCAGTGCTTCCGGTAACGGCTTGCCGCGCAGCAGCGCGTGGACCAGCGCGGCGAGCACACCGGCCGGCAGGTACCCCTCCGGCTGGGAGAAGGTCAGCGCCGCGGTGGCAGCGGCCAGGTCGAACACTTCGGCCGGATCGTCCGACCACAGCGCGATCGGCGCCGCGCGCACGACGCCCGCGCAGTCGTTCGCGTCGTTGATCTGGTGGGTGAACGTGCCGGGTCTCCCGGTCGAGGCGAATTCGCGCAGCGCGGTGATGCAGCTGCTGTTCGGCGACCGCACGGAGAACAGCTCGCGCTGGTTGATCAGCCAACCGTTCGGCTCCGGGTTGCGCTCGGCGAACGGTCCGGCAGCCCGGACCCACGCGTAGCCCTGGGTGTGCAGCCAGCGCTGGTAGGCCAGCTGGATCGAGGGCAGCGGCGTGTCGGCCAGCTGGTTGCGCACCGCGATGTGCCCTCGGATCAGCCCTTCCAGGGTGAACAGGGTCAGCTGCGTGTCGTCGGTGAACTCGCCCGGGTGGTCGCCGTTGCGGTCGTAGTCGCGGACACCGGATTCGCCGAACCGGCTGCGGATCTGGCCCACCGGGTAGAACTCGACGGGTGCGCCCAGCGCATCGCCGATCGCGCTGCCCAGCATCGAGCCGAGGAAGCGCTTGCCGAACTCGCTCGCGGTCGGATCCGGTTGCGCCGGGGCCTGTTCCTGCCGTTGCTGGGGCTGCGCTGGCTGGCCGTTCTGCCCTTGCTGCTGCGGTGGCTGCGGTTGGCCGTTGCTGGGCTGCGGCGGTTTCGGTTGCGCTTCCGCCGGAATCGTCACGGTCGGCGCTTCCGCGCTGGCCTGCTGCGTCGGCACCGGTGTCTGCTTCGTGGCCGCGTCGCTGGCCGGCGGGATGGGGGCCGGGGTCTTCGGCGGGTTGGCGCCGGCGGCCTTGACCAGGTCCTCGCCCGGGATGCGGGCTTTGACCGGGCTCGTCGGGTTGATCTGCAGGTCGACGCCGGTGAGGTTGTGCCCGGCCAGTTGCCGGCCGGTCATCCGCTGCCAGGTGCTCCAATTCGGAGGCAGGTAGTTGTCGGAGGTGAACACCTGCAGCTGTCGTCGGCCGGATTCGTGCTCGAGCAGGAACAATCCGCTGCCCTGTGGCTGGGCGAAGAGGATCAGCTCGGCTTCCAGCAGGGCGTTCAACAGGGTTTGCCCCGGCGCGTATCCGGTGGTGGTGAGCTGCAGCGCGCGTTCGGCGTCGTTGGTCGGCGCGGGCAGTCGCAGAGCAACGGGTGAAGGGCGGTAGTTGGGATTCGGGGAGAACTCGTCGGTGATTTCGCCGCGCTCATCGACCCGGTAACCGCCGATGAACCCCCAAGGGGGCACCTCCGCGTTCGGGTCGGTGAAGATCGGATCCACCACGTACAGCCAGGAGTTCGGCTGCTTCTTCGCCTGCTCCCGCATGGCCGGTGTGATGGCCGGCCGGCTCGGTTGCTGCGTATTCATCTCGCGCTTTTGTCCCCGACTCCTCTTCCAGGCTTGCATTCGATGCCCCCACCCCAGTGGTCACTGACGGTGCCGGATCTACAGCTCCGACGCGGCAGAGGGGTTGCCGGTTTCGTCGCTGACGCTCGGACAAACTCTCTCACGACCACTCGGAGTGAATCTTAGTGATTTGGATCGTCAGGGGTACTGAAGATCAACGCCCGTGTTTCATGATTGATGATCTGTTACCGCAACAGTGAGTAGGCAGGCTACACATGGCATTCCGGTGGGGCCGGGAAGAGCTTCCGCCTGACCGGGAGTGATCCGAAAACCGCAGTACGCGCTCAGCTCGGAGGGAACCGAACCGTCCTCGGGCAGCGGGAAGAAGTGGCACGAGCGCTCCTGCTCGGTCCGGGCCAACTGCGGCAGGATGCGGGCGATCAAATGAGACCGGGACGGCACCGTTCCCCCAACGGACTAGGTCGGCGGCAACCGCGGGTCGGGGGCCGGCGGTTGCCGCCAGTTGCGTGCGAAGCTGGTCCGCACGACAACATCATGCCGCTGGGGCGGCCACAACACTCCGTTTTGTCGAATTTTCGCCGCAGGATTGGTGAATTCGCCTGATCAGCTCACAGTGCCGCCGGATAAGCGGCGGATTCGGTGCTGGCGGCGAGCGCTTCGGCGTACCGGGACACGACGAGCTCGGCAACACCCGCGTCATCGGCCATCGGAGCGGCGATCTGCTGGGTGTGCGGCTGCGCGAGCTGGATGATGCGATCGGGCAGCAGACCGGGGGCGAGGAACCACGAGCCCACTGCGATCCGCTTCGCCCCGCGCGCCCGCAGCAGGTCGACGGCCGCGGGGACGTCGGGTTCGGCGGCCGCGGCGAAGGCCGGGGCCACCCCGGCCCAGCTGGTGCGCGCCTGCCAGCTCTCGGCGACCTCGGCGACCAAGCGGTTGGCCGGCGCGTGCGATGAGCCGGCAGCGGCCAGCACCACGCCCAGCTCCGGGTCGTCCGGGCGGACCCCGGTCTGCATCAGGCGCCGCCACGCCGCTCGGTCCAACCGCTCGTCCGGCCCCAGCACGTCGCTGACGTGCACTCGCAGGCCGGAGAACCGCTGCTGGGCCTCGGCGACCGCTGCGGGAACGTCGACCCGCGCGTGGTACGCCCGGCCCAGCAGCAGCGGTACCAGGACCGCTTCGCGGTAGCCGTCGCCGTGCACGGACTTCAGCACGTCCCCGACGCGCGGTGCGGACAGGTCGAGGAAGGCGACCCGCACGTCCAGTCCGGGCACTGCGGCGCGGACCGCGTTGGCCAGCGAGTGGATGGTCGCTGCCGAACGCGGGTCACGGCTGCCGTGGGCGACGGCTACCAGTGGAATCATGATCGGTCAGCTCGAAGCCTCGGCGAGAGCGGCGAGCGGAACACCGACCAGACCCGCGGCCAGGGGGGTGCCGTCCGCCGGGTCGATGAGGATGAACGAACCCGTCCGGCGGCTGGCCGAGTACTCGTCCACCGGCAGCGGCTCGGAGGTCAGCAGGCGCACCCGACCGATTTCGTTGAGCTGCAGCGCATCCGGAGAAGCCACACTGGACAGCTGCTGCTCGTCGAAGCGGGCCGTCAGTTCGGTGACCATGGCCTGCACGGTCCGGGTGCCGTGCTTGAGCAGGACCCGGGAACCGGCGTTGAGCGGCTTCTCGGCCAACCAGCAGACGGTGGCGTCGATGTCGTCGGTGGGCACCGGAGCCGACTCGGCGGCCGCGATGAGATCGCCTCGAGTGATGTCGATGTCGTCTTCCAGGAGCAGGGTGACCGAGCGCCCGGAAGCGGCCTTCGGCACCGAGACCCCGTCCGGGGTGTCGATCTTGGCGATCTTGGTGCGGACTCCCGACGGGAGCACCACCACTTCGTCGCCTTCGGACACCACACCAGCGGCGATCTGGCCGGCGTAGCCGCGGTAGTCGGGGTAGTCCGGAGTGCGCGGGCGGATGACGTACTGCACCGGCATCCGGAACGGAGCGGTGTACGGGTCCGGGGCGACCGGCACCGTCTCCAAGTGCTCCAACAAGGACGGTCCCGAGTACCACGGGGTGCGCTCCGAGCGCTCCACGACGTTGTCGCCGTGCAGCGCGGAAACCGGGATGGTCACCACCGCGTCGTCGGAGTAGCCGAGCGCCTCGGCGTGCTGGACGAAGTCCTCGGAGATCTTGGTGTAGACGGACTCGTCGAAGTCCACCATGTCGATCTTGTTGACGGCCAGCACCAGGCGCGGAACGCCCAGCAGCGCCAGCACCGCGGCGTGCCGGCGGGTCTGCTCCACCACGCCGTTGCGGGCGTCCACCAGCAGCACGGCCAGCTGCGCGGTGGAGGCGCCGGTCACGGTGTTCCGGGTGTACTGCACGTGCCCCGGGGTGTCGGCGAGCACGAAAGTCCGCTTCGGCGTGGCGAAGTAGCGGTAAGCCACGTCGATGGTGATGCCCTGTTCGCGCTCCGCGCGCAGACCGTCCACCAGCAGCGACAGGTCGGGGGCCTCCAGGCCGCGGTCGGCACTGGCCCGCTGCACCGACTCCAGCTGGTCGGCCAGCACCGACTTGGTGTCGTGCAGCAGCCGGCCGACCAGGGTGCTCTTGCCGTCGTCGACGGAACCGGCGGTGGCCAGCCGCAGCAGGTCGGTCTGCGCCGGGAGTTCCGGCGCGACGCGGGCGGTCGTCTCGGTCATGTCAGAAGTAGCCTTCCCGCTTGCGGTCCTCCATCGCGGCTTCCGACAACCGGTCGTCGGCGCGGGTGGCGCCTCGCTCCGTCAGCCGGCTGGCCGCGACTTCAGCAATAACTTCGTCCACTGTGTACGCTTCGGATTCCACGGCGCCGGTGCAGGAGCCGTCGCCGACAGTCCGGTAGCGGACGGTCTTCTCCACCAGGGTCTCGCCCTCGCGCGGGCCACCCCACGGGCCGGAAGTCAGCCACATGCCGTCCCGCAGGAACACCTTCCGCTTGTGCGCGTAGTAGATGCTCGGCAGCTCGATCTTCTCCCGCTGGATGTAGCGCCAGACGTCCAGCTCGGTCCAGTTCGACAGCGGGAACACCCGGACGTGCTCACCGGGGCGGTGCCGACCGTTGTAGAGGTTCCACAGCTCCGGGCGCTGCCGGCGCGGCTCCCACTGGCCGAAGGCGTTGCGCAGGCTGAAGATCCGCTCCTTGGCGCGGGCCCGCTCCTCGTCGCGGCGGCCACCGCCGAACACCGCGTCGAAGCGGTTGTCCCGGATCGCGTCCAGCAGCGGAGTGGTCTGCAGCGGGTTGCGGGTGCCGTCCGGGCGCTCCTGCAGGCGACCGTCGTCGATGTACTCCTGCACCGACGCGACGACCAACCGGAGCCCGGCCGAGGCCACCAGGTTGTCCCGGAACTCCAGCACCTCGGGGAAGTTGTGACCGGTGTCCACGTGCAGCAGCGGGAACGGAACCGGGGCCGGCCAGAACGCCTTGCGGGCCAGGTGCACCAGCACGGTGGAGTCCTTGCCGCCGGAAAACAGGATCACCGGGCGGTCGAACTCGCCGGCCACCTCGCGGAAGATGTGGATGGCCTCCGATTCCAGCGCAGTGAGGTTGTCCTGCTGCGGTGGTGCATCACTGGTCGCCGGCGATTCGATCCCGGAATCGATCGTGCTCATGCCGCTTCCCTTCAATCCTGCGGAATCCCTCAACCGTGCAGCCCGCACTCGGTCTTCGCGGTGCCTGCCCAACGGCCGCTGCGCGGATCAGCGCCCGGCGCGGGCTTGCTGGTGCACGGCTGGCACCCGATCGACGGGTAACCGGCGGGCACCAGTGGGTTCACCAGCACGTTGTGCTCGTTGATGTAGTTGTTCATGTCCTCGTCGGTCCACGCCGCGAGCGGGTTGATCTTGATCAGGTTGTTGCGCTCGTCCCAGCCGACGATCGGCGCGTTCGCCCGCGTCGGAGCCTCCACGCGGCGCAACCCGGTCACCCACGCCTCGTAGCGGGCCAGGGTGTTCCGCAGCGGCACGACCTTGCGCAGGAAGCAGCAGCGGTTCGGATCGCGCTCGTACAGCCGCGGACCCTCGGCGGCGTCCTGCTCGGCCACCGTCTGCTCCGGGACGGCGTTGATCAGGTTGATGTCGTAGGTCTGCGCCACGGCATCCCGGGTTCCGATGGTTTCGGCGAAATGGTAGCCAGTGTCCAGGAAGAGCACGTCCACCCCGGGCTTGACGCGGGCGGCGAGGTCCACCAGCACCGCGTCCTGCATGTTCGAGGCCACGATCAGCTTGTCGCCGAAGGTCTCCGCAGCCCACCGCAACGCTTCCTCGGCGCTGGCCTCGGCCAGCTCGGGAGCGGCCCTCTCGACGAGGGCGCGCAACTCCTCGTCGCTGCGCCGGGCTCCGGTGTTCGTGGTGTCGGCAGTCATCGCTCTCCGTTCTCTCCGAGGGCCAGTCCGACCATTCGTACGGTGAACACTCGCAAACACGCTAAGCACTGCCACGCGCCGGGCGGCTCCGGTTGCGGAGTGAGTTCTTCATCACCGCAGTACGGGCAGTAGAACGGCACAGCGCGGGTGTTCTGAGTCACTTGAGGTCAGCTTCCTCGGCTCGGGCGACCCACTGCGCGAAGCGTTCTCCCCCGGTGCGCTGCTCGACGTAGCGGCGCACCACTCGTTCCACGTAGTCACCGAGTTCTGCGGAAGTCACCTTGTGGCCCCGGATCTTGCGGCCGAACCCGGCGTCGAGGGCCAGTCCGCCGCCCAGGTGCACCTGGAAACCGGGGACCTGGTTGCCGTCGGCGTCGGTGACCATCTGGCCCTTCAAGCCGATGTCGGCCACCTGGGTGCGGGCGCAGGCGTTGGGGCAGCCGTTGAGGTTGATGGTGATCTGGTCCGGCAGATCGCTCTGGATGTCGGCCAGCCGCCGCTCCAGGTCCTCGATCAGCTCGATGGCGCGCTGCTTGGTCTCCACAATGGCCAACTTGCAGAACTCGATGCCGGTGCAGGCCATCACACCGCGCCGCCAGGGCGACGGATCGGCGTGCAGACCGAGCTGCGCCAGGTCGGAGACCAGGGTCTCCACCTCGTTCTCCGGCACGTCCAGCACCAGCAGGTTCTGCTCCACCGTGGTGCGGATCCGGCGCGAGCCGACCCGCTCGGCCGCCTTGGCCACCTCCACCAGCGTGGCGCCGTTGACCCGGCCGGCCGCGGACTTCACGCCGACGTAGAACTTGCCGTCCCGCTGCGGGTGCACCCCGAGGTGGTCGCGGGGGCCTTCCGGAGTGGGCGGGGCCGGGCCGTCGACGAGCTTGCGGTGGAGGTACTCGTCCTCCAACACCTGCCGGAACTTCTCCGGCCCCCAGTCGTTGACCAGGAACTTCAACCGAGCGCGGTGCCGCAGCCGCCGGTAGCCGTAGTCCCGGAAGATGGACACCACCGCGTGCCAGACCTCGGGCACCTCCTCCAACGGCACCCACGCGCCCAGCCGAACCGCGAGCTTCGGGTTGGTCGACAGCCCGCCGCCGACCCACAGGTCGAACCCGGGGCCGTGCTCGGGGTGCTCCACGCCGACGAAGGAGACGTCGTTGATCTCCGGAACCGTGTCCCAGCGCGGAGAACCGCTGATGGCGGTCTTGAACTTCCGCGGCAAGTTGGACAGCGACTTGTCCCCGATGTAGCGCTCGGTGATCTCCTTGATCGCCGGAGTGGCGTCGATGATCTCGTCAGCGGCGATCCCGGCCACCGGCGAGCCGAGGAGCACGCGGGGGCAGTCGCCGCAGGCCTCGGTCGTGTGCAGACCGACCGCCTCCAGCTTCTCCCAGATGGCGGGGACGTCCTCCACCCGCACCCAGTGCAGCTGGACGTTCTGCCGGTCGGTGATGTCGGCGGTGTTGCGCGCGTAGGTCTGCGACACCTCGCCGATGGTGCGCAGCTGCTCGGTGGTCAGCGCGCCGCCGTCCACCCGCACCCGCATCATGAAGTACTTGTCGTCGAGCTCCTCGGGCTCGATGGTCCCGGTGCGCGCGCCCGGGATGCCCGGGGCCCGCTGGGTGTAGAGGCCCCACCAGCGGAACCGGCCGCGCAGATCAGCGGGGTCGATCGAATCGAAACCGCGGTGCGCGTAGATGTTCTCGATGCGCTGGCGGACGTTCAGCGGGTTGTCGTCCTTCTTGGACCGTTCGTTGGCGTTGAGCGGTTCGCGGTACCCGAGCGCCCACTGTCCTTCCCCGCGGGTCTTGCGCTTGCGGACAGGGCGGCTCGGCGCCTGCGTCGGGGGGACCATCCGGAACCTCCGGGAGGGACTGGGCGCGGCAGCACCGACGCGGTTGTTGCTGGATCCACGGTCGGCGTGCCCGGCGCCGACTGGACATTGCAGTTGAACCGGCGGCGGGTTAAGCCAGAGGACGGCACAGCGCGCTGGAGACCCGCAGCAGGTCCACGTAGCGGCGAGCCACCAGCAAGTTGATCGAATGCGCAGCCATCGGACGGAAGAGTGCCAGCTCGCGACCTGCAGGACCACCCCCATCCGGATAGTGAGACAGTGGAGGCGTGGTTGCTTCCTCACCCGCTGCAGACCCAGCTCCGGCCGACGGGAGGCTCCCGGCCGAGGCCCTCCGCGAGCTGGGGTCCCGGCCGTTCGGCATCTACGTGCACGTGCCGTTCTGCGCCACCCGCTGCGGCTACTGCGACTTCAACACCTACACCGCCGACGAGTTGGGCAAATCGGCCACTTTCGGCAGCTGGCTGACGGCGCTGAAGGCCGAGCTGGAACTCGGCGCTCGAGTGCTGACCGAGCACGGGCAGCAGCTGCCGCAGGCGGAGACCGTCTTCTTCGGCGGCGGGACCCCTTCGCTGCTCGGCCACGAGCTGCTCGGTGAAGTGGTGGACGCGATCCGCGGCACGTTCGGGCTCGCGCCCGAGGCGGAAATCACAACCGAAGCCAACCCCGAATCCACCTCGCCGGAGTTCTTCGCCGGCATCCGCGACGCGGGGTTCACCCGGGTCTCGCTCGGCATGCAGTCGGCTGCCGAGCACGTGCTGCGCGTGCTGGACCGCAAGCACACGCCGGGGCGAGCGGTGGCGGCGGCCCGGGAAGCCCGTGCTGCCGGGTTCGAGCACGTCAACCTGGACCTGATCTACGGCACCCCGGGGGAGAGCGATGACGACCTGCGACGTTCGCTCGACGCGGTGCTGCAGGCGGGCGTCGACCACGTGTCGGCCTATTCGCTGATCGTGGAGGACGGCACCGCGATGGCCCGCAAGGTCCGGCGAGGCGAGCTGCCGATGCCCGACGAGGACGTGCTCGCCGACCGCTACGAGATCGTCGACGCGGTGCTGAGCGAGGCCGGCATGCAGTGGTACGAGGTGTCCAACTGGGCGAGCGGGCCCCAGGCGCGCTGCCGGCACAACCTCGTCTACTGGCAAGGCGGTGACTGGTGGGGGGCCGGGCCCGGCGCGCACAGCCACGTCGGTGGCGTGCGCTGGTGGAACGTCAAGCACCCGGCCAGGTACGCGGCCCTGCTCGGCCAGGGGTGCTCGCCGGCGGCCGGTCGGGAAGTGCTGGACGCCGAACAGCGGCACGTGGAACGGATCATGCTCGAGCTCCGGCTGCGCACCGGCTTGAGCGTCGAAGCCCTCGACGACGACGCTCGACGGGCGGCCCGGGAAGCCGCGGCCGACGGGCTGCTGCGGCCCGCGGACCTGGAGGCTGGCCGCTGCGTGCTCACCGACCGGGGGAGGCTGCTCGCCGACGGGGTCGTGCGTCGGCTGCTGGGATGAGCAGCGCCCACCGGTGAATCTCGTTTCACCCGTTCGCCGTGCCCTGGTCACGCGCACCGGTGTTCTTGCGCGGTTGCGCCTGCTGCCCCCGGGTGAACACCGGAGGGCGCGGAAGGCGGCGGACGGCGGTGGCCGCCCCGGGAACCCCGGGCTGCGCTGCGGTTCCGCTGTGGGAAGAACGGCCGAAGTTGCGGATTTCCACGGGTATTTGATGGCTTGAACACTCGATAGACTGAGTTACCGCCTGGTTGGTGCCGCACGTGGCGCGGGCCACTGCCGGCCGCGCGCGGGACAGCAGGCCACGAGTTTGCGGTTTGTGCAGGTCACAGCTGGTGGGCAGCGTTGAACCGTAAACTCGGAAGGTGGGTACCAAGCCGGGGTTCGGTTCGACCGGGCTCGGCAAATAGGGAGGTGGCACGGGTGAACGCCGAGGAGCGCCGCTTCGAGGTACTGCGTGCGATCGTGGCAGATTACGTCGCCACCAAGGAGCCTGTCGGCTCGAAGGCACTGGTCGATCGCCACAACCTCGGAGTGTCAAGCGCCACCGTGCGCAATGACATGGCCACCCTCGAAGAAGAGGGCTTCATCGTCCAGCCGCACACCAGTGCGGGTCGAGTGCCCACGGACAAGGGCTACCGGATGTTCGTGGACCGCCTGCACGAGATCAAGCCGCTGACCGCCGCGGAGCGGCGCGCGATCCGGCGGTTCTTGGAAGGCGCCCTCGACCTCGACGACGTGCTGCGGCGCAGCGTGCGCCTGCTGGCCCAGCTGACCCAGCACGTGGCGGTGATGCAGTATCCGACGCTCACCCGTTCTACGGTCCGCCACCTGGAGGTCGTCACCATCACCTCCTCCCGGCTGTTGCTGGTGCTGATCGCCAACACCGGGCGGATCGACCAGCGAGTGGTCGAACTCGACGAAGAGATCGACGACGACGACCTGGCTCGGCTGCGCGATCTGCTGAACTCCGCGATGGCGGAGAAGCACTTCGAGGAGGCTTCGGCGGCGGTGTCCAGCCTGCCGGAGCAGGCGCCGCCCGAGCTGAAGGACGTGCTCACCAGGATCTGCAGCGTGCTCACGGAAACCCTGGTCGAGCACCCCGAAGAGCGTATGGTGCTTGGTGGCACCCCCAACTTGACCCGCAACGTCGCAGACTTCCCGAACTCGCTGCGCGAAGTGCTCGAGGCCCTGGAGGAGCAGGTCGTGGTGCTCAAGCTGCTCACGACCGCTCGAGACGCCAACACCGTGCAGGTCAGGATCGGGATGGAGAACGAAGCCAAGGAGATGCAGACGACGTCCGTGGTGTCCACCGGGTACGGTGCCGGGGGCATGGTGCTCGGCGGATTGGGAGTCGTGGGCCCGACTCGGATGGACTATCCGGGAACGATGGCGGCGGTGCGCGCGGTCGCCTCCTACGTGGGTGAGATCCTGGTCGGGCGGTGACTGTTCTCCCGGTGCGGTACCGAAACCGTGCAGGGTACTCGTGATCGAGCAGAGGAAGTACGGAGAAGGTGGCCAGGGACTACTACGCGATCCTCGGGGTGTCCAAGGACGCGACACCGGAGCAGATCAAGCGCGCATACCGGAAGCTCGCCCGGAAACTGCATCCGGACGTCAACCCTGACGAGGACGCGCAGGAGCGGTTCCGGGAAGTGACGACGGCCTACGAGGTCCTGTCCGACCCGAAGAAGCGGCAGATCGTCGACCTCGGCGGGGACCCGCTGGACAACAGCGGTGGGGCTGGCGCCGGGATGGGCGATCCGTTCGCGGGTTTCGGCGGCCTCAGCGACATCATGGACGCCTTCTTCGGCGGGGGCGCCGGCAGCGCCGGCCGTGGCCCGCGCAGCCGGGTGCAGCCCGGTTCGGACGCTCTGCTGCGGCTCGAGCTCACCCTGGAGGAGTGCGCCAGCGGGGTGAACCGGGAGATCACCGTGGACACCGCCGTGGTGTGCGACTCCTGCGGTGGTGGCGGTTGCAGCCCCGGTACCGCACCCACCACGTGTGACACCTGTGGTGGTCGTGGCGAGGTCCAGTCGGTGCAGCGGTCCTTCCTCGGCCAGGTCATGACCTCCCGGCCGTGCCCGGTGTGCCACGGCTACGGGGAAGTGATCACCGATCCCTGCCAGCAGTGCGGGGGAGACGGCCGAGTCCGCGCCCGGCGCACGATCACCGTCAAGATCCCAGCCGGTGTCGGCGACGGCATGCGGGTGCGCCTGGCCGGTGAAGGCGAGGTCGGCCCCGGTGGTGGGCCTCCTGGCGACCTCTTCGTCGAGGTGCACGAGCAGCCGCACGAGCGGTTCGTCCGGGACGGCGCTGACCTGCACTGCAACGTCGACATCCCGATGACGGCGGCGGCTCTCGGCACCGTCCTCGAACTGGAGCTGCTGGACGGCAGCCGGGAAGAGGTGCAGGTGGAACCGGGCACCCAGCCCGGCACCGAGTTCGTGCTCAGCGGCCGCGGGTTGCCCAAGCTCCGTTCGAACGGGCGCGTCAGCGGGCACGGCGACTTGCACGTCCACCTCAACGTGGTGGTCCCGACCAAGCTGGACGACCAGCAGGCCGAGCTGTTGCGGCAGCTCGCGGCGCTGCGCGGCGAGGAACAGCCCGAGCCGACGATGAGCGCCAACTCGAACGGCCACCGCCAGGGCCTGTTCGCCCGGTTCCGCTCGTTCGGGAATCGGTGAGCCGTGGCCGGACAGCTACCGGTGTTCGCCGTTCCGCAGCTGCCCGCCGAAAGCGCGATCACCTTGGACGGGCCGGAAGGCAGGCACGCGGCGACGGTGCGCCGCCTGCGGCCCGGGGAGCAGTTGCTGCTGTCCGACGGTCGAGGCGGGATGGCCCGGTGCCAGGTGGTGTCGGCCGCCAAGGACTCCTTGCAGCTGGAAGTGGCCGACACCTGGCAGGTCGAGCAGCCCGCGCTGCGGGTGCGACTGGCGCAGGCGCTGATCAAGGGCGACCGCGGGGAGTTGGCGGTGGAACTGGCCACCGAGGCCGGGGTGGATTCCGTGCTGCCCTGGCGGGCCGCTCGCTGCGTGGCCAAGTGGGATGACGGTCCGCGCGGGGCCAAGGCCTTGGCCCGGTGGCGCAACACCGCCTTCCAAGCGGCCAAGCAGGCCCGGCGGGCCTGGGTTCCGGAAGTCGCCGAACCGGTCACCACCAAGCAGTTGGCCGAAGAAGTCCGGCGGGCCGATGCCGCCCTGGTGCTGCACGAGTCCACGGACGTGCCGCTGGCCTCCGCCGAGTTGCCGGACTCCGGGGACCTGCTCCTGGTGGTCGGCCCGGAGGGCGGTGTCAGCGAGGAAGAGCTGGACGTGCTGGCCGGCGCCGGGGCACAGGTCGTCCGACTGGGGCCGACGGTGCTGCGCGCTTCGACCGCGGCCGCGGTGGCGCTGGGCGCGCTGGGAGTGCTCACCGACAGGTGGGCGGTCGGTGGCCGGAGCGAAGCCGCGGTGAACGCGGACTGATTTCCGATCGGCACGTGACTTTTCCGGAAAGCAGAAGTTACCCTCCGTGAGAGGGTGGGTGCTGGTTCTGGTCGTTGGCCAGCCGCGCCGCACGGGGCGTGAAGACCCACCCTCGCCGGGCTCCTCCCCCTCGGCCCGGTTCGCTGTGCCGTGACCGGGTGACCCCCCAGGCCCGGTTGCGGCACAGCTGCCCAGCAGGGTGATCGCGGCGCGCAGAAGTCCGATAGCCTCGAGGCATGAGCGACAGCGACAACCTGTTCCTGCGGATCATCGACCGCGAGATCCCCGCTGACATCGTCTTCGAGAACGAACGGGTCATCGCCATCCGGGACATCAACCCGCAGGCCCCCACCCACGTGTTGGTGATCCCGAAGAAGCGCTACCGCAACGCCGCCGAGCTCGCCGCGGCCGACGCGCAGCTGCTGGGCGAGATGGTCACCGTCGCGCACCAGATCGCGGAGCAGGAAGGCATCGCCGAGTCGGGTTACCGGCTGCTGTTCAACACCAACCAGGACGCCGGGCAGACGATCTTCCACGTCCACCTCCACCTGCTCGGTGGGGAGTGGCTCGGTGGTCTCACCGGCGGGCCGATCAAGGGCTGACGTCGGTGACCAGCACAGCAATCGCCGTGTGTTCTACCATCGGGGATGAGCAGAACTGACCCTACGACCCGCGCGTGAGCGCAGAAGGCAGGCCCAAGTACACGTGGCCGGAATTGCAGGTGGAGCCGCCGCCCAGTCCGGAGAGCAAAGGAACACGGCTACTGCGCAGTCCAAGTTGACTGTGCCCGAGGACCTCGTCCTGACGCTCGTGGGCGCCCGGGACGAGAACCTCAAGGTGCTGGAGGAGTTGCTCGAGGCGGATGTGCACGTCCGCGGCAACGAGGTGACCTTGACCGGCAGTTCTGCTGAAGTGGCGTTCGCGGAACGCTTGTTCGCAGAACTGACCACCTTGGCCAGCAAGGGGAACGTGACGCCGGACGCCGTCCGCCGCAGTGTGGCGATGTTGTCAGCAGACAGTGGTGAATCCCCGGCGGACGTGCTCAGCCTCGACATCGTGTCCCGGCGCGGTCGCACGATCCGCCCCAAGACGCTCAACCAGAAGCGCTACGTCGACGCCATCGACAACCACACGGTGGTGTTCGGCATCGGCCCCGCCGGTACCGGCAAGACGTACCTGGCGATGGCCAAGGCGGTGCAGGCGCTGCAGGCCAAGCAGGTCAACCGGATCATCCTCACCCGGCCCGCGGTGGAAGCCGGGGAGAGGCTGGGATTCCTGCCCGGCACCCTCTACGAGAAGATCGATCCGTACCTGCGTCCGCTGTACGACGCCCTGCACGACATGGTCGACCCGGAGTCGGTCCCCCGGCTCACCCAGTCCGGCACGATCGAGATCGCGCCGCTGGCCTACATGCGGGGTCGCACGCTCAACGACGCCTTCATCATCCTGGACGAGGCCCAGAACACCACGCCGGAGCAGATGAAGATGTTCCTGACCCGGTTGGGGTTCGGGTCCAAAATCGTCGTCACCGGGGACGTCACGCAGGTCGACCTGCCCCGCGGTCAGCGCAGCGGGCTGAAGATCGTGCAGGAGATCCTGCACGACGTGGAGGACGTGCACTTCGCTCAGCTCGGCGCGCGCGACGTGGTGCGGCACCGGTTGGTCACCGACATCGTCAACGCCTACGACCGCTGGCATGCCGAGCAGGAAGACGGACGTGACCACAGCAATTCCGCTGACCGGTCCAACGGACAGCGACGAGGTCGTGCATGAGTATCGAAATCGCCAATGAGTCCGGTGTCGCGGTTCCCGAGGAGACCATCGTCTCGGTCGCCCGGTTCGCGCTGGACAAGATGAGTGTCAACCCCATGGCGGAGCTGTCGATCCTGCTGGTCGACCTCGACGTGATGGCGGACCTGCACGAGCGTTGGATGGACCTGCCGGGGCCGACCGACGTCATGTCGTTCCCCATGGACGAGTACGACTCCGCCCGCCGCCCCGACGCGGTGGGCGCCGGTCCTGAGCTGCTCGGGGACATCGTGCTCTGCCCCGCTTTCGCTCGGGACCAGGCGCGCAAAGCAGGACACGGCCTGCTGGAAGAACTGCACCTGCTCACCGTGCACGGAGTGCTGCACCTGCTCGGCTACGACCACGCCGAGCCGCAGGAAGAGCGGGAGATGTTCGCCCTGCAGAACCGGATCCTCGCGGACTACCGGGCGGCGAAGGAAGAAGCTGAACGCCTGGCCGCGCAGCGCAGCGCCGACTCGAAGGTGTTGGGCGCGGCCGGATTGGAGGAACCGGAACAGCCGGGTGGGCAGCCCGGCGCGAGCTGAGGAAGCATTCAGCGGTGTTGGCTGGTACAGCCGCTCCGGTCATCTGGGCGGTGTTGCTGATCCTCGCGGCGAGCGTGTTCGCCGCCTCCGAGTCCGCCATCGCCACGGCATCGCGTGCCCGGGTGGAAGAACTGGTCCGGGAAGGGCGGAGCGGAGCTCGCCGGTTCGCCGAGGTGCTCGCCGACCGTCCGCGGCACATCAACCTGCTGCTCCTGCTCCGCCTGGCTTGCGAACTGGGCGCGACGGTGCTGGTGACGTTGCTGGCGCTGCGGCTTTCGAACTCCCAGGCGTGGGCGCTGGTGGGCGCCGTGGTGGTCATGCTGGTCGCCTCCTACGTGTTCATCGGGGTGGGCCCGCGGACCCTGGGGCGGCAGCACCCCTACGCGATCGGGCTGAAGGCGGCCGCGCCGGTGCGCCTGCTGGGGCGGGTGCTCAGCCCGCTGACCCGCTTGCTGATCTTGATCGGCAATGCGCTCACCCCCGGCCCGGGACTCCGCGAAGGCCCGTTCTCCACCGAGGTCGAGCTGCGCGAACTGGTGGATCTGGCCGGTGAGCACGGCGTGGTGGCCGCGGGCGAGCGGGAGATGATCCACTCGGTGTTCGACCTGGGGGACACCCTCGCCCGAGAGGTGATGGTGCCCCGCACCGAGATCATCTGGATCGAGCAGACCAAAACCGCCCGGCAGGCGCTGGTCCTGTCCCTGCGCTCCGGGTTCTCCCGGATACCGGTGATCGGGGAGAGCGTCGACGACATCGTGGGTGTGGTCACCCTCAAGGACCTGGCCCGAGCGGTGCTGGAGAAGGGCACCCCGGGGCCGCAGGTCTTCGAGCTGATGCGCCCGGCCACCTTCGTGCCGGACACCAAGCAGCTGGCCGAGCTGCTGCGGGAGATGCAGCTCTCCCGCAACCACTTGGCGATCGCGGTGGACGAGTACGGTGGTACCGCAGGTCTGCTGACCATCGAAGACATCCTGGAGGAGATCGTCGGCGAGATCACCGACGAATCCGACCAGGAAGAGCACCGGCCGGTGGAGAAGCTGGAGGACGGTACCGTCCGGGTCAGCTCTCGACTCCCGGTGGAAGACCTCGGCGACCTGTTCGGGGTGGATCTGGACGATTCCGACGTGGAAACTGTCGGAGGCCTTCTGGCGCAACGCCTCGGCCGGGTGCCGCTCCCCGGAGCGGAAGCCGAGATAGCCGGGCTGCGGTTGCGCGCGGAAGGCGGCAAGGACCACCGCGGACGGATTCGCATCAACGCGCTTCTGGTGCGGCGGATCGATCAGGACCAGACACCGCTGAGCGGTGCCGAGCAGGAGGGAATCAACACTCGTGGCTGAGCAGGTCGAAGCGGCCGCTCCGGAGAACCTCGACGCGGAAGACGCCAAGATCGTCACCCTGGCCCGGGCGGCCCGGGCGCGCACCGGGGCCGCTGAAGGAGCTGCGGTGCGGGACACCGACGGGCGCACCTACGCGGCGTGCAGCGTGACGTTGCCGTCGCTGCAGCTGACCGCGCTGCAGGCGGCCATCGCCGCGGCGGTGGCCAGCGGGGCGGAAGGGCTCGAGGCGGCTGCCGTGTGCACCGACGCCGACCAGGTGGACAGCGCCTCCGTGGCGGCGGTGCGCGACTTGGGCAAGAGCGCCCCGGTGCTGCGGTCCAACGCCAAGGGCGAAGTCGTCGGTGTGGTGGTCCAGTGAGCGAGCACGCCCCGGACACCCGGAGCACGGCTGACGGCGGAGCTGGTCACAATGGTGTGGTGACCAGCTCCGAGAACGTCCACCGCTCCGGTTTCGCCTGCTTCGTCGGGCGACCGAACGCCGGCAAGTCGACGCTGACGAACAGTCTGGTCGGTTCGAAGGTGGCGATCACCTCCAGCAAACCCCAGACCACCCGGCACGCCATCCGCGGCATCGTGCACCGCCCGGACGCGCAGCTGATCATCGTGGACACGCCCGGGCTGCACCGGCCGCGCACCTTGCTCGGCCGGCGGCTCAACGACCTGGTCTACGAGACGTGGTCGGAAGTGGACGTCATCGGCTTCTGCGTGCCGGCGGACCAGAAGATCGGTCCGGGTGACCGGTTCATCGCCCAGCAGCTGGCCAGGGTCGCCCGCCGCACCCCGGTGCTGGGCATCGTCACCAAGACCGACCTGGTGGGCAAGCAGCGGGTCGCCGAGCAGCTCCTGGCGTTGCAGGAGCTCATGGACTTCACCGAACTGATCCCGGTGTCGGCGGTGGACGACTTCCAGGTCGACCTGCTGAGCGACCTGCTGATCAAGCAGTTGCCGGAGGGCCCCCAGCTCTACCCGGACGGGGAGCTGACCGACGAACCGGAGACCACCTTGGTGGCCGAGATGATCCGGGAAGCCGCCTTGGAGGGGGTCCGGGACGAGCTGCCGCACTCGCTGGCCGTTTCGGTGGAGGAGATGGTTCCGCGGGAAGGCCGCCGGGATCTGATCGACGTGCACGCGGTCATCTACGTGGAGCGGCAGAGCCAGAAGGCGATCGTCATCGGCCGCGGGGGCCAGCGGCTGCGGGAAGTCGGGACCCAGGCGCGCCAGCAGATCCAGCGGCTGCTGGGCAGCAAGATCTACCTGGACCTGTACGTGAAGGTGGCCAAGGACTGGCAGCGCGACCCCAAGCAATTGCGCAAGCTGGGTTTCTGATCACAGATGTGCATGATTCTGCGGAAACGGACCGCAGTGTGATGTTCCTTCGATAAGGTTCCCCGAGGTTTGTCCACTTGGCGTAAAAGTGCCATCACTTCGGGACGTTTTGAAGAGGGAGCATTCGTGACGAACCCCTACGGTCCTCCGTCCGG
>NZ_AYJW01000012.1 GCF_000497205.1 Saccharopolyspora rectivirgula DSM 43747
CTGTTCGCCATGGGGCGCGACGGCATGGTCCCCGCGGTCTTCCGGAAGGTCCACCCCCACCTGCTCTCCGCGGTGGTCCCGGTGGCCTTGCTGCCGATCTACCCGCTGTCGTTCCTCGCCCAGCACCCGAACTTCCCCAGCTTCCCGCGGCTGTACGAAACCGGGTGGCCGCAGTTGCGGGACGCGGTGGTGGAGGCGTACCAGCAGCTCCCGCCGGAGACGCGCAGCAAGACCGTGGTCGTGGCCAGTCGCTACGACCTGGCCGGCCCGCTCGACGTGTACGGCAGGCCGGCCGGTCTGCCTCGCGTCTACAGCCCGCACCGCGGCTACTGGTTCTTCGGGTCTCCTCCGGAATCGGCGGTCAACGTCTTGCACGTCGGCGAACCGGGCCCGTTGGCGGAGTGCTTCCGCAGTGCGGAGCAGCTCGGCACGGTGGAGTCCGAGCTGGTCAACATCCCGCAAGGAGTGCCGGTGACGCTCTACCGGGACCGCGAGCAATCCTGGCAGGTGCTGTGGCCCCGGCTGCGCACGATGTAGTTCAGCGCGGCCATTGCGGCCCCCGCTGCGGGGGCTGCTGCCCGGGTGGTGGAGCCGCTCCCGGGAACTGCTGACGCGGTGGTTGCTGCGGCATCGGCTGCTGCTGCGGAGGGCGCGCCGGCTGCTGCGGCGCCTGCTGCGGCCCGCTCTGCGGGAGCGTGGGCAACTGCTGCAGCTGGGCCGGCAAGGTGAAGAAACCGGACTGCTCGTGCCGCGCCCACGGGGGCGCCACCGGTTGCGGGGCCCTGCGGAAGAAGGTGTCCCGAGCGACCCGCATCAGCCCGAGGATCGCCTGCTGGCGTTCGTGGAACTGCTGCGGGGAAACGGTGCGGCGAGCCGCGTGCGCGTGCAGCAGGGCCAATTCGGTGGCGGCCAGCTGGTAGTCGCTCATGGCCCGCACCCCGGGCAAGCCGGCCTGGCCGCGCGCCCAGCGGCGGGCCTGCCGACGGCCGGACATCGTGCCCAGCATCTGGATGTCGTTCTGGTGCACCAGACCGCTGGGGATGTAGGCCGGCAGGTAGGTCTGGATCAGGCCGACGATCCGCTTGCGGTCCCGGACCAGCACCACGACGACCGCGACGATCACCAGGAACTGGATCCCGTAGGCGAGCAAGCCGCCGACGAATCCGGCGATCGTGAGACTGCCGTTCCACAGCCCGTGCAGGAAAACGGCCCCGCACCAGCCGAGCACGGGGGCGATGACGCGGCCCGCGCCCCGGTGCGTCGCCGCGTAGGCGACGCCCAGCCCGGTCATGGCCGTATAGAGCGGGTGGCCGAGCGGGGCGATGACCCCCCGGAGGATCACCACGAACCAGACGCTCCCGTTGTAGATCCCCTGCATGTAGTAGGAGACGTTCTCCACCAGGGCGAAGCCGAGCCCGGACAACGCGGCGTAGACGATCCCGTCGGTCGGCCCGTCGAACTCCTGGGGGCGGTTCAGCAGCAGGTACAGCAGCAGCAGCCCCTTGCCGCTCTCCTCCACCAGGGGGGCGACCACCGAGGACGTGATCGCCTCCGCCGACTCCTCGCCCACGGCCGGGATCAACAGCACGTGCGTCGTGGTGTTGAGCAGCAGGGCGACGAATATCGCCACTCCGGCACCCCAGCTGAAGGCCAGGATCAAGTTCCCGCGTGGTTCGGGCTCCAACCGGTCGATGAGCAGGATCAACGCCACCAGCACGATCGCCGTGGGCAGCGCCAGCAGCGACGCCACCACCACGTTGATCGGCCCGCCTTCGAACAGGTACAGGGCCAGCGCCAGCAGCAAGCAGATGCCGGAAAGCACCATTCCGACGATCAGCAAGACCGGGGTGCGGTTCGAGCTCCGTCCCGCCAGGATCGATTTCGGGCTGAGTCCGGGCATGCCTGGAAGCCTAGAAGATCACCGGGGGTCACCGTGATCGGATCGGCGAAATCAACCCGGTGCTCCCAACAGGCGGAATGGGGACGAGCACAACGGGGACAGAGGAGAACAAAAAGGACTCGGACTGTCTGATGTAGACCGCGCACCGCCAGCCGACCCACCGCGGCTGCACCGGCGCACCGGCCAGCAGCGCGCGAAGTTCCCGCCCAGCCGGGCGGGTGCGGCGCCGATCCCGCGGTGCTTCGTCACCGCACCGCGGACCCGGCGCCACATCCGAGCCGAACGGCTTCGTCAACCGTGCAGCGCCATCACCGGCGGTCGCACGGACGTCCCGGCGCGCCGATCATCCGTTCGGGTGATCAGCGCGGCTGTACAACTCCTGCTGCGCCACCGACAGCGAGTCGGTGAGGATCTGCAGCGCTTCGGAGGCTTCCTGCTCGGTCAGCGTCATCGGCGGGGCCAGGCGCAGCACGTTGCCGTACAGCCCGCCCTTGCCGATGAGCAGACCGCGGCTCTTGGACAGCTCCAGCACGCGCCCGGCAGCCGCCGCAGCAGGGCGGTCGGTGCCCGGCTCGACCAGTTCGACACCGATCATCAGTCCTTTTCCGCGGACATCGCCCATCAGCTGGCACTGCTGGGCGTGCCCGCGCAGGCCGTCCAGCAGTCGGGTGCCGAGCTTGGCCGCGTTGCTCTGCAGGTCGTGGTCGAGCAAGTAGTCCAGGGTGGCCCGCGCGCTGGCGGTGGCCACCGGGTTGCCGCCGAAGGTGGAGATGGAATTCGCGGTCAGCGAATCCATCAGCTCGGCTTCGGCCACGACTCCCCCGATCGCCATCCCGTTGGCGAGCCCCTTGGCGAAGGTCATCGCCGCCGGGGTCACCCCGTGCGCCTGGATGCCCCAGAAGTGCTCTCCCGTGCGTCCCCAACCGGTCTGCACCTCGTCGGAGATGAGGGGGATCCCGTACTCGTCGAGGACTTCCGCGAACGCGGCGAACAGGCCGTCCGGCGGAGTGGCGAAGCCACCGACCCCCTGGATCGGTTCGACGATCATGCACGCCACGTCACCGGACGTGGTCGTCTCGATCACCTGCCGGAGGTCGTCGGTGCACGCCGCGATGTAGTCGGCGTCGGAGAAGTCGCGGAACGGGCTGCGGTAGCGGTAACCGCCGTGCACGTAGCTGACCTTCACCGGGGACAGCGAGCTCGCCGACCACCCGCGATTGCCGGTCACCCCCATCGCGGCGAAGGAACGCCCGTGGTAGGAGTTGCGCAGCGCCAGGATCTGGTTGCTCCGCCGGTGCTGGGTGGCCAGCAGCAGAGCTGTCTCGTTCGCCTCGGTGCCGGAATTGGTGAAGAACACCTTCGGGTTCTTCATCCCGGACAGGCTGGCGATGCGCTCGGCGAGTTCGACCTGGTTGCGGATCAGGTACAGCGTCGAGGTGTGCAGGATGCCGGTGTCGACCTGCTTCCGGATGGCATCGCTGATCTCGGGGATGTCGTAGCCGATGGCGTTGGTCAGGATTCCGGCGAAGAAGTCCAGGTACGTGTTCCCGTCGGCATCGGTCACGTGCCGGCCGCTACCGCTGACGATTTCGATGGGCTGCTCGTAGTAGAGGGACAGCCAGTCGGGCATCACCGCCCGGTGCCGGGCAAGCAGGTCGTTGTCGCTCATCACGTCTCCCACTCGGTCCGCTTTCGGCTCAGTGTCGTCCCGGGGAACAACCTGGCACCACCGACAAGCTGTTTTGTTCTCCGCCGCGGAGCAATACGGTGTGTCCACCCGTTCGTGATCGCGTGTCCGGGAAGGTTGGTGGTGGGCTTGACACCTCCGGATGAGCTGGCGCTGCCGACCGTGGCCGAGATCCTCGAGCTGCCGGAGTTGCGCTGCGGCAAACCCCGAGTGGTGGCCGGGGGATCCGGCCTGGACAACCGGGTTCGCTGGGTGCACGTCGCGGAAATAGCCGACATAGCACCGCTGTTGAGCGGCGGGGAACTGGTCTTGACCACCGGTATCGCCCTCCCGGAGGACGCCGAGGGGTTGGGCCACTACCTGGCCGAGCTGGCCGCGGCCGGCTGCTCCGGGCTGGTCGTGGAACTGGTCCGCCGGTGGCAGGACCGGTTGCCGCAGGCCTTGGTGGACGCCGCGCACCAGCACGGCATGCCGTTGATAACCCTGGGCGAGGAGACGAAGTTCGTCTCGGTCACCGAAGCCGTGATCGCCCGCATCCGGGACGCCCAGCTCGCCGAACTGCGCGCCACGCAGGCCGTGCACGAAGTGTTCACCGCACTGACCATGTCGGGGGCCGAACCGGCGGAGGTGCTGGCCGAAGCAGCTCGCCTCACCGACCGACCAGTGGTGCTGGAGACGCTGGCCCACCAGGTGCTGGCCTATGCCGCCGCCGGGAGGGATCCGGTGGCGCTGCTGTCCGGTTGGGTGGAGCGCTCCCGGGCCGCGGTGCAGCGCGGGCGCACCTGCTACCACCCCGAACCGGGCTGGCTGACCACCGTGGTCGGTGCTCGGGGTGACGACTGGGGACGACTGGTGGTGCTGTGCGGCGGCCCACCACCGAACCGGTACATCGCGGTCGCCGAACGCGCGGCTTCGGTGCTCGCGGTGAACCGCCTGATGGACCGGGAGCGGGAGAGCCTGGAGCGGCAGGCCCACCGCGCCCTGCTGACCGGGGTCCTGGAGGGCTCGGTGGAACCGGACGACCTGTCCGCCAGGTTGACCGGGCTCGGCATCCCGGTGGACCGCCCGCTGGCGGGCATGGCCGTGCGCCCGCGGACCGCGCAGGCCTGCGCACCGGTCCTGGAGACCCAGCAGTTGCTGCGGGACCTGGCCGACTCGCTCGCGCTGGCCGCCCGCAGGGCCGGTCTGGCGGTGCTGGTCAGCGCGGTCGACGACATGACGGTGCAGGCCCTGGTGGCGCTGCCGGACGAGGAGTCCGCCACGCCCGTGCTGCGCAAACTGGCCGCTGAGGTCCGGAATTCGGCGGTGGAGCAGGCCTTCCCGCCGCTGGTGGTCGCCGCCGGCGCCCCGGTTCGGCCGGCCACCGCAGCCCGGCAGACCCTCGCCGAAGCCGCCCAGGTAGCCGAAGCCGCGGACCAGATCGGGGACGGTTCGCGCGAACTGCACCAGCTGTCCGACGTCCGCCTGCGCGGCCTGCTGCACCTGCTGCGCGGCGACGAGCGGCTGCTCGCCTTCGCCGACCGGGAGCTGGAACCGCTGCGCGAGCACGGGCGGTTGCTGACCGCGCTGCGGCTGTACTGCCGACACGGCGGGAACAAGTCGGCCGCAGCGGCAGCCGCCCACCTGTCCCGAACCGCCTACTACGCCCAGTTGGCCCGCATCGAGCAGCTGCTCGGGGTGCGCCTGGACAGCCCGGAGTCGCTGGTGTCGCTGCACGTGGCGCTGCTCATCTGGGAAACCAACGGGGTCTTCCCGGAACGGGAGTGAGCTCCGGCGCGAGATCACCTCGATTGCGGCACCAACCGGAAGACGCGGATCTGCCGCTCCCCGGCGCTCCGCTGGTAGTCGCGATAGGTCGGCCACTCGCGCACCAGCAGCTGCCACAACCGCTGCCGCTGCTGCCCGGTCGCCAGTTCGGCGCGCACCGGTATCCGCCGACCGTCCACGCACACCTGGGCGTGCGGGTGGGCCAGCAGGTTCGCCGACCAACCGGGGTGGCTGCCGCCGCCCCAGTTGGAACCGGCGACCACGAAATCGCTGCCGTCGGCGACGTACAGCAGTGGCACCGTGCGGGGCTGCCCGGTCTTCCGCCCGGTGGTGGTCAGCAGCAGCGAACGCATCCCGATCAACCGCAGCAAACCGACTCGCCCGGCGGTGCGCTGCTGGAGGGCGCGGTCCAGCGGCACCAGCAGCTTCCCCAAGCCGGTGGTGGCGAGTCGTCTCGCGACAGCGCGCAGCGGGTCCACGGTCATGCGGTCGCCAGCGCCAGGGCGAAGTCGCCGGCCTCGTCGGTCCACCAGCACTGCAGGCTGAAGCCGGCCGCGGTGAGCTCCTCGTGCACCTGCTGCTGGGTGAATTTGGCGGACACTTCCGTGCGGAGTTCCTCGCCTTCGGCGAAGTCCACCGTCATGTCCAACGCGGACAACCGGACCCGCATCGGGCGCAGCGCCCGGAGCCGCATTTCCATCCACTGCTGCTCGGTGTTCCAGACCGCCACGTGGGCGAAGTCCTCCGGCGCGAAATCCGCCGCCAGTTCCCGGTTGAGCACGTGCAGGACGTTGCGGTTGAACTCGGCCGTCACCCCGCGTGCGTCGTCGTAGGCGCTCACCAACCGGTCCGTGGCCTTGACCAGGTCCGCTCCCAGCAGCAACCATTCCCCCGCGGCCAGCGCCGCGTGCGCTGCGGCGAAGAACGCGGCCCGTTCCGCGGGCAGCAGGTTCCCTATGGTGCCGCCGAGGAAGGTGAGCACCCCGGGTGAGGCGATGCGCAGTTCTGCCAGTCCCCGGGTGAAGTCGTCCACGATCCCGGTGACCTCCACCTCCGGGTAGTCCGCCGCGATGGCTGCGACCGTGTTCTGCAGCGCTTCCCGGGAAACGTCCAACGGGGTGTACTGCCGCAGGGTTCCAGCTCCGGTGAGGGCGTTGAGCAGGAGCCGGGTCTTCTCGGCCGAGCCGGCCCCCAGCTCGCAGAGGGCAGCCGCTTTGGTCAGCTCGGCGATGTCCATCGCGTGCTGCTGCAGGATCTGCTGCTCGGCACGGGTTTGGTAGTACTCCGGCAGTCGAGTGATGCGCTCGAAGAGCTCGCTGCCGGTGGCGTCGTAGAACCACTTCGGCGACAGCCACTTCGGGTCGCTGGTGAGCCCGGCGCGCACGTCGGCCCGCAGCTGGTGCGCTGCGTCCTGTTCGGTGAACCGCACGAGGAGACTCGGATCAGTCATAGCTCTCCGTTCCGGGAATCGGCGTCATGGTCACTCGTCCGGGCACCGCGGTCAGCAGCTGCCGGTCCGGCACTCGCTGCCACTCCACGGCCGGGCCGAACGGTTCGGAAGCGACGGTCACCGAACTCCGGGTGCGCCGCACCCACAGCGCGTGGGTCCAGGTCGTGGCGAACAGCTGGTCGCCGTCGGTCAGCAGGAAGTTCAACCGCGACCCCGGGGCGCACTGCTCGACCTCGACGAGCAGGGAGCGGATCGCTTTTCCCGGTTCCACGCCCTGTTCCAGGAGCTGGTGCAACAACGCCCACAGCACCGCCGAATCGGTCGGCGCCGGCAGGGTCATCAGGGCGGCCGGGTCCAGCCGGGAAGCGATGCTGCTCAACGAATTCGGCCAGCCGATGACCTTCCCGTTGTGGCTGAACAGCCATTTCCCGCTGCGGAACGGTGCGCACGCCGCCGGGCTCAGGGGCATGCCGACGGTGGCCGAGCGCACTGCGCCGACCACCGCGGTGCTGCGGACGATCCGGGCGACTTCCCGGAAGGCCTCGTCCGTCCAGATCGGCCTGTCGTTGCGGTACACCGCTGGAGCTTCCGGGGTGTCGTACCAGCCGACGCCGAACCCGTCGGCGTTGATCTTCCCGCCCCCGCGCATGTCCGCGGGGGCCCAGGACTGCTCCAGCAGCGAGTGCTCCGGTTCCAGCAGCAGCCCGGAGAGGGTGGTCGCAGGACCGAGGTACCCCACGTGCCGGCACATCAGCCGACCTCTCCCCGGCGCGGGGTGCGGGCCAGGCGGAATCCGGCGAATATCTGCCGGCGGATGGGGAAGTCCCAGTTCCGGAAGGTGCCCCGGCACGCCAGCGGGTCGGTGCCGAACGAGCCTCCGCGCAGCACTTTGTAGTCGCTGCCGAAGAAGACCTCCGAGTACTCCCGGTACGGGAACGCGGTGAACCCCGGGTAGGGCAGGAAGTCGGAAGAGGTCCACTCCCACACGTCACCGATCAGCTGCCGCGCCCCGCACGGGGCGGCCCCGGCCGGATAGGCGCCTGCGGGGGCCGGTTGCAGGTGCCGCTGTCCGAGGTTGGCGTGCTGCGGCCCGGGATCTGCGTCTCCCCACGGATACCGCCGGGAGCGCCCGGTGCGGGGGTCGAACCGGGCCGCCTTCTCCCACTCCTGCTCGGTGGGCAGGCGTTTGCCGGCCCACGCGGCGTAGGCCTCGGCCTCGTAGTAGCTGACGTGCACCACGGGTTCCTCCGGCGGCACCGGCTCGAAGTAGCCGAATCGCCGGCGGATCCAGCTGTCCCCGTCGCGCCGCCAGAACCGGGGCGCGGACAGGTTCGCGTGCTGCCGGTAGGCCCAGCCCGCTGCGCTCCACCAGCGCTCCTGCTGGTAGCCGCCGTCCTCGATGAACTGCTGGTACTGCCCGTTGGTCACCGGCGTGGTGTCGATGAAGAAGCTGTCCACGAACACCTCGTGCGCCGGGCGCTCGTTGTCCAGCGCCCACGGTTCGGTGGAGGTGCCCATGGTGAACGGCCCGGCGGGGACCAGCACTTCTTCCGGCAGGGCTGCGGTGTCCGTCGCGGCCGGCGGGGGTTCCGCGGCGAGCACCGGTGGTCCGGTGCGCAGCTGGTGCGTGGCCAGCATGGTCTCGTCGTGCTGCTGCTCGTGCTGGGCGATCATGCCGAAGGCGAACGCGCTTTCCACCAACCGGCGGCCCCGCAGCGGATTCCGCTGGAGGACGTCCAAGGCCTTGTCGCGGACTTCACCGACGTAGTCGCGCGCCTCGGCCGGCCCCAGGAGCGGCAGTTGCGGGCGTTCTGCCCGCGGGTGCTGGAAGGCGTCGTAGAGGTCGTCGATGTCCGGGCGGAGCGGTTCGACCCCACCGACGTCCCGCACCAGCCAGATCTCCTCCTGGCTGCCGATGTGCGCCAGGTCCCACACCAGCGGCGACATCAGCGGGGAGTGCTGCCGGACCAGGTCGTGCTCGTCGACCGCTTCGGTGAGCAGGGCGCTGCGCTGCCGGGTGCGGGTCAGTTCCGCAGCGACGTGGGAGCGCAGCTCTTCGGTGGTCATTTCGTCCAGGTCAGGCATGATCGACTCCGGTTCTGTCCGCGATCAGCGCGGCATCGCGCAGCCGACGGTCGACGAAGTCGGCCAGCCGGCCGGCGAGTTCCGGTGGGCAGCCGCAGTTGGACAGTTGTTGGCAGGCCAGTTCGAAGACGGATTCGGCGGTGCGGGCCAGGGTGGTGTCGGCCAGTCCGTGCTTGGCGGCGTGCACCCAGCGGCCCGCTGCCGGGGAGGTGCGCTCCAGCACTTCGTCCACCACCGCTTCGTCGTGGAACAACGCGATCACCGCCGCGGCCGGCAGCATCCAGTCCTGGCCCGGCTGGGTGTCGAGGTAGCGGACCTCGAAGTAGCCGCGGGGGCGGACGGGCGGGAACAGGGTGCTCAGGTGGTAGTCGAGGTCGGACAGGGTGGGAGGTCTGGGCAGCGCGCCGTTGATCCACTCGGCGAAGGTGATCCCGTTGGGCACGCTCCAATCCGGCCCTTCCCGCCGCATGCACACCACCGGGGTGTCCAGCGCCCGTCTGGCCCAGCTGCCGGCCGGGTCCGGGGTGACGGGGGCGGGGTGGGTGCGCACCGGGTCGGTGCGGAGCAGGCATTGCGTCCGGGTCGACGACCACCCGGTGCGCTTGCCGAAGAGCCGTGGCGAGTTGGCGAACACCGCCAGCATGACCGGCCCCAGCGAGTGCAGTGCGGCCCAGCGGGCCGCCACCCGGTGCCGCTCCCCCATGTCCAGGCAGACTTGCACGCCAGCGGTGCTGCACATCATCAGTCGACCGCCGATGCCGATGCGGTCGAAGGCGGTTTCCATCGCCGTGTAGCGCGGGACCTGCAGGATCCGCCGCGGCGGCCGCCAGGGGTCCGTGCCTTCGGTTCCCATGGCGAGGCCGCGTTCCGCGAGTCGCCGCTGCAGGTAGTCCGCGTCGGCGGTGACCGAGTTGAACAGGGAAGCCATCGAGCTGGTGGGCAGACTGGAGATCTCCACCTGTCCGCCGGGTTCGACGGTGAGCACCGAACCGTTGGGCAGCGGCTGGTGGGTGCTGTCAGGAACGAGGGATTGCGGCGCGTGCGGTTCGAGTGCGGTGATGAGGTCGACCAGTTCGAACGGAGCAGCGGGGTCGTGGACCGGGTGCACGGTCCATTCCAGTTCAACGCCCAGCAACGTCGGCGGGCCGTGCTTGAAGCACACGGACGCCACGTACGCCTCGGCTTCGGCTCGGGTGCGTATCCGCGGGCCGGAGAGCTCTGTGGCAGTCGGGCTTAACGACACGGACATGCTGATCACCGCCAGTAATCGGACGATTACCGACGCTACCGGCACAACCAACCGATCGCATGCGTTGCAGCCGCCCGTGGCGGATCAGCGCACCGCCAACACCGGGCCGCGGGATTCACCCGCATCACAGCAACAATACGTACGTACGGATTGCATTGGAGGAATGGCCCTGCAACGATCAGTGCATGCCTCGGGTCAGCCAGGACCACCTCGAAGCCCGGCGCCGTCAGATCCTCGACGGCTCCCGGAAGTGTTTTGCGCGCTTCGGATACGAAGGTGCGACGGTACGTCGCTTGGAAGAAGCCACCGGTTTGTCCCGCGGCGCCATCTTCCACCACTTCAAGGACAAGGAATCGCTGTTCCTCGCACTGGCCGAGGACGACGCCAAGAGAATGGCCGACGTGGTCGCCGAGCAGGGCTTGGTGCAGGTGATGCGGAACCTGCTCGACCAGTCCGATTCGGATGACACGCACACCCCGGAAGCCGACTGGCTCGGCACCCGGTTGGAGGTCTCCCGCCGACTGCGCACCGACGAGGACTTCCGCGCCCGCTGGGCCCAGCGCTCCGAACAGCTCACCGAAGCCACTCGCGCCCGACTGCAGTGGCAGCACGCCTCCGGGAACCTCCGCGACGACATCAGCGTTGACGTGCTGACCGCCTACTTGGAGCTGGTGCTCGAGGGGCTGGTGTCCCACCTGGCGATGGGGTTGCCCAGGGAGAACCTCAGCCAGGTGCTGGATCTCGTCGAGGAGAGCGTCCGGCGTCACCGAAGCCGGTGATCTTCCCGCCCCGTGTGGCGCAGACTTGTGCTCTACGAACCGCGTGCCGCAGCGGCCGCGCTGGCCGGCGGCAGGTCGCACTCTGCGTACTGGAGGTGTCGTGCATCCGCTGCTTTCCCGCGATCTCAAGCGCCTGCCCGAGCTGCTCGAACAAGCCCGCAACTACGCCGTTTCAGTGCTGGCGGACTTGCCGTCCCGACCAGCAGCGGTCCCTCCGGCCCCCAAGGACGCCGAACCGCTCCCGGAGGAGGGCATCGGGTCGGCAGCGGCGCTGGAGCACTTCCAGCGCAGGTGGGCCACCGGGTTCTCCGGCAGCGCCGGTAGCCGCTACCTGGGGTTCGTCACCGGCGGCGCCACCCCGGCGGCGGTGGTCGGCGACTGGCTGACCGGCGTGTTCGACCAGAACGTGGTGTCCAGCAGCGACTCGTGCGCCACCGACCTGGAGCGGGAGACGGTCGGCTGGCTGCGGGAACTGTTCGGGCTGTCCGCCGAGCACTCCGGGGCCTTCGTCACCGGTGCGACGATGTCCAACTTCGTGGGCCTGGCCATCGGACGGGAGTGGGTCGGCGAACAGCTGGGGGTTTCGATCGCGGACGACGGCTTGGCAGCGGTCGGGGACATCCCGGTGCTGTCGAGCAGCCCGCACTCCAGCACCTTCAAGGCGCTGTCCATGCTCGGCATCGGCCGCAACAGCGTCCGCCGCATCCCCTCCCTGCCGGGCCGGGAAGCCGTCGACGTCGACCAGCTCGCCGCTGAGCTGGAAGCGCTCGACGGGCGCCCGGCCATCGTGGTCGCCAACGCCGGCACCGTGAACACCGTCGACTTCGACGACTTGCGGGCGCTCGCCGAGCTGCGGCAGCGCCACCGGTTCTGGCTGCACGTCGACGCGGCCTTCGGGGGGTTCGCGGCGCTCTCCCCGCGGTACGCCGATCTCGTCGCCGGCCTGGACCAGGCCGACTCGATCTGCATCGACCTGCACAAATGGCTCAACGTGCCCTACGACAGCGGCGTGCAGTTCAGCCGGCGACCGGACCTGCAGGTCCGGATCTTCCAGAACTACGCGACGTACCTGGGGCTCCCCGGGCCGGACCCGGATTTCGTGCACCTGACCCCGGAGAGCTCGCGCCGGCTGCGGGCGTTGCCGGCGTGGTTCACCCTCACCGCCTACGGCAGGCAGGGCCACCGGGAGATCGTCGAGCGGGACGCGGCTCTGGCGCAGGAGCTCGGCAACCGGATATCCGCCGCTCCGCACCTGCGGCTGCTGGCCCCGGTGCGGTTGAACACGGTGTGCTTCACCCTGGCCGAACAGCCCACCGCGGAGAAGATCGATGCACTGGCCAACGCGATCGCCCGGTCCGGTCAGACCTTCCTCAGCCCCACCGTCCACCAGGGGGTTCCCGCGCTGCGGGCGGCGGTGAGCAATTGGCGCACCACGGAGGACGACCTGCCGAAGATCATGGACGCGCTGGGCTGCCCGGCCGCCTAGGTGGACGAACGAGTGCGGCCGGCCGCCCCGGAGGGCGAGCCGGCCGCACCGCTGCGAGGACGGTCAGAGCACTCCGTGCATGTAGCGCTTGATGCTGCGGGAAGCGATCAGCAGCAGCACCGCACACCCGATCGTGGCCAGGCCGACGAGACCGAAGTAGATCTGCTGGTTCTCCACCGAGTACAGCTTGACCAACTGGGCGCCCAGGCCCTGCCCCATGGCCGGGGCCAGGAAGTAGAGGCCCAGCGTCTGGGAGGCGAACACCTTGGGGGCCAGCTTGGTGGTCACCGACAGGCCGACCGGCGAGAGCATCAGCTCACCCACGGTCATCAGCACGAACACCAGGGCCAGCATGAGCGGCAGGTGGTTGTCGCCGCCGGCCACGGTCTTGGACAGCACGACCCACAGGAACGCGATGCCGACGAACAGCAGACCGCCGACGAACTTCCGCGGGGTGGACGGCTGCCGCTCCCCCAGCTTGATCCACAGGGTCGCGAACAGCGGTGCCATGATGATGATGGCCAGCGGGTTGATGGACTGGAACCACGAGGCCGGGATCTCGTAGCCGAACACGTTCAGATCGGTGTCCGACTCGGCCAGGTTCGCCAGCGTGTTGGGCTGCTGCTCGAACAGCAGGAAGAACAGCGCGGTCGCCAGGAACAGCGGGATGTAGGCCAGCAGCCGGTCCCGCTCCACCTTGGTGATCTGCTTGCTGCTGAGCATCACCGCGAAGTAGACGATCGGCAGCACCGCGGAGATGAAGCTGATCAGGTTCACCAGCCCGTCGAGGCCGAGGACGCCGAGGAAGCCCAGCGCGGCCAGCACACCCAGGAAGACCACCGCGAGCGCGATGACGCGACCCAGCACCCAGGACTTCCTCTCCGCCGGCAGCGGGTTGACCGGCTTCAGCCCGGAGGAGCCGAGGTTCTTGCGGCCGATGAGGTATTGGATGAGGCCGAACGCCATGCCGACGGCCGCGGCGCCGAAGCCGAGGTGCCAGCTGACCTTTTCGCCGAGCCATCCGCACACCAGCGGCGCCAGCAGACCGCCGATGTTGATGCCCATGTAGAAGATCGAGAAACCGGCGTCCCGGCGCGTGTCGTGCTCGCCGTACAGCCCGCCCACGATGCCCGAGATGTTGGGCTTGAGCAGACCGGTGCCGATCACCAGGAACACCAGCCCGCCGATCACGCTGACCATTCCGCCGGGCAGCGCCAGGCAGATGTGGCCGAACATGATGATGAAGCCGCCCCAGAACACCGACCACTGCGCACCGATGATCCGGTCGGCGAGCCAGCCCCCGACGATGCCCGACATGTAGACGGAGGCACCGTAGATCCCCACCAGGGACAGCGCGGTGGACTCCGGGATTCCCAGGCCACCCTCGGCGACCGAGAAGTACAGGTAGTACCCCAGGATCGCGCGCATCCCGTAGTAGGAGAACCGCTCCCACATCTCGGTGAAGAAGAGCGTTGACAGTCCGCGCGGATGGCCGAAAAACCCCCGCTGCGGCGCGTCCGCAACCGCGCTTGTGCTCACGATCACGTCCTCTCGTGCATTTCAATGAAAAGGCGGCTGTAGCCGCGCGAGACTTCGAGCGGCAGATTACGCCCCGTGTCCATATTTCACACTTTCGGGTCAGCTCATTTTCGCTATCTTGTTACCTTTGGTACAGACCTCTCCGCTGGCCGGTTGTCGCCACGATCGATCCACTGGCCGACATCGACGGCAGAACTGAGCGGACGAGCGGGCCAGTGGACAACCCCAAGTAATTCCGCGAAGCTGGATCGAGCAACCGCAAACCGTCCGCCGGGCACGCCTCCCCCTCCACCGTGCCACTGTCCGTGACCAGCGGACCCGAAAAGTGTTCAGAAGAACTGGCGTCCGCTCGCACCGCTCCCGTCCGCGGTCGGCACAACACCGAACGTCAGCGACAGGAGACTAGTCGAGCATCACAGCAACGGCTTCCCGGCCAGCGCACCGAGGATGACCCGCGAGAACAGCTCGACCGCACCGATCCCGCCGAATCCGTGATGACTTTGTCACTTCGGCTGTTCCCGGTGCGCGCATATACTCGTCCTGTAATTCACGCAATGCCCAATGAGGAGTGAAAACTTCAGTGCCAGAGGCACAATCCCCCGACGGCAGTACCAAGCCGGGGCAGCATAGTCCCGGCTTTTCCAGGCACAGGACCTCCCCGTGCCGGGGTGACCGCTGATGGAGGTCCTGCTAGCAATCATCGGACTGCTGTTCGTCGCGCTGTTGACTCTGGGCACGGCACTCGCGGTCGCGGCTGAATTCTCCCTCACTTCGCTGGAGCGCAGCACCGTCGACGCGCACGCCCGGGAAATCGGGGACCGCCGGGCCAAAGCCGTGCAGCACGCTCACCGCACCCTCTCGTTCCAGCTCTCCGGCGCCCAGGTGGCCATCACCTTGACCACCCTGGTGACCGGTTACGTGGCCGAGCCGCTCATCGGCGACCTGATCAAACCAGTGCTCACCCTGGTCGGGTTGCCCGCGACAGCAGCCCAAGCCATCGCGCTGACGCTGGCCCTGCTGCTGGCCACCGCCCTGTCGATGGTGTTCGGCGAGATGGTGCCGAAGAACCTGGCGATCGCCAAACCGCTGCCCACCGCGCGGGCCATCGCGGGCTACCACTCGGGGTTCTCCCGGATCTTCCGGTGGCTGATCGTGGCCATGAACAACAGCGCCAACTGGATGGTGCGCAAGCTGGGCATCGAACCGCAGGAGGAACTGCGGTCGGCCCGCTCGGCGGACGAGCTGGGTTCGATCGTGCGCTCCAGCGCCGAGCACGGCACGCTGGACGCGCAGACCGCGGAACTGCTCAACCGGTCGCTGCGCTTCAAGCACCGCACGGCGGAGGAACTGATGACTCCGCGCGTGCGCGTGGAGTCGCTGTCCACGCAGAACACGGTGGCGGACCTGCTCGAGCTGGCCAGTCGCACCGGCATGTCCCGATTCCCGGTGCACGGCCGGGACCTCGACGACATCCAAGGAGTCGTGCACGTCAAACACGCGTTCGGGGTGCCAGCCGAGCAGCGGCACACCACCCCGGTGACCGCGCTCACCCGCCCGGTGCCAACGGTCCCGGAAAGCCTCGACGGGGACGCGCTGCTGGAGAAACTGCGCGGGTCAGGACTGCAGCTGGCCGTGGTGGTCGACGAGTACGGCGGAACCGCGGGCATCGTGACCCTGGAAGACGTCGTCGAGGAGATCATCGGAGATGTCCGGGACGAGCACGACTGGCAGGACGCCATGACCATCCAGCGGCTGGACCCGGACACCTGGTTGGCGTCCGGCCTGCTGCGCCCGGACGAGCTCACCGAAGCCACCGGTTTCGGCTTCCCGGACGGGGACTACGAGACGGTGGCCGGGCTCGTGCTCGCCCAGCTCGGCCAGATCCCGCAGGTCGGGACCTCGGTCACGGTCGGGGAATGGCAGTTGACCGTCACCAGGATGGACCGGCACCGCATCGCTGAGCTCCGCCTGGCGCACAAGCCGGCCTACACCGGCGGCGAGAAGGTGGCGTGATGAGCGACGGTCTGGCCATCTTCCTGGGCATCGCCTTGCTCTTGCTGAACGCCCTGTTCGTCGGGGCGGAGTTCTCGCTGTTGTCCTCCCGCCGGGACCGCCTGGAAGCGCTGCTGGCGCAGGGCATCGGTCGAGCGCGCATCGTGATCAAGGCGAGCCAGGAGGGCTCGCTGATGCTCACCAGCGCGCAGTTGGGCATCACCCTCTGCTCGCTCGGCCTCGGCCGGTTGGGCGAGCCCGCTGTGGCGCACCAGTTGCAGCGGCTGGTGGCACCGCTGCCGGTTCCGGAACCGGTGCTGCACTCGGCCGCTTTCGCGATCGCCTTGGCGGTCGTGGTGGTGCTGCACGTGATGATCGGCGAGATGGTGCCGAAGAACCTGGCGATCTCCGACCCCGAGCGGCTGGCGCTGTGGCTGGTGCCTCCGCTGGTCGGGTTCGTCAAGGTGGCCCGCCCGCTGATCGCGCTGTTCAACATGCTGGCCAACGGCGTGCTGCGGTTGCTGCGCGTGGAGCCGAAGGAAGAGCTGGAAACGGCGTACACCTCTGCCGAGCTGGCGGAGTTGCTCGTCGAATCCCGCCGGGAGGGGCTGCTCGCGCAAAGCGAGCACCGCCGCCTGGCGCAGGCTCTGCTGTCCGCGCAGCACACCGTCAGCGACGTGCTGATCCCGCTGGAGGAGTTGAAGACCCTGCCGGCCAACCCGAACGTCGGCGACGTCGAGCGGGCGGTGGCCACCACCGGGTTCTCCCGGTTCCCGGTGTGCTCAGCCGAAGGCAGGATGCTCGGCTATCTCCACGTCAAGGACGTGCTGGACCAGGCCGGCACCGACCCCACCACTCCGGTTCCGGCGGAACGGATCCGCCCGCTGCCGTCGGTGTCGGTGACCGACCGGCTGGACGAGGCGATGACGTCGCTGCGCCGGGCGGGGAGCCACCTGGCGATGGCCACCACCCCCAGCGGTGAAGTGGCCGGGGTCGTCGCCCTGGAGGACCTCGTCGAGGAGTACGTCGGCAAGGTCCGCGACGGCACTCACGTAAGCTGATCGCGTGATCGCACGCGGTGGGCTGCCCGCACTTGCCGGAGCAGGTGGGCAGCCCACCGCGTCCTCACTCCGATTCGGCGGTCGTCGCCTGCCGGGGCGGAACTTCTGAGGGATTCCTGCGCAGCCGGTAGCGCCGGCCCAGTCGGGTGTGGAAGGAGTCGCACGCGAATCCGCGGGCCAGGCCGAGGGCCCGAACGCGCCGCTGCACGCAAGGGGGCTGATCATGTCCACCCGGGAAGCGAGATTGGCCGCTGCCATCCGGCAGAGCCAGTGGCTGGCAGACGACGTCGCGCACGACCTGCCGTACCGGAAGGTCACCGCGGCACAGCTGAGCGAATTGGCTGAAGGGCTCACCCGCCTGGCGCTCGAGCTGTCCCGCTACGCCGGGAGCCTGGAAGAAACCGAGGAGACCGGGCTCGCCCCGCGCACCGCAGGCCGGGACATGCCGGCCCGCAACGACTGACCACCAGCTGCCCATCCGTCTCTGACCTGCGACAAGAGCAGGAATCGCGGTCGACTAACCTGACTGGCGATGCACGTGCTGTCCGAATCCGAATGGCGGTCCCGCCAAGCAGCCCACCGCCGGCGCGTGGAGCGCTGGACCATCCCCCACCGGGAGCGGCAGCTCCGCGGGGAGAAACACCCGGTGATGGACTTCATGTGGACGTACTACTCGTTCCGCCCGTCCCGGCTGGAGCGCTGGCAGCCCGGTGTTGGCGTGGTCCTGGCCGGTGGGCAGGAGTTCCTCGACCGCCGCGGGTTCAAGCGGACGAGCCACGGCGTCGCCCTGGATCCCGCCGCTTTGACCTCCAAACGCCGCGACACCGTCGAATTCGTCCGCGGTCTGCTGACGGCGACCGCGTCCCGCAAGCCGCGCCTCAACTGCTTCGGTTTGCACGAGTGGGCGATGGTGTACCGGGCGGAGCAGGAGGAGATCCGCCATTCCGGCTGGCCGCTGCGACTCGGCCGGCGCGGCACCGATGAGGTCGTCGAATCGATGCCGCTGCGCTGTTCGCACTACGACGCCTTCCGCTTCTTCACCCCGCCGGCCCGACCGCTCAACGCGGTCCAGCCCACGCGGTCGGACCAGATCAGGTTGGAACAGCCGGGCTGCCTCCACGCGAACATGGATCTAACCAAGTAGAAGCTTCTTGTAAGCATTTAGCCTGCTAGAGCGGCTAGACGCTGCTGGCACCTGCCCACTGCCCTAGCTCGGTCCGGTCCGAACAAGGTCATGGCATGTTCAAGGCGGTCCACCGCCATCGGTACGGCTTTGGAGTGTCCGGCCAGAGCCAAGGCATGTAGCGCTTTCCCGGCATCCCTGTGCGGGTGCGCGGCATGACCAGATAGGTACGGCCGGTGCGTGTCCGGCACGGTCTCAGGATCGACATCAGCGTGGGCCTCGTCGGCTAGCCCGATATGCCGGATGGTTTGGTTCCAATCCCCCATCAGCGCATACGCGTATGCCTTGGATGAGTTGGCTGAGAACAAAAGCACAGCCGGAAGTTTCTTCAATGAGTCAAGCAGCTCCAGGGATTTTTGAGGCTCACCGATGTTCGCGTAATAAGCCGCCAAATCGATTGCGACCACGCCCCGGGTTATCAAGTCCGCTTCCGCAAGCTCCAGCGCGGTCTTATACAACTTCCCTGCCCGGGCAGTTCGCCCGACATCCCCGATAGACCAGGCCAATCGATCAGCCACCCGTGCGGCCTGAGCAGACAACGCCACTCGCACGTTATCCGACATTGTCTGATTGAGGAGTCCTTCGGCCCATTTCATTGGGCTGCAGCCATTCCAGCGGACTGAACACCGCCGTGACGAAGTCCTACTGAAGTGATGAGGTCTGCGGCGCGCCGAAGAAGTTCGACGTCCGCGAAGTCAATGCGGCTGTGTAGATTAATACGTACCCCAAGGGCTTCTTCATAGGCCGCTACATGGTCAGCAGAGACACTTCTCCGGCCTGTCTCGATGTGGCCAAGGGTGGCTTTTGAGTAGTGGGTCAGCTCGGCCATGCGAGACAGACTCACCCCGGCAGCTTCACGGGCTACTCGTAGTGCTTTTCCCAGCTCTGTACCTGAGCCCGAAGAAGCTGACCTCATCTGTAGACCCCCGTAGACAGCTAACTACTCCCCTAAACATCGATCACGGGCGAGTCTATCTATGTGAGCGTCATATCCACGGATGAGCCCCTCGACCTAGAGGAGATCGTTATAGATGGCCAGGTCTGGCTAGTGTGCCCGTACGGGGGTCCCTCATGCGGTCGAGTCCTTGCCGACTCCGGTCAGATGGGCATGGATTGCATGAGTTGGCACCTTCGGTACGCCCACTGGGATAAACGTCTGGTAGCCAAACCCCTTTTCGCCGCACCTAACCATCGACGAACGGTGGGCTATTCGCCTTTGGTCGAATTTGGCGGATAAGGGCATCGACAAAGCCAATTGGCCTAGATTGAATCGCGCCATGTCATCACGCCCAAATGGTCGGTATTACAGCCCGATTAGTCGTTACTACAACTTTGGAGTTACTTTTCGATGGATACGAGGAGATAATTTCATTGCAGTCAAGCCCGGCTATGTCTGCGAAGGCCAAGCATTCATCGCAAGAGCTCAGCCTAAGAACTACACAATCCAGGATCGCCCGGGAGACAACCCTTACTCCGACGAAGAGACGTGGATCGCCTGCATCCCAGTGAACTCAGATAAATGGGATGACGATGAGTTCTTCGTCAAAAAGACACACGAATGGGCATTCCAAAATCCCGACAAAGTCGACCTAAAAGATCGAACTGATATAGCACCTGGGAAGGGGCTGCATCATGGCTTGCGATCACGTTTTTCAACCTGATCGAGATGGGATTTGGGTATGCGTTAAATGCGGTAAACGCATGTAGTACTCCAGCAGGAGCCAACCATAACCCCCTCCTCAATCATCTCGGAGGGGGTTATTGCCTTTTCCTAGTCCGCCTACCTGACATGACACAGCTAGACAACTAGTGTTGTGAGGCTACTGAGATGCCCACCTCTTCAGGTGTTTTGGCGACAACTACGGAGCACGCAGAGACATGGACTGACCGCATCGGGGTCGTCCACGAGGAGAACCCCCAGAACCCGAACGATACCCGGTGCGGTATCCGCATCGAAGGCGCATCGTGCCGAACCACACGCCGAGGGTGCGGCACCTGTATCCGACTAAACTTGGCGGAGTGGGCAGCTAACCATCGGTACACCCCGGGATGCAGGGGCTGGGTCTGCGTTTAATGCTCCTCTTGCCGCCGTTGGCGCAGCTCGTAGGTCAGTGCAGAGCCTCGTAGTACATCCGAGCAACTTTGACGGATCCGCCAGAGACATAATCACTGAAGTCCTTCCCAGCCAGCTCGCAGAACGAGTAGGCGGAAAGCTCCGCTGGGTGGTTGTAAATCCGGTAGTACATGCCCTTCGCCAGCATCGTTAGCCGCCGAAGCTCAACAGCTTGCCGGCGTTGGTGTCGAACTCTGTCTTGCTTAGGCCGTGGCACGCTTCCGGCCGCCCCATCGAGCGTTAGCCACCTTGCGGGCGTTGGCCTGGACGCTGACAGATCAGCTGAGCCCCATCTTCGTCCAGCTCCGGTAGAGCTAGCGCATTCCACAGCTGGATAGCTGTTTGCCCGTGCATTCGAAGCTCTGAAAAACAAGGGTTGGCTTGGATGCCTCCGTGCGAAGCCCGTACGAACATCTCAGCCCTCCAGTGCTTGGTACAGCTGGCATGATAGTCAGCTCGTAGCAGTAATCTGCGAGGAGCCAAAGCTCGTCCTCGCGGAAGTCGTAAGTATCAACCATCATCTTCCATACCTTCCGCGCACTGACTACAAGCCAGGTGGGGCGGCTGGATTTCTGGACATTGCCGTCTCTTCTTCGACCGAAAAGCCCCTGAGGGTTGTTCGAGTGGGCTTACAAAATGGAGCCCTTCGTGCCGGCCGAGTTGATCGCCGATTGCTTCGACCTGGCGGTGCGGGTGCGCGAACTGGACATGCGAGCCAGCCCTTACGACCTGCGCGAGCTCGGCTACGAGCCGGTGCCGATCGAAACTCCCGAGGGACGCGCGGACTACGTGCGCCAGCAACGCGCTTTCGCGGAAGAAGCAACCGCGCTGCGCCAGCGGTTGATCGAGACCTGCGACCAGGTCCTCGAATGGAGCCGCCAGCCGGCGTGAACCCTGCCTCGGACGAGGAAGCGGGATGTCCGCACCTCCCCTGCTGCCGATTCCGAAGTGGACAGCGATCGGCCGGGTTCCCGGTGCGGCAGTTGCACGGTGGCTTCGGTTCCGCCAGCGCGGACGGCAGGTCGCGGTCGGTTCCAACGATCAGCGCCGCTGCTCAGAGCAGAAGTCGGCCCCGGGCGGTAGTTCCTCCGCACCCGGGGCCCACAGCGCTTCGGCAGCCACTCGTTCGGCGCGCTAGCTCGGTGCCACCGAACTGACGCCCGTGGCGTCCGGTACGAGCTCGGTTTGTCCTGGTTTCCGCGTTCTGATCGCCTCGTCGAGGTGCACCAGGAACAGTTGGAGCGCGCCGATGATGGGCTGCGCCTCGGGGAAGGCCAGCTCCCCATCGCGTTCCATCGCGCGCAAGTGCTCCCCCAACGATTGAGGAGTCACCTGGAGTCGAAGCGGAACCTCGAGCTCGACGTCCTCCCACGAGCTCAGCTCGACGTACCCCTCGCGGGAAGTCCGCACCTGCTCGTCGCTGAGTCTGCGCAGGAATTCCTCGAAGATCTCTTGGTCGTTGGTGCGGTCCAGGTGCATGGCGATCCATCTCGTCAGCGGGCGGGGAATGCCGTGATGATCTTCTGGTCCCCGTTGGCTATCGACACAACGGGGCGGTAAGTGTCCACGACATTACCATTGGAATCGCGGATCTGAACCGGAGCGCGGTACGTCCAGGTGTCGTTCTTCTTGTTGTAGGACGGAAAACCCGGCTCGGGCGCCTTCAGGATCTGCTCGATGGCGAAGTCGGTGAACGACCGCCAGTCACTGCCGACCAGCCCCGCCAGGTTCTGCCAGTCCCTCATGTGGCGGGCCTTGATGTGCCGATATCCGAAACCCGCGGTGCCGCAAAGCAATTTCGAGGTTCCCCCTGCCCCGGGCGCACCATTGCGCCGAAAAGCGCGAACCAGCTTCCCCGCCGGGTCGTTCATCCCGCAGGCCGCCCAGATCGCCCTCGTGCCAACAGTGCCGTAGCGAACACCAGCGACCTCAATGGTGTACGTCTCGGGCTGAGTTCGCTGCATCGACGAATTCGCCGACAACGGTGGAGTCGAAGCAATCGCTGGCCCGGCGGCACCGAGCATCGACAATGCACTGAACGCCAGGACCATTGCGAGCGCACGAATTCGAAAACTCTTCAGCACAATTGTTTCTCCCCCATTTGATCAATGACGCCGCGGAGGGAGATTAACGACGATTGCGAACCCGCGGTACTACGAACATCCGAAATGGTGAACACCGTTCGTGCGCGATCGCTGCGCCCAAGAACGCGACCACGGCAGCAGCGGCCGCGCTTTCCGCCGACCGCGGATTCGCACCGCTTCGATCCGGTGGCGCGGGGACGCGAACTGGACATGCGCACCCCGCCTCCGGGAGCTCGGCCCCCAGCCGGTGCCGAACGAACTCCCGGAGGAGGCGCAGAACAACCGCCGCGCACTGCTGACTCCCCTGCTTCCGCGGGGGTCTCAACCGGCGAACGGCCCCCTCGGGCCGAAGGCGAATTCGGCGAAGCGCTCGGCAATGCGGCGATGCGCGGCAGGGCCGGGGTGGAGCGCGTCGGGCAGCGGCAGTTCGGCGAAATCGGCTTCGCCGTAGAGCTCACGACCGTCGAGGTAGTGCAGATTGGGGTCGTCGGCCGCCCGCGCCGCGGTGATGCGGGACAGCTCCTCCCGGATGACGTTGAGCGTCAGCTTTCCCGCCGCGCGCTCCGCGGGGTCCCCGGTGGCGCGGAACCGCACCTTCCCGTCCTCGAACACCGGTTCGCCGGGGCCGGGGGTGTCCTCGTGGATCGGGCACAGGATCGGTGAGATCACCAGCAGTGGTGCGGTGGGGTGCCCTTCCCGGATCGTGTCGAGGAAACCGTGCACCGCCGGCCCGAAGGCGCGCACTCGCATCAGGTCGGCGTTGACCAGGTTGATCCCGATCTTGACGCTGATCAAGTCCGCCGGGGTGTCGCGCAGCGCGCGAGCGGTGAACGGGTCGAGCAGCGCGCTACCGCCCAAGCCGAGGTTGATCAGTTCCACGCCGCCGGCGGCAGCGGCCAGCGCCGGCCAGGTGGTGGTGGAGCTCTCGGCGTTGGAGCCGTGGCTGATCGAGCTGCCGTGGTGCAGCCACACCCTGCTCCCCCGGTCCGGGAGGGGCTCGACCGGGGCGTCGGTGCGCAACTCGACCAGTTCGGTGCTCTCCCGGTACGGCAACCAGATCTCCACGTCCTTCGTCTCGGCCGGCAGCTCGTCGAACCGCACGGTGGCGATCGGCCCGGGTTCGGTGACAGCGGTTCCGGCGGCCATGTCGATGGTCAGGACGTTGCCGCCGGTCGCCGTGGCTTGGGCGGCGAGACGACCGTCGACCAGCAGGTCGTAGGCGCTGCCGGGCAGCGGCTGGGCACCCCGGTACACCGTTTTGGTGGAAAGCACGTCCAGCTCCACGACGCTCGCCCGGGTGCGGAAGGCCAGCCGAACCCCGGAGGTGTGCGACTCCGCCATGGCCAGCTGCCCGTCGGAGCACTGCGCGCGGGCACGCGCGGGCAACCGGTGCGGCAGCAGCCCCCGCTCGGTTCGCTCCAGTTCGAGCGCTCCGCGCACGAGGTCCTCGGTGATGGGGGTGACGATCGAGGCTTTCCCCGGGGAATTGTTCATGGTCCTGCTCTTCCAAGCGGTTGTCCGGTGCGCACCCGACTGCGCCCAGGGCCGGTGCTCGCGCTCAGCCCGGCGCAGCAGTTCGAGCTGTCCCAGTCAGCGCTACCCAGCGCTGACCGCGGGGGGTTCGTCCGCTGTGGAGGCTAGTTTGCCCAGCAGCCGGTGCAGCTCGCCGCGTTCTTCCGGGGTGAGCCGGGAGAGCAGCTGGCTGTCCACGGCATCGGCTACGGGGATGCTGCGCCGCAGGGTGCGCTTTCCTTCTTCGGTTAGCTCCAGCAGCCGCCGGCGGCGGTCGGTGGCGTCCACTGTGCGGCGGATGAGACCGCGCTGCTCCATCCGCAGCAGCAGGGAGGCGAGAGTGGCTTTGTCGATGGCCGCCCGTTGCCCCAGTTGGGCCTGTTCGATCCCGGGTTTTTCGTGCACGGCCCACAGCACCGCGTACTGGGGCTTGGTCAGTTCCGGCAAGCGCTGCTGCCAGTTGGCGGTGTGCTCCTGCATGACGCGGCGGATGCGGTGGAAAACAGCTTGTTCCAGCTCCACGGGTTCTCTTCCGGGTCGGCGGGTCGGTGGTTCAGATCGTAGTAAATCCAACCGCGACCAGTGATAGTATGTACACAAACGTTTGTATACGAACTAATGGAGGCAGGTATGCGGCTGGTCCTCGGGATCACCGGCGCCACCGGCGCACCATTGGGAGTACGGCTTCTCGAGGTGCTGCACGACCTGCCCGAGGTGCAGACCCACCTGGTGATGAGCCGCTGGGCGCGCACCACCATCGAGCTGGAGACGCCCTACAGCGCCCGCGAAGCCGCCAAGCTCGCCGACGCGGTCTACGGCTGCAACGACCAAGCAGCCCCCATCTCCTCCGGCTCCTTCCCCACCGACGGCATGGTCATCGCACCGTGCAGCATGAAAACGCTCGCCGGCATCCGCGCCGGCTACGCCGACGGTCTCATCGGCCGAGCCGCCGACGTGACGCTCAAAGAGCGCCGCAAGCTGGTGCTGGTCCCCCGGGAAACCCCGCTGAGCGAGATCCACCTGGAGAACATGCTGGCGCTCTCCCGGATGGGCGTGCAGATCGTTCCGCCGATGCCGGCCTTCTACAACAACCCGGAATCGGTCGACGACATCGTCAACCACGTCGTCAGCCGGGTTTTGGACCAATTCGGACTGCAGGCTCCGTTCGCCCGCCGTTGGCAAGGGTTGGCCCACGCACGCCGACAAACCGACTGACAGGAGGAAGAATTGCCCTACGACGATTTTCGCTCCTATTTGGAGGCTCTGGACGAACAAGGACAGCTGCTGCGGATCACCGAACAGGTCATGCCGGAACCCGACCTGGGAGCTGCGGCGAACGCGGCGAGTCGAATGGGGGACCACGCCCCCGCCCTGTACTTCGACAACGTCCACGGCTTCACCAACGCGCGCATCGCGCTGAACACCCACGGCTCGTGGAGCAACCACGCCATAGCGATGGGGATGCCGTCGACCACCTCCACCAAGGAACAAGTCGACGAGTTCATCCGCCGCTGGGAGCAGTTCCCCGTCCCACCTGAACGCCGGGACAACCCGCCGTTCGCCGAGAACTCGCTCGACGGCGACGACGTCGACCTGTTCCAGGTGCTGCCGCTGTTCCGGCTCAACGACGGTGACGGGGGCTTCTACATCGACAAAGCGGCCGTCATCTCCCGCGACCCGGAGGACCCCGACAACTTCGACAAGCAGAACGTCGGCATCTACCGCATGGAGGTCAAAGGGCGCAACAAACTCGGCCTGCAGCCAGTGCCGATGCACGACATCGCGCTGCACCTGAACAAAGCCGAAGAACGCGGCGAAGACCTCCCAGTGGCCATCGCCCTGGGAAACGACCCGATCATGTCCATTGTGGCGAGCACCCCGCTGCAGTACGACCAGTCCGAGTACGAAATGGCCGGTGCGCTGCGCGGTGCTCCCGCCCCGATCACCGCTGGTCCGCTGACCGGGCTGGACGTTCCGTGGGGCTGCGAAGTGCTGCTCGAAGGCGTCATCGAAGGCCGCAAGCGGGAGATCGAGGGCCCCTTCGGGGAGTTCACCGGGCACTACTCCGGTGGGCGCAACATGACCGTGGTGCGCATCGACAAGATCTCCTACCGCACCAACCCGATCTTCGAATCGCTCTACCTGGGAATGCCGTGGACCGAGGTCGACTACTTGATCGGACCGGCCACCTGCGTTCCGCTCTACCAGCAGCTGAAGCGGGAATTCCCTGAGGTCCAGGCGGTCAACGCCATGTACACCCACGGACTGCTGGCCATCGTCTCCACCAAGAAGCGGTACGGGGGCTTCGCCAAGGCCGTCGGTCTTCGCACCATGACCACCCCGCACGGCCTGGGGTACTGCAAGATCGTCATCGTCGTGGACGAGGACGTGGACCCGTTCAACCTGCCGCAGGTGATGTGGGCGCTGTCCACGAAGGTCAACCCAGCTGGGGATCTGGTGAACCTGCCCAACATGTCGATCCTGGAACTCGATCCCGGATCCCAACCCGCCGGCATCAGCAACAAGCTGGTCATCGACGCCACCACACCGGTCGCGCCCGACTCCCGCGGCCACTACAGCCAGCCGGTGACCGACCTGCCGGAGACCGGCGCGTGGTTGACCAAACTGCAGGCGCTGATGGACCAGAAGTGATCGGCCTCGAGGAGGAGAAGATGATCTGCCCCCGCTGCGCGTGGGAAGAAGTCGAACAGCTCGCGGTCTCCCCGGTGGCCGGAGCTTGGGAAGTGCTGCAGTGCGCTCGTTGCCTGTACACCTGGCGCACCACCGAGCCGGCACGCCGCACCCAGCGCGACCTGTACCCGGAAGCGTTCCGGATGACCCAGGCCGACATCGACAACGCACCTGAAGTGCCGACCGTGCCGCCGCTGCGCACCGGGAGCGCGTGATGACCGACAAGGACACGCTGATGTGGGAAGCGCGCGCCCAACCCGGAAAACTCGATCAGCTGCTCGCCTGGATCGACTCCACCGCGCTCCCGCACCTCCGGAAGCAACCGCAATTCCGCAGCGCGGATGTCTTCCGCTCGGCTGAGGACAGAGCCGTGGTGGTCATCCGGTTCACCGGGCAGCTCGCACCGCTGCCGCAGCCTCCCGCCGAACTGCTGCGGCGAGAAGTGCACCAGTGGCCGTTCCGCTACCTGGGCAGCGCGTAGCGGCCAAGGACGGCAGGGCTCCCCCGGAGTCCTCGACCCACCACCGCGCCCAGGACGCGGTCGAGAAGCTGACGGCGGTCTGACCTCGGTCAGACCGCCGCGGGCTCATCGATCAGTCCCGCACCGCCAACGCCAGTTCCCCGTTCGCGTCTCGCTCCGCGTCCAGGGTCTTGTCGTCGAGCAGTTGCGCGACCTGTTCTTCCAGGAAGACCCGGATGCCAGAAGCTTCGACCACCTGGTCGGTGGCTTCCGGGGCACTGGCGATCGAAGCCTGCAGCCCGTCACCGGCAGGAGCGATGCGCAGCCCCGACCCTTCGGAAGAATCGCCGCCGACCAGTACGAGCTTGATGACCTCGGCAGCGCTTTCGCTAATTGTGAGCATGAGCTCCACTCCTCTCGGAGGCAGGTGAAGGGCCCACGGTCCCACCTAACCCCCGGCGAGCGCAAATGTGCGCCCCGGGTCCGTGTGTCGGAACACGCGGCCCGGGGCGCACTGGGGCAGCTCAGCTCTGGTACGCCTCCAGCGGCGGGCAGGAGCAGACCAGGTTGCGGTCACCACGTGCCCCGTCGATGCGGCGCACCGGCGGCCAAACCTTCGCCACGCCGGTCCCCATCGGATAAGCGCCCTCCTCCCGGGAGTAGGCGTGGTTCCACTCCCTGGCCAACGACGCGGCCGTGTGCGGGGCGTTCACCAGCGGGTTGTCGTCGAGCGGCCACTGCCCGGACGCCACCTTGTCGATCTCGGCCCGGATCGCGATCATCGCGTCGCAGAACCGGTCCAGCTCCGCGAGGTTCTCGCTCTCCGTCGGCTCCACCATGAGCGTGCCGGCCACCGGGAACGACATCGTCGGCGCGTGGATGCCGTAGTCGGCCAGCCGCTTGGCGACGTCGTCCACGCTGATCTTGCTGCTCTTGCTGACCGGCCGCAGGTCGAGGATGCACTCGTGCGCCACGTAGCCGCCCTGGCCGGTGTAGAGCACCGGGAAGTAGCTGTCCAGCCGTCGAGCCACGTAGTTGGCGGCGGCGATGGCGGTCAGCGTGGCCCGGCGCAGCCCGTCCGCTCCCATCAACCGGATGTAGGCCCACGAGATCGGCAGGATGGAAGCGCTGCCCCACGGCGCGGCGCTGATCGGCCCGACACCGGTTTCCGGCCCGGCCGCGGGCTGCAGCGGGTGGTTGGGCAGGAACTCGGCGAGGTGCTCGCGAACCCCGATCGGCCCCACGCCCGGTCCACCGCCGCCGTGCGGGATGCAGAAGGTCTTGTGCAGGTTCAGGTGCGACACGTCGGCGCCGAACTTGCCCATCCGGGCCAGTCCGATCAACGCGTTCAGGTTGGCCCCGTCGACGTAGACCTGTCCGCCCGCGTCGTGCACCAGGCCGCAGACCTCGCGCACGGTGTCCTCGTACACGCCGTGCGTGGACGGGTAGGTGATCATGATCGCGGCCAGGTCGTCCGCGTGCTTGTCGACCAGCTCCCGCAGGTGGTCCAGCTCGATGTTGCCTTCGCTGTCGCAGCGGACCACGACCACCCGCAGCCCGGCCATCACCGCGCTGGCGGCGTTCGTGCCGTGCGCGCTGGCCGGGATCAAGCACACGTCGCGCCCGGTGTCCCCACGGCTGCGGTGGTACGCCCGGATGGCCAGCAGGCCGGCGAACTCGCCCTGGCTGCCCGCGTTGGGCTGCAGGCTCACCGCGTCGTAGCCGGTGATCTCCGCCAACCACTTCTCCAGGTCGGAGACGATCTGCAGCAGCCCTTCAGCGTCCTCCGCCGGCGCGAACGGGTGCAGCGAGGTGAACTCCGGCCACGTGATCGGCTCCATCTCCGCGGTGGCGTTGAGCTTCATGGTGCACGAGCCCAGCGGGATCATGCTCCGGTCCAACGCCACGTCCTTGTCGGCCAGCTGCCGCAGGTAGCGCAGCAGCGAGGTCTCCGAGTGGTGCGTGTTGAAGATCGGGTGCGTCAAGTACTCGGAGGTCCGGGCCAACTCCGCCGGCAGCGCGTCCGGGGTCTGCGCGTCCAGCTCGTCGACGTCCACCGCGTCCCCGATCCCGAAGGCCCGCCACACGGCGGCCAGGTGCTGCCTGGTGGTGGTCTCCGCGCAGCTGATCCCCACGCTGTCGGCATCGATCTGCCGCAGGTTGATGCCTTCCCGCCGGGCGGCGGCGACGACTTCCGCGGCCCGCCCCGGGACCTTGGCCACCACGGTGTCGAAGAAGTGCTGGTGCGCCACCTCGACACCGCTGCGGCGCAGCTGCTCGGCGAGCACCGCCGCCATCCGGTGCACCCGGGTGGCGATCTGCCGCAAGCCGTTCGGACCGTGGTAGACGGCGTACATCGACGCCATCACGGCGAGCAGCACCTGGGCGGTGCAGATGTTGCTGGTCGCCCGCTCCCGGCGGATGTGCTGCTCCCGCGTCTGCAGCGCCAGTCGGTAGGCCTGCGCGCCGTCGGCGTCGACGCTGACCCCGACCAGTCGGCCGGGGAGCTGCCGCTCCAGCCCCTTGCGCACCGCCATGTAACCGGCGTGCGGGCCACCGAACCCCAGCGGGACGCCGAACCGCTGGGTGGTGCCGACGACGACATCGGCCCCCATCTCCCCCGGCGGCCGCAGCAGGGTGAGGGCGAGCAGGTCAGCGGCCACCACCGCCATCGCCCCGCGGCGGTGCACCTCGGCGATGATCTCCTCCTGGTCGCGAACCCGCCCGGAAGCACCCGGGTAGGCCAGCAGCACGCCGAAGAACTCACCGTCGGGCAACCCCTGGGGGCCGGTGGAGAGGTCGGCGACCTCGAGCTCGATGCCGAGCGGCTCGGCCCGGGTCTCCAGCACGGCGAGGGTTTGCGGCAGCGTGTCGGCGTCCACCACGAACCGCGGGGACTTGACCTTGCCGGCCCGGCGGACCAGCGTCATCCCCTCGGCGGCCGCGGTCGCCTCGTCCAGCATCGACGCGTTGGCCACCGGGACACCGGTGAGGTCGGCGACCATGGTCTGGAAGTTCAGCAGCGCCTCCAGCCGCCCCTGGGAGATCTCCGGCTGGTAAGGGGTGTAGGCGGTGTACCAGGCGGGGTTCTCGAGGATGTTGCGCCGGATCACCGGCGGGGTCACCGTCTCGTAATAGCCCAAGCCGATCATCTCGGTGTGCGGACGGCACCGCCGAGCGAGTTCTCGCAACTCCTCCAGCACTCGGGCTTCCGAAACCGGCTCCGGCAGGGCCAACTGCAGGCTCCGCTCCCGGATCCCTTCCGGCACCGCTTTGTCGGCCAGCTCCTCCAGCGAACCCACGCCGATCACGTCGAGCATCCGGGCGAGCTCCGCGGGCGCCGGGCCGATGTGGCGGTCAACGAACGGATTGCCGTTTTCCAGGGCTGCTAGAGGGGCACGGTCGTGTCTTACGTCGGTCATCGCCAAACCTCGCTCATCGCGGCGAACACGGGGCGCCAGTGCAGCCGGGGCTGCCTTCTGGTCTCCCCCTCTGTCATGTCCGCTCAGCGAACGCCTGAGAGCTTCGCCCGGCGAGCCGGGCTTGCACCGTCGGCGGGGCCACACCGCTGGTGTGCGCCCTCTTTCCAGAGGTATCTCGCCCGTACGGTCCGGTGGCCTGAGAGGTTGTCGGGGAGGGTTGCTCCTTCGGCGCCGGCCACGGCAGCACCGTGACCGAACTCTCCCGCACGGGGTCAGCGATGCCAGGGAGCCTACCTGATCAGGTGGCTGATTCGAACCGCCGATGTCGCCGGGTACACACCCGGTCGGAGCAGTGCCTCGTCAGCCCGTCCGACGGTCCCGCCGGCGGCGGGCCAATTCGTCCTCCACCGGAGGTTCGACCTGCTGGCCGTCCGCCCGCTCAGCGGGGAACTCGTGAATGGTGCCGCTGATCTCCCGCATCGCGCCGCTGACGGCGATCCCGAAAACGCCTTGGCCGCCTTGCAGCAGGTCCACCACCTCCTCGGCGGAGGTGCACTCGTAAACCGTGGTGCCGTCGCTGAACAGGGTCAGCTTCGCCAGATCTTCCACCCCGCGGTTGCGCAGGTGCTCCACCGCGACACGGATGTTGTGCAGCGACACCCCGGTGTCCAGCAGTCGCTTGACCACCTTCAGCACCAGGATGTCCTTGAACGAATAAAGGCGCTGCGTGCCAGAACCACTGGCGCTGCGAATGGAAGGACGCACCAGCTTCGTACGCGCCCAGTAGTCCAGCTGGCGGTAGGTTATGCCGGCGATTTGGCAAGCCGCTGGGCCCCTGTAGCCGACGAGCTCATCCGGTATCGAAGCATCGCGGAACAGCTCTCCCTGCTCCGCAGCATCCCGGCTGGGTGCCTCCTCGACCACGCCTGCCTCCCCTCGTCCGGCCCGAGAGCCGATGACGATGCCCGCACCCGGCCTGTCCGGGTGCCGTGAACTGCTCCATCGCGCCAAACCACATCGGAGCAATTCATGTCTTGAAGGTAAGCCCGCCCCACATACCGGTCAACGCGACGCGCGGGCACCCCCGGGACAGACGAGCCGGCCCGGAGGGCCGGCCGCCGCCTGTGCAGATGGCAGGGTCAGGTGTCGGCACCGCGGAAGTCCTCCGGGGAAACCGAGTCGAGGAACTCCCGGAACTTCTCGACCTCGTCCTCCTGCTCATCCGGAATGATCAGGCCGGCCTCGTCCAGCACGGACTCGTCGGCGTGGATGGGCACGCCGGCGCGCAACGCAAGAGCGACGGAGTCACTCGGACGCGCGGACACCCGGACGTCGCCGTCGAACACCAACTCGGCGAAGAACGTCCCCTCCTGCAGGTCCGTGATGCGAACCTGCTCAAGGTCACGTCCCAGAGCGCCGATAACGTCCTTGAGCAGGTCGTGGGTCAGCGGCCGGGCAGGCCGAACCCCCTGCTGCTCGAGAGCGATTGCCGTAGCTTCGACCGACCCGATCCAAATGGGCAGATAGCGCTCGCCGTGCGCTTCGCGCAGCAGCAAAATCGGCTGGTTGGCTGGCAGTTCCACCCGCACGCCGACGACGCGCATCTCGCTGCTCATCGTCACATCGCCTCCTCCAGCGCGCCGAAGCGTGACCTCCCGTCGGGAGCGCACCGACGCTTTCGACGTTACCCGCGTCCCGGCGGACATGCCCATCACAAGAGCAGGCCGACGAACCGACCGCAGCAACGGGTGTCCTGGGAAGGGCTCCTCGTCGAGCATTACCCCAGCACGATACACCGCACGCCTGCCCAACAGGACCGGCTGAGAAGCGGAAAAACACCTGCTGCAGCGGTGAAACCGCGCCGAGCGCCGGGCTCCCCGGGCCACGCGACCACGCGCCACCCCCTGCAAACGGCCGGGGAAGCGCCAAGGCTCCCCCGGCCGTCTCAGAAGTCCTGCGGCAGTTCAGCGGTTGTTCTGTTCCCCATCGACCGGGCCGGTGAGGAAAACGAGCCGGAACTTCCCGATCTGGACCTCGTCACCGTTGGCCAGGACCGAGGTGTCCACCGGTTCCCGGTTCACATAAGTGCCGTTGAGACTGCCGACGTCGACCACCACGAAGTCATTGCCTTCGCGCCGGAACTCGGCGTGCCGACGCGAAACAGTGACATCGTCGAGGAAGATGTCACTGTCCGGGTGGCGGCCAGCGCTGGTGGTTTCCCGGTCGAGCAGGAAGCGCGAGCCCGCGTTCGGGCCGCGTTTGACCACCAGCAGGGCCGCACCCGCTGGCAGCGAATCGACCCCGGACGCAGCAGGCTCCGGGGGCGCACTCTCGGTGCTGTCCGGCTCCGAGAGGAAGGGCCTGAAGACCGAGGTGGTCTCCGGTGACTGCTCCGGTGGAACGTCGCCGGAGCCGCTGTTCTGGCTCACCTGAGCTCTCCTCTACGCGGATAGATCGTGCTAAGTACGTTCCAACGTACCGTGCTGCGAGAACGGCGAAGCGCCTGACTCCCATGATCGGCGGCCGGACCGCCGATCATCCCTGGTCGATCAGGTTTTGGTACGCCGCCTCGTCCAGCAGCTGATCCAGCTCTCCTGGATCGGTCATCCTCAGCTCTACCATCCATCCGGCCTCCAGCGGAGCGGAATTGACCAGCTCCGGCTGATCCGCCAGATCCTCGTTGCGCGCAGCGACTTCCCCGGAGACCGGAGCGTAGATGTCCGACACGCTCTTGGTCGACTCCACCTCGCCCATGACGGAGCCGGCGTCCAGCTGGTCACCGATCTCCGGGAGCTGCACGAACACCACATCGCCCAGCTGCTGTTGGGCGTAGTCGGTGATGCCGACCCGGACCCTCTCCGAGTCGATCGGCTTCACCCACTCATGCTGCTCGGTGTACTTGATCACGTCCGGGGCCGCCACCTGGGTCCCGCCTTCCTTGTCCGCTGCCTGCTGAGCACTGCCTGTGCGATCACCGCCTAGCGCGGTGAGCGTAGGCACCACCGGACCACCCCCGCAAGACGCGTCCCCGCAGGAGCTGAAGAGCTACCCCCGCGGTGCGGTGCGAGCTCGTCGCACCGCGGCCACGACCTGACCGAAGTAGAGGACCCCGGCCCAGAGGTACAGCGCTCCGCCCCAGCACGTGAGCGCGAAAGCCGCCGGCCTGGCGACCTCGGAGAACGGGAAGTCCCCCTGGATGAGCAGCAGCAGCGGGAAGGCGTACATCAGGCAGAACGTCGCAGCTTTGCCCAGGTAGTGCACTTCGGGTGGCCGGTAGCCGTGCCAGCGCAGCACCGGCAGGCACAGGGCCAGCACCACGTCCCGGACGATGAGGGCAGCAGCGACCCACCACGGCACCACCTCGCGCAGCACGAACGCGATCAGCGTGGCGATGATGTACAGCCTGTCCGCAGCCGGATCGAGCAGCTCGCCGAGCCTGCTGTACTGGTTGAGCCAGCGAGCCAGCTTCCCGTCCAACCAGTCCGTTATCCCGCTGACGACCAGCACCAGCAGAGCGAGCAGTTCCGCTTTGGGACCGAGCAGCAACCACAGGAAGAGTGGGACTCCTGCTAACCGGAGCACGCTGAGCAGATTCGGCACCGTCAGCCACGGGCCGGCCACCACCCCTGCTGCTGCTTCCCGCAACCGCGCAATGCCGGGGTCCGGCTGATGTGGTTGAGGGTTCTGGCTCGGTTTGCGGGGTTCCGCACCGTGTTCTCCGGTGGTGACCCCGTCCGTGGTGCTGTCAGAATCCTGCACCACGAGCCCTCCCCCCGACTCCGCTGTGAAACTTCCCCTCGTGCAGAACCCAGCTGGTCCCGCTCAGGTCAGGATCTCACATCCGGGACTCCCCAGCCGGGGTGGCCGGTGCTCAGCGAGCTGGTCGACGGTGGTGCGCTCAATCCCGGGTGCGGCTCCATCCTCGCCGGCGGAGCTCGGCGTCGGTCAGAAAACGAGGGCGCCCCCGGTCGTCCATTCCGACCCAGCGAGCTCCGTGGAGGCCCTCCAGGACGTAGGAGTGCCCGCCGCTCCACACCACGCTGCACGGGTCCGTCGGCAGTTCCGGGGCGGCGTCTTCCGCGGACTCGACCACCTGCTGCTCGTTCACCTGACTCCACCTCCACACAACCTGTCGACCTGATCTACCTGGGCGTTATCCCAAGTGGATGTTGATCAAATTCTCGGTTGGAGAGCCGGGTCCGGAGTGGAATATGCGCTCAGCGGCCCGTCCGCGTCGCCGAGCTGTCGCACCTCCTTCTGCCGTGCGGATCAGCTGAATTGAAATCCGGCTCACACTCGAGTGTGCGACAAGATGTCCGCTTCGGCCGCCCGGAACGAACCAATCCACCCCCTGGCGTCCCCGCCCCTTGTGCGGTAGGACACAAACATCATCCGCACCGAGGAGGTGACGCATGGGCTCCTATGCCGACGCTTACCGGCGCAGCCTGGCCGACCCCGAGGGGTTCTGGCTGCGAGCAGCAGCCGCGATCGACTGGGAACGCGCTCCCGAGCAAGCCCTGGACGACTCAGCCGCGCCGTTCTACCGGTGGTTCCCGGACGGCGTGCTCAACACCTGCTTCAACGCGCTCGACCGGCACGTCCGCGACGGTCGGGGCGAACAGCCGGCTTTGGTCTGGGACTCGGCGATGACCAACTCGGTGCGCACGCTCACCTACCGCCAGTTGCTGGAGCAGGTGGCTCGATTCGCCGGGGTGCTGCGCGACCAGGGAGTCGCGGCCGGTGACCGCGTGGTGATCTACATGCCGATGATCCCGCAGGCCGTGATCGCCATGCTGGCCTGCGCCCGGTTGGGCGCCGTGCACTCGGTCGTCTTCGGCGGTTTCGCCCCGAAGGAGTTGGCGGCGCGGATCGAAGACGCCACCCCGAAGGTGATCGTCGCCGCATCGTGCGGGCTGGAGCCGAACCGGGTCGTCGAGTACAAGCCGATCGTGGACCAGGCCCTGCGGATGACGTCGCACCAACCGGACAAGGTGATCGTCCACCAGCGGCCGCAGGCGACCGCCTCCCTCGACGACCGGGACGCCGACTGGGACGAGCTGATGGCCCGGGCGGAACCCGCGGACTGCGTGCCGGTGCGGGCCACGGACCCGCTGTACGTCCTCTACACCTCGGGCACCACCGGGCGACCGAAGGGGGTCGTGCGCGACAACGGCGGCCACGCCGTCGCCCTCCGCTGGTCGATGGCCAACATCTACGGAATCGAGCCCGGTGACGTCATGTGGACGGCTTCGGACGTCGGATGGGTCGTCGGGCACTCGTACATCGTCTACGGGCCGTTGCTGACCGGGGCCACCACAGTGCTGTACGAGGGGAAGCCGGTCGGCACTCCCGACGCCGGTGCTTTCTGGCGAGTGGTCGCCGACCACCAGGTCAAGGTGCTGTTCACCGCGCCCACCGCGTTCCGGGCCATCAAGCGGGCCGATCCGCAGGCCGCTCTGCTGGCCGACCACGACGTCTCCAGTCTCCGGACGCTCTTCCTGGCCGGGGAACGGCTGGACCCGGAGACGTACCGGTGGGCTTCCGAGAAGCTCGGCATCCCGGTGGTGGACCACTGGTGGCAGACCGAGACCGGGTGGCCGATCTGCGCCAACCTCCGCGGTCTGGAGCCCATGCCGCTCAAGCCGGGCTCGCCGAGCGTCCCGGTCCCGGGGTTCGACGTGCAGGTGCTCGACGATTCGGGCAAACCCCTCCCGGCCGGGCGGGAAGGCTCGATCTGCCTGCAGCTGCCACTGCCTCCGGGCACGCTGACCACGCTGTGGGGCGACGACGAGCGGTTCCGGCAGTCCTACCTGTCCCGCTACCCCGGCTACTACCTGACCGGGGACAGCGGGTACTTCGACGAGGACGGCTACCTCTTCGTGATGGGCCGCACCGATGACGTCATCAACGTGGCGGGGCACCGGCTGTCCACCGGGGCGATGGAAGCCGTGCTGGCCGCGCACCCGGCGGTGGCCGAATGCGCGGTGATCGGCGTCCACGACCCCCTCAAAGGCCAGGTCCCCCGCGGTTTCGTGGTGTTGAAGTCCGGTGTGGAAATCACCCAGGAGGCGTTGAAGGAGGAACTCGTCGCCGCGGTGCGCGAGCAGATCGGCCCGGTGGCCGCGTTCAAGGACGTGACCGTCGTCGACGGTCTGCCCAAGACCCGATCCGGGAAGATCCTGCGCAAGTCGATGCGGGAAATAGCCGACCGGGGCGACACGGCTGTCCCGTCCACGATCGAGGACCCGGGAGTGCTGGAACAGCTCCGCCCGGTGCTGCGCCGGTGACCGCGGTGGCCCTCGTGCTGCCGCAGCGGTCCACCGGCGAGCGGTGCCGCGTTCCGCGCCGGACGGCGACGGCCCAGCTGGGGCGCCGTCCGGCGTGCGGTACCGACCTGGCGACGGGACGAGCGTCCGGTCAGCGCGGGAGCCGACCGGTCACTTCGCTTGCGAGACGTGCGGTTCGATCAGCGCCCACCACTGGGACAGGGTCGGCTGTTCGGCGAGGTCTGCGAAGGTGACCTCCACACCGAGCTTGCGCCACTTCTCGATCAGCGACATGATCCGGACCGAGTCCAGACCCCAGTCCTCGATGAGGTCGTCGTCGTGGCCTATCTCGTTCGGCTCCTCGTAGAGCAGTTCGGCGACCTGCGCGCGGACTTCTTCCAACGTCAACGACATGGCAACTCCCGTCAGGCTACTTCGGATCGCTCGGGCTCGAATGACATCGCCAGCTGAGCGGACGTGGCGACCACCGCGCACCGCTTGGCCGCGTAGTCCAGCGCCATGGTGTGCTCCTCGTAGGAGAAGTCGGCCACCGCGTCCGCAGCCAGGAAAGCCTGGATGTCGCGTTGGAAGGCCTCCGCTGCGGTCATCAGGCAACCGATGTGGGCGTAGATGCCGGTGATGACGAGCTGGTCCCGCTGCCAGTCCTGCATCATTTCGGCCAGCTCGGTGCGCTGGAAAGCGCTGTAGCGCCACTTGGTCAGCAGCACGTCGCCCGGTTCGGGGCGCAGCTCGTCGATGATCTCGGCCTGCTCGGGGTCGGCGACTCCGGTTCCCCACCACTCCAGCTGCAGGCCCCGCTGCTCAGGGGTCTGCGGTCCTGGTTGCGCGCAGTACACCACCGGTATTCCCGCTGCGCGCGCCTGCCGGCTCAGCAGCGAGATGTTCTCGACGACCTTGCTCAGCGGTTCGCGACCGGGGGTGAACTGCCCGACGAAGTGGCGTTCCATGTCGTGCACGAGCAGGACGGCGCGTTCCGGCTCGGGCTGCCAGGCCACCCGGTTCTTCGGCAGTTCCTCCGGGCGCGGCAGGCCGTACGGAGCGATGGCTGGTAGACCCACGTGTCCCTCCTAGTTCTTCTCCGGCCGCTTGAGCTTGGGGACGTATTCCCGGGCGATGACTTCGCGCAGTTCTCGCTTGCTGATCTTCCCCACGCCGGTTTGCGGGAACTGCTCGACGAACTCCACTCGGTCCGGCACTTTGTAGGAGGCGAGGCCGCGACTGCGCACGAACTTGATGAGTTCGCGCGCTTTCGGCGGAGCACCACGGGGGACCACGAAAGCGCAGCTGCGTTCCCCGAGGTAGTCGTCCGGCATGGAGACGACGGCCGCGTCGAAGACCGCCGGGTGGGCGAGCAGGTGGTTCTCCACCTCTTCGGCGGCGATCTTCTCCCCGCCCCGGTTGATCTGGTCTTTCGCTCGCCCCTCGACGACCAGGTTGCCCTCGGGGGTCATGCGCACGACGTCACCGGTGCGGTAGAAGCCGTCCGGGGTGAACGCTTTGGCGTTGTGCTCTTCGGCTTTGTAGTAGCCGCGGATCGTGTACGGCCCGCGGGTCAGCAGGTGGCCGGACTGCCCCGGGGGAACGGGGTTGTCGTCGTCGTCGACGATGAGGATCTCGTCGTCCGGCGAGATGGGGCGCCCTTGGGTGGTGAGCACGACCTCCTCGGGGTCGTCGAGCCTGGTGTAGTTCACCAGGCCTTCGGCCATGCCGAACACCTGCTGGAGCTTGGCCCCGAAGGCCGGTCCGATGCGGCGGGCGACCTCTTCGCTGCACTTGGCGCCGCCCACTTGCAGCACCTGCAGGCTCGACAGGTCGTAGTCGGTGTTCTGCACGGCTTCCAACCACACCAGGACGAGCGGAGGGACTGCCGCGGTGAGCGTGACCCGTTCCCGTTCGATCAGCGGGAACACTTCGTCCGGGCTGGGCCGGCGGGCCAGCACCACCCGACCACCGGCGTGCAGCACCCCGAAAGTGCCGGGCGAGCTCATCGGGAAGTTGTGCGCGATGGGGAGCGCCCCGAGGTAGACGGTGTCGCTGGTGACGCCGCAGATCTCGTTGCTGGCCCGGAACGAGTAGATGTAGTCGTCGTGGGTGCGGGGGATCAGCTTGGGAATCCCGGTGCTTCCGCCGGACAGTTGCAGGAAAGCGACGTCGCTCGGCTCCGGGCCGTCCAGTTCGACGGGTTCTTCGTCTATGTCGGACAGTGCGAGGAATCCGTGCTCCCCCGGATCACCAGCGATGATCACGTGCTGCAGTCCGGGCACCTTCTCCTTGACTTCCGCGGCCAGAGCCCGGTGGTCGAAGCCGGCTTCGATGTCCACCGTGATGTACGCCGCTGCTTCCGCGAAGTCGCAGAAGTACGAGATCTCGGTCAGCCGGTGGGCGGGGAGCGCGAACACCGGGAGGGCCCCGATCCGGTACAGCGCGAAGCAGACTTCGAAGAATTCAGCGATGTTGGGCAGTTGGACCACGACCCGGTCCCGGCGCTGGATGCCCAATCCCACCAGGCCGGCCGCCAACCGGTCCGCCCGCTGGTCCAGTTCCCGGTAGGTGATGCGGCGCTTCTCGTCGACGATCGCCACCTTGTCAGGGTGCTCCGCCGCTCGCTCCCGCAGCATCTGGCCGAAGGTGTAGCCGCGCCAGTAGCCCGCTTCCCGATAGCGCCGGGCGAATTCCTCTGGCCACGTCGGGCAGCCAGGAAGTGAAGCCGTCATTGGTTCTCCAACCGGTTCCAAAGGACTACTCCAGCCCCATGGCGGACAAGGCGGTGCGGAATTTCGCGGTGGTTTCGGCCAGTTCCGAAGCCGGATCCGAGCCCTCGACGATTCCGGCGCCGGCGAACAGGCGCAGCACCTCGTCCTCGATCTCGGCGCAACGGATGGCGACCACCCACTCACCGTCCCCGGAGGCGTCGCACCAGCCGACCATGCCCGCGTAGTAGCCGCGGTCGAACGGTTCGATCTCCGCGATGACCTTGCGGGCTTGGTCCACCGGCGTTCCGCAGACCGCGGGGGTCGGGTGCAGAGCTGCGGCGAGCTCCAGCGAGGTGGTGTCCGTGCTCTTGAGCCGACCGGTTATCTCGGTGGCCAGGTGCCACATCGCCGCCGTGCTGATGACCGAAGGCCGGGGTTGGACGTCGAGTTCGGAGCAGAACGGTCGGAGCTGTTCGACGACCGCGTCCACCACGGCAGCGTGCTCCCGCAAATCCTTGTCCGATGTGGATAGTTCTGCGGCTCGGCGCTGGTCCTCCACCGGGTCGGTGCTGCGCGGCCGGGATCCCGCCATCGGATTGGCCCGCCCCCTGCCGCCGAACCGGGAGACCAGCAGTTCCGGGCTGGCGCCCAGGAACGTCCTGGCGAACTCGGGGTGCGGACCGCGGGGGTCGCGGATGCCGTCTTCGCCACGCCTGGGCAGGTCCACCGCGAAGGTGTACCCACTGGGATCGGTCGTGGCGAGGTTGCGCAGCACGTCCTGGATCTCGATCGGCTGCTGCGCGGTCAGCTGCAGCGAGCGGGCGAGCACGATCTTGCTCATCTCACCGTCGGCGATTCGCCGCAGCACCCGCTGCACCCCGCGTTCGTACTCCTCGGGGAGCGGGACCGGCTGCACCGCGCACTCCGGAGCGTTGACCGAGCGCACCGATTCCCCGGTGGTGCGCAGCGGTTCGGCACGAACGACCTCGCTGGGCAGCACCAGGTGGGCCGGGAGGTTCTCGCCGAACGGGACGGCGCCCACGACCATCGGGTCGGGGCGGTTGAAGCCACGAGCTCCAGCGAGGAATTCCGCTACCTTCTGCGGCAGGCCGGCCTTTCCGCAGCGGACCTTGGGAACGACTGCTTCCACCCCCCTCGCCAGCACGGCACCTCGTGGCGAGGAGAAGTAGAAGGAGGAGCCTGCTTCGTAGTCCTCCAACAGCCGCAGCGCCGCGTCATCAGGAACGACGTCGAGGTCTTCAGTATCGCTGTCTATTGTGCCCATTTGAGCCTTCCCGGTATTGCGGCGGATTACGCGCGCAAGGTAGCGCCACCGTCTACGTACAGGTCATGCATGGTGATGTGGCCGGCCTGGTCGGATACCAGGAAGACGACCGCATCGGCGATGTCGTCGGGCGTGGCCAGCTTCCCCAGCGGAATTCCCGCTCGATAAGTCTCCAGAGAACCTTTGATGATCTGCTCCGGCCCGTTCTCCTCCGTCCACATTCCGCGCTGCATCTCGGTGTCCGTGGAGCCGGGCGCCACGACGTTGCACCGGATGCCGTACTCGGCCAGCTCCAGGCCGAGGCACTTCGTGAACGACGTGGCAGCTGCTTTCGAAGCCGCGTAAGCGGACATCCCGTGCCGGGGCACCCCTGCCGCGTTGGAGCTGACCGTGACGATCGCGCCGCGCCGCCGCGGAACCATGCGCTTGGCCACGGCGCGGCACATGTTGAACACACCGGTGGTGTTCACCGCGAAGGTGCGCTGCCATTCCTCGTCGGTGAGCTGTTGCACCGTTCCGGTCTGCAGCACGCCGGCGACGTTCACGAGGATGTCGATGGGTCCGACCTCGCGTTCCACCCGGTCGATCACCTCGGTGACCGCAGTGCTGTCGGCCACGTCGACTCCGTGCGCGCTGACCTCGAGACCTTTCTCGCGGAGCTCCTCGGCCACAGCGCTGACGCGTTCGGTGTTGCGGTCCAGGGCAGCGACCTCGGCTCCGAATTCGGCGAGTGCCGTCGCCACTGCAGCGCCGATTCCCTGCGCCGCTCCTGTCACCACGGCGACCTTGTCGCCGATTCCGGTCCGGTCCATCTCACCCTTTCGCAACTCAGGGTAGCCTAACCTTTGTCAGGTTAGCCTGAGTTTAGAACAGGACCAGGTCGTGGTCTGCCCTCTCGCCAGGTGGCATTGATCACCGAGGTCATCGCACTTCCAACCGCTGCCGCGGACGCGAACCGGAAAAGCGGTCAACCGTCCGCAATGCCCCGGACAATGCCCAACTCCACCAGGTCCTGCGGGCGCAGCCGCAACCAGTCGGCGACCTCCGGCACCTCCTCCGGCGCCCGACGCAGCACCGCAGCCGCCGATTCCGGAGCGATCACCGAGAAGTAGGCGTCCGCGGTGATCCACGTTCGCTCCGGGGACGCCAGCGCCAGCGCTCCCCCGGAACCGCCTTCCCCGATCACCAGTGTGGTTATCGGCACGGTGGCCTCCGCGACCGCGCTGAACGTCTCGGCGATGGCCGGGCCGATCCCGCCCCGCTCGGCCTCCTCGCCGTTGGCCGCCCCCGGCGTGTCGACCAAGGTCAGCACCGGGATGCGCAACCTGTCCGCCAGCCGGATCAGCCGCGCCGCCGACCGATAGCCGGCCGGGGTGTTCGCCGTGCCGGTCTGCGCCGCGAACGCCAGCGTCCGCCCCTGCCGCTGCCCGAAACCGCACAGCATCCCCTCGTCGACACCACCAGCGCGGTCCCCTCCGAGCACGAAGCGCCGCGAGAAGTACCGGTCGAGGTACGCCTGGGCCCGCGGACGTTCGGGCGCCCTGGCCTTCAACACCGCTTCCCAACCGGACTGGGGCACGGCCTCCCCGGCGAGGGAGCGAGGAACCGGGGCCGGTTCGAGCGGGCCGGACAACACCTGCGGGTGCAGCAGATCCACCAGCTCGGCCAGGGTCCCGGCCAACTGGGCGGGCTCGACGATCCGATCGACCTGGCCGGTGGTGAACTTCCCCTCCGCGGTGAACGGCTCCTCGTCAGCGCTCTGCGCGCGGACCCGGCTACCGCCGAAGGCCACCGCCGCTCCCGGCAACGCCAGCACCACGTCGGCGGACGCGGCCAGCACCGCCCACATCCCCCCGGTGGTCGGATTCCGCAGCACCGCGATGTGCGGTATCCGTTCTTGCCTGGCCAGCAGGCAGGCCCGGGCGATCTCGTGCAGCTGCCGCAGCGCGCACATCCCTTCCTGCAGCCGGCTGCCGCCGGAGGCGATCAGGGAGACCACCGGCACCCGCAGCTTCCTGGCCTGCTCGAACGCAGCGGTGATCCGGGCCCCGGTCGCTTCCCCGACCGATCCGCCCAGGAACCGGAAGTCGAACGCGATCAGCACCGCCTGGCTTCCCCCGACCCGCCCGAGTCCGCACAGCACGGACTCCGCCAGGCCGGTGCGTTCCGCAGCGCGGCCGAGCTGCTCCTGGTAGCCGGGCCAGTCGAGCGGCCCGCCCGGAGCGGGCTGCTGCTCCGGGGCCGGGAATTCGGTGAAGTCCTGGCAGATCTCCGACAGCACCTGCCGGGCCGACCGGTGATCAGCCATGTCGCAACGCCTTCTTCTGGACCTTGCCGAGCTCGTTGCGCGGCAGCGCGTCCACGAACCGCACCACGCGCGGCCGCTTGTGCGGGGTCAGCAAGCTCGCCACGTGCTGGACCAGCTCTTCCTCGGTGGCCTGCTGGCCCTGCGCGAGCACGACCCAAGCGACGATGCGCTCGCCGAGGTCGGCATCGGGTTCTCCGGTGACCGCCACTTCGGCGACGGCCGGGTGCTCCAGCAGGGCGTTCTCGATCTCACCGGCGCCGATCTTGTAGCCACCGCTCTTGATGATGTCGGTCGCCTTGCGCCCGACGATCCTGATGTAACCGTCCGGCGCCCGAGTGGCCATGTCACCGGTGCGGAACCAGCCGTCGTGGAACGCCTCGGCCGTGGCGTCCGGGCGGTTGAGGTACCCGCTGAACAGGTTCTCCCCCCGGATGTAGATCTCCCCGACCGTCTCGTCGTCGCTGACCAGGATTTCCTCGCCCTGCTCGTCGACCAGTTTGAGCTCGACCCCCGGGAAGGGCGGTCCGACGTAACCGGGGCGCCGGTCGCCGTCGGCCCGCACCCCGCAGTTCATGATCGTTTCACTCATGCCGTAGCGCTCGACGACCCGCTGTCCGGTGAGCCGTTCGATCCGCTCGTGCTCAACGGCGGGCAGCGCCGCCGAACCGGACACCAGCAGCCGGGCTTCGCCGAGGGCCGCGGCGATGCCGGGATCCCGTTCGGCGTCCGCGGCGAGCCGGTGGTACATCGTCGGCACTCCGAACATCATCGTCGCCGGGCCGGAGAGCTCAGCGGCAATCGCCTGGGAGGAGAACTTGCCGATGTGGTGCACCGAACCGCCCAGCCGGAGCGGACCGACGGTGCCCAGGATCAGCCCGTGCACGTGGAACAGCGGCAGCGCGTGGACCAGGACGTCCCGGGCGGTCCACTGCCAGGCCCGGGCCACGGCGTCCAAGTTCGTCCGGACCGCCCGCCGGGACAGGACCACGCCCTTCGGCGCCCCGGTGGTCCCGGAGGTGTAGACGATGAAAGCCGGCGCTTCCGGAGACGGCTCCGGGGGCAGCTGGCCCCCGGCGGCGGTGAGGTCCACCTCGTGGACCCCGATGTCCTGCAACGTCGCGGGGAGTTGCACACCCGGTGGAGCCAGCAGCAGGTCCGGTTCGCTGTCGGCGGCGATGTGCTTGAGCTCACGTTCCCCGGCCTTCGGGTTGATCGGAACCACCGCGGTCCCCGCGGCCAAACCTCCGACCACCGCGACGCAGGTGTGCACGCTCGGCACGGCCCACACCGCGATGCGCCGCGCCCCGGCTGCCAGTTCGGCCACAGCTGCCGCGGCGCGAGCCAGCTCGCGGTAGCTCAGCGCGCCGTCGGTGAACCGCAGCGCCTCGGAGTCGTCCGGCTCCTGGAGCTTCGGGATCAGCGCTTGCGGCGTGCCCTCCATAGCCACCTCCACCTCACCAACATCCTGCCGCCGAAGTCCGGCCCGGGCGGCCTGACCACTTTTGCGTCGCGCCAATACCCAGTCAAGCGTTGGCTCCCCGGGCGGCTGGCTCCCGCCGGCGAGTTTGTTGCCCTGCCCACTTTTCGGCGGGCTTCGAGCCCGCAGCAGCCGGGGACCGACATCCGGTCGGCATCGGGGTGCTGGGTACGCTCGGTCCGGTTTCTTCACCCGCATGGAGTCTCCCCCAGGGGGGCTCGCGGATCTCCGGCAAGCGACGGGAAGTGGCTTTTGGTGGACGGTGCAGTGCTGGGGTGGCTGCTGGCCACGATGGGCACCGCCGCGTTGGGCAGCGTGTTCCCCCTGGTGAACATCGAGCTCTACCTGCTCGGCGTGGTCTCCTCGGTGAACAGCGTGAGCTGGTGGGCGCTGGCGGTGGCCGCCGCGTTCGGCCAACTCATCGGCAAGACCCTCTTCTTCTTCGCCGGCAGGGGGAGCTTCCGCCTCGGTGAGCGGCTGATGCGCAAAACCGACACCAGCAACAGCCGGTGGACCGAGTGGCTGCACTCCTTCCACCGCCGCACCGAAGAGCGCCCCCTGTGGGGGACATTGGTGTTGTTCGCCACTTCCATCCCGGGGATACCGCCGTTCACCCTGATGTGCTTCCTGTCCGGCGCGGCAGGACTGCCGCTGTTGACCTTCTGGATCGCCTGCCTGGCCGGCCGGACGCTGCACTTCTTCCTCATCACGGGCGCACCGGAACTGCTCAGCTTGCTCCCGGCCGGCGGCTGAGCCCGTTCTCGCACCGCTCCGCTGGGCGGGTCAACGACCACCGGATCGAGTGTGGACTGTCAGCAGCGCGGAGGATTGAGCGGAATTCGCGATTTTCACCATTTCAGCGGCGAATTTGCAGCCGCCCCAACAACCGGACAGAATTCAGATTTCAGTCAACTCTGCGATTGCTGCCGATAACTTTTTAACCCTCTCGGGGGACACATCGGGGCTTTCTTCTTCTACGGTAGCCCGCCATGAGCATTTTTCGCACCATGCCGGTGGACAACGTGCTCACCCGCCACAGCGGGAGCGAGCTCGTTCAGCGTCTCACCGCCCGGCACCTGGTCGGGTTCGGCATCGGGATCATCATCGGCACCGGGATCTTCACCCTCACCGGTGTGGAAGCCAAGCAGCACGCCGGCCCCGCCGTCGTGCTCTCCTTCGTCATCGGTGGTCTCATCGCCGGGCTCGCCGGGATCTGCTACGCCGAACTGGCTTCCTCCGTGCCCACCGCGGGCAGCGCGTACACCTACGCCTACGCCACGCTCGGCGAGATCTTCGCTTGGATCATCGGCTGGGACCTGTTGCTGGAATTCGCCCTCGGCTCCGCCGTAGTCGCCCGCAGCTGGTCCGGCTACGTCGCCAACCTGCTCGACCTGCCGCAAGAGTGGTTCGGGGAATCCGCAACGATCAACATCGGAGCGATAGGCATCATCGCGGTGCTCACCACGGTGGCCCTCACCGGGATCCGGGAGTCCTCGTGGGTCACCAACGCCCTGGTGGTGGTCAAGGTCGCGGTGTGCGTGATCGTCGTCGGAGCCGGCCTGTTCTTCGTCAAAGGGGAGAACCTCACCCCGTTCGTCCCGCCCGCCGAAAGCGCCCCGAGCGAGACCAGCGCCCTGGAGCAGCCCCTGGTGCAAGCCGTGCTTGGCATGGAGCAGTCGGTGTACGGCATCGGCGGCGTGCTCACCGCCGCGGCGGTCGTGTTCTTCGCCTACACCGGGTTCGAAGCGCTGGCCAACCTGGGCGAGGAGACCAAGCGGCCGCAACGGGACTTCCCGATCGGTCTGCTGGGGAGCCTGGTCGTGTGCGCCCTGCTGTACGTCGCGGTCTCCTTCGTGCTCACCGGCATGGTCGACTACCGCAACATCGACGAGGGAGCACCGCTGGCGGTGGCTTTCGACGTGGTGGGGCAGCCCTGGGTGGCCGCGCTCATCTCGCTGGGCGCGCTCACCGGACTGACTTCGGTGATGATGGTGCAGCTGGTCACGATCGGTCGGATCGGCTACGCCATGAGCCGGGACGGCCTGTTCCCGAAGATCCTCTCCCGGGTGCACCCCCGGTTCGGCACCCCGCACCTGATGACCGCCGGCGGCGCCCTGGTGATCATGATCTTGTCCGGGCTCATCCCCATCTCCGAGCTGGCCGACATGGTGAGCATCGGCGCGCTGTCGGGGATGATGCTGGTCGCCATCGCGGTACCGGTCCTCCGGAAGACCAAGCCCCACCTGCGGCGCCCGTTCCGAGTTCCGCTGTCCCCGTGGGTTCCGGTGATCACCGCACTGGCGTGCCTGTACCTGATGGCCAATCTGAGCCTGATCACTTGGATCCGGTTCGGCGTCTGGCTCGCCCTGGGCATCGTCATCTACGTCGGTTACGGGCGCCGGAACGCCGTGCTGACGAAGTCCGAGCAGCAGCGGGACGTCCTCGACGGCTGAACCGAGTCCGGCGCGGCCTCGTCACGACCTGCTGACCACCGGCCGGCTGGTGAGGCCCTCCACCACCGCCACCAGCAGAGCCGCGGTGACGAACCCGATGGAGACGAGCAGCCCGCTGAAGATGGCCGTGCTGTAGTTGGCCGAGGACAGGAAGCTGAAGAACAGGCCGGAAGCCGTTGCCGTTCCCACCGCGGAACCGATCCGCTGCCCGGTCTGCTGGATCCCCGCCGCGGCGCCCCCTTGGGCGGGGTCGATCTCGCTGAGCGTCACCGTCTGGTTGGGCGAGATCACCAGCCCGCTTCCCGTCCCGGCCAACAGCAGCGGCAACGCCGTTGCCAACCCGGTCGCGCTCCCCGGCTCGAGCACCAGCACCACATCGGTGACCAGCAATCCGGTCAGCGCGGTGACCAGCCCGATCACCACCACCCGCCTGCCCAACCGCACGACCAGGCGACCGCTCAGTCCCGAAGACACCGCTGATCCCACGGCGAACGGGGTGAGCGACAGGCCCGCCTGCAGCGGTGAATACCCCAGTCCGTTCTGGAAGAACAGTGCCAGGACGAAGAAGATGCTGGTGAATCCGGCGAAGTACAACAGGGACAGCAAACTGCCGAACGAGTAGCTGCGGATCTTCAGCAGCCGCAAGTTCACCAGTGGTGTCCTGCCCCGGCTGTCGTACCAGCGTTCCCAGGCGATGAAACCGGCGAGCAGGAACGGCGCTGCGGCGAGCAGCAACCAACCCGGGCCAGCACCCTGGCCGTGCTGGATGAGCGGCAGCAGGATGCAGGACAGCGCGCTCGCGAGCAGCAACACCCCCACCGGGTCCAGGTTCTGCGACCGCCCCGCGGCCTGGCGGGCCGGGAGGATCCGGTAGCCGTAGAGCAGTGCGGCCGCGCCGAGCGGAAGGTTCACCAGGAACACCAGCCGCCAGCCGTGCTCCGCCCCGGCCAGTTGGATCAACAACCCGCCCAGCAGCGGGCCGATCGCGGTGGAGATCCCCACGACGGCCCCGAACATGCCGAACGCCCGGGCGCGCTCCCGCCCCTGGAAGAACTGCTGGATGAGCCCGAAGACCTGCGGATTCAGCAAGCCCCCGGCGCATCCCTGCAGCAGTCGGGCCCCGACGAGCCACAGGGAGTGCTGGGCGACCCCGGCCAGCGCGCTGGCCAGGGTGAAGACGAACAACGCGAGGAGGAACATCCTGCTGCGACCGTGGTCGTCGCCCAGGCGACCAGCTGGCACCAGCACCAGGCCGAACGTCAGCACGTAGCCGGAGACCACCCAGGCCAGCTCCGCCGGGGAGGCGTTCAATCCGCGTTGCATCGATGGCAGTGCGACGTTGACGATGCTGACGTCCAGCAGGGTCATGAACCCGGCCACCAGGCACAGCATCAGCACTGGCCAGCGCTTGACTTCTCCGGTGGCCGAATCGGCCTGCGACTTTGCCACTGCGAACCCCAGACGAGATGTTCCTGGTGCGTCCGATGCAGGTCTTCAGCTTGAGAACTCGGCGCGGTTCCCGCCAGCTTTCAAACGGTTGTTCCGCGAGCTCTGCATGGTGCATCCGCAGTCAGCTACGGTGGCGGATGACCCCCGGTTGAAGAAACGTGCTACCGGAAATCCGGGGTGTTCCGGGTGCGGTTCCCCCCACGGCGAATGGAGGACAGATGAACCCTGAGACCCCAGAAGCGGACGCTCTGGAGCAAGCCCAGGAGATCACCGAGACCAACGAAGATCTGACCCCCCAGAACGCCGAGCCCCCGCTGGACACCAATCCCGCCGACCTCCTCGAACAGCAGCAGGAAGTGCCGGAGGACGACGGATACGACTACTGAGGAGCTGGGCAGGCAGCCGCGGCGCGCGGCTGCCTGCCGCCGACCGCACCCGGAAACGCTTCACCCCAGCCACAGGCCGAACATCTCGGCGAACCCCTCCCGCCAGCTCGGCCACACCGGTCGCCACCCCAGCTCTTCCCGCAACCGGAAGTTGGAGGCGCCGCGCTGTTCGGTCAGCTGGTACACCGTCAACCAGTCCAGCTGCGCCCTGGCTTGCTCCTGGGTGAGGGCCACCGGTTCCGGTCCGCCCACCATCCGGGCGTAGGTCGGCAACCACTCAGCCACTTCGGCCGGCTCGTTGTCCACCACGTTGTACACGCCCGGGGTGGCGTCCAGCACCGCGACCACCGCCCCGGCGGCGTCCTCGACGTGCGTGAACGAGGTGAGACCGGCTCCGTCGATGACCAGGGGCAGCGCGCTGCTCCGCACCCGCTCGTGGACCGCTCCTCCCGGGGCGTACTCGGTGCCCGGCCCGTAAAGAGTCCCGTAGCGCAGGACGACCGCCTCGATCTCGGAGCAGTTCAGCACGGCTTCTTCCGCGGCGGCCGCACCGCGGACCGCCTCCCCCCAGCAGCCGGGCGCTTCGGTCCACAGCGGGGCGTCCTCGTCCAAGACGTCGTGCCCCCTGGGCGAGTACGCGGCCATGCTGTGCCCGATGATGCGGTTGGCTCCGGCGGCAACGGCGGCGGCCACCAGGTTCCGGCCACCGACTTCGCGCAACTGGCCGGTTCTGCGCAATCCCGTTTCCAGGTCGACCTCGCGGAAGCAGCTCGTCTGGTCGACCACCACGTCGGGTCGCGCGGCGCGCAGCACCTGGCGCAGTTCCTCTTCGCGGAGCACATCGGCCACGACGATGTCGTCGACGTCCGCCGGATCGGGCAACCGCCCGGTGGGACGGACCAGAGCTGTGACGTGATGCCCCTGCTTGCGGAGCATCGGCAGCAACGTCCTTCCGACCACGCCGGTAGCGCCAGCGACAACAACACGCAGGGGCACTTCGACCTCGCATCGGCTCGACGTCACTGATCGCAAAGCCTACCCGCGCGGCGCGGCTCGGAAGGCGCGTTCGCCGAACGCGAAGAAGGGCGGACTGCTGAACGCAGCCCGCCCTTCTGTTCTGGTTTCACCGGGTTGTCCACCCGGTGGAGTGCGATCAGACCGCGCGGATCCGCGCCGCCTGCGGCCCCTTCGGGCCCTGGGCGATCTCGAACTCCACCCGCTGGTTTTCGTCCAACGTGCGGAAACCGGAGGCGTCGATCGCGGAGTAGTGGGCGAAGACATCGGACCCACCGCCGTCCGGGGTGATGAAGCCGTAGCCCTTCTCCGCGTTAAACCATTTGACGGTACCGGTAGCCATTCTTGCTTTCTCCTGTTTCTTGCTGGCCGGGGTCAACACCACGCAGACCCCTGAAGTCGCCGAGATGATCACCCCGGGCCCGGAGGCCGCCGGCACGAAAAAGTGCCTGCGCGTTCTGGCAGGCACTTTCAAGTACTGCTGGGAACCAAAACTGCAACTGCGTTCACGCTAGCAGCCCATCAGCCGCTTGTCACACCGGAAACGCGAACACCGTCACCGTTTCAGGGGATGCTGAGCAGCTCGTGCCCCGCTTCTTCGGCCGCGCGGTTGTGCTCCACCTGCTGCTGAGCCAGCCGCAGCGCGGCTTCCCGCGGCGTGATCCCCTCCTCCTCCCAGGCCGCCAGCAGCAGCGGAACCTTGGCCTGCATCTCTTCCTTGAGCACTTGGAAGGAACGCACCGGATCGGCGTCGACCCTGCCGAGCAGCAGCCACCACGCCCACGCGGCCGCCCCCGCATTGGCGACGAAGTCCGGGATGACCGGGATCCCCCGCCACGCGAGCACCGCCTCGGCTTCCGGGGTGACCGGCGTGTTCGCCGCCTCGACCAGGAGCCGCGCTTTCACGTCCGCCGCTTCCCGGGGGGTGATCGCGAACGACACGGCTGCCGGTATGAGCACGTCGACGTCAGCGGTGACCACGGCCTCCCGGGGCAGTTGCTGCACCCGCGCCGGCACCTGGCCGCGGTCGACCTCACCGAACCGGTCACGGGCCTCCAGCAGGGCTGGCACGTCCAATCCGCTCGGGTCGTAGAGGGTGCCGGCCGCATCGGCGGCCGCGACGACCTTCATGCCGGCCTCGTGCAAGTAGTACGCGGCGCTGCCGCCCATGGTGCCCATGCCCTGCACCGCCACGGTGGTCCGCTCCAGGTCCCACCGGCGCGCGTGCACGGCGCCGAGGCAGCACTGCGCCACCCCGTAGCCGCCGACCACGTCTCCCAGCAGCAGTCCACCCGGCACCGGCGCGTTGAGCCCAGCTCTGATCCGGCGGAGGGTGCTTTCCACGTCGGGCGCCCGGCTGATCGCCGCGTAGTAGGACTGGTGCATCCCCAGTTCGCTGAACACCTCGTCGATCAGGTGCTGCGGCGTGCCGAGGTCCTCTGCGGTCACCCAGTGCTCCTTCGCCCAGGGACGCATCGCCTGCAGGAACCGGGTGAGCACCCCGCGCGCTCGCGGGTCCCTCGGGTCGCAGTCGATGCCTCCCTTCGCCCCGCCCACGGGGAGGTTGAAGACTGCTGTCTTGCGGGCCATGCCGCGGGCGAGCTCTTCCACTTCGGCCAACGTGCACCCGGCCCGCATCCGGGTTCCTCCGGTGGCCAGTCCGGCCACCAGGTTTTGCACCACCAGGTAGCCGTTCTTTCCGGTCACGGGGTCTGTCCAGGTGATCCTCAGCAGCGGATTCTGGTCAACAGCAACCACCGGCCGAACCTCCTTCCAACGAGCACGCCGAAAACGGGTGCACTCCGCCCAGGTGAAAAGAGAAAAGCGAGCTGGAACAAATCAGCGAGCAGTCAACGGATCGTCGCTGCTCGGGGCCGCACCGCGGAGCAGAGCGACCCGTCAGCGATGTCGCAGCCAGAGAGAGGAAGAGGACAGCCAGCGACGCGGATGCGGAACGCCGTGCTCATCGGTTCGCATCGTCACCTCCGCGTCTTTTCCGGCTAGCTCGAAGCTAAGGGCCGCCCAGACCAATTGTCAACAATCCGCACATTAGACTTTCTTCTTCGAAACATTGTTTTCATCCGCGCCAAATCGCCGAAAAGAGCGTCTTAAGCTGTGCAAGCCAGCACACGTGTCCACGCCGGACAGGGTTGGGCACGGCGCACTTGACTGAAATATCCCCGATTTCCCAGCCTTACTGGAAGGATGCAGGGCATGAGCCAACCGGGACCCCAAGAAGCAGCGGGATCGCTGGACGAGGCTGCGCAACAGCAACTGATCCAGGAAATCGGTCGAACAATCGTGCAAGCCCTGCCGCCGGGCTGGCAGGAAGCACGCGTGGAGTACCGGGCCGTCGGGGAGCACTACGAATTGGTCGCCCAGCTGCAAGCCCCCAACGGCACAGTCGTCCCGCTCGCACCTCCCGTGGAGACCGCCGGGCACTTCCAGCGGCTCCGGCACGGCATGTACCACCCCGATCGAGGCACCTGGGTGAGCGCGCTCTACCAGCTGCGCCGCCCGGGCAGCTACACCGTCGACTTCAACGGCGACCAAGAACCCGCCTGGCACACCGCTCCTCCACCGCAGGCTTATGCCGACGAACTGCGCAGATACCCCAGGCCAGCCGAGTCGACCCCGGAATGGCTGAGCCGGCAGGCGTCCGGCGCGGCGACGGCTGAATTGCGCACCGCCACGGTTTTCGACGAGAACGGGCAGCCGGTCACCACCCACCCGGAACTGGCCCCGCAAGAACGCGATCTGGTGCTCGAGTACCTGAACCGGGCCCCGGTCGTGCTGGCCGCCCGCAGCTACGACACCGACCGGCTCGACCCCAGCCGCAACCCGGCGGTGCCGATGACCTTCCACACCGACGGCACCTGGATATGGCCCGGGGCGGCCGCCTACTACTTGCGCGAGCACGGCGTGCCTCCCCAGCCGGAGCTGGTCGAGCACATCCGCCGCCAGGAGTTCCAGGTCCCCCCGGTCGACGAGCCCACCAGGGAACGCGCGGTCTCGATCATCACCACCGGCCAGCACCGCTGATCCCCCGCAGCCCCTGCGCGAGCTGCCAGAATCAAGCCGTGGAACGTTGCTATTCCGCCGACACGGCGTTCGTGGGCGGGCCCGTGGCCACAATGGACTCGGCCCGCTCCTTCTCCGATGCGGTGGCCGTCCACGACGGGCGGATAACCGGGGTCGGGTCGGCCGCCGTGCGCGAGCAGGTGACTGCTCGCACCGAGGTGATCGACCTGCGGGGCAGGCTGCTGCTGCCGGGTTTCCACGACGCGCACGCCCACCCGGTCTACGGGGGCATCGAACGGTTGCGCTGCGATTTGAGCTGCGGCAACGGGGTGGCCGACTACCTGGACCAGATCAGCGACTACGTCCAAGCCCACCCGGATGTCGAGTGGGTCCTCGGCGGCGGGTGGGAAATGGCCGCCTTCCCCGGTGGGGCACCCGACCGGCAGACGCTCGACGCCGTCACCGCTGGCCGGCCCGCCTACCTGCTCAACCGCGATCACCACGGGGCGTGGGTGAACACCGCCGCTCTGCACCGCGCCGGCATCGACCGGAACACACCGGACCCACCCGACGGGCGCATCGAACGGGACAGCGCCGGAAATCCCAGCGGAACGCTGCACGAAGGCACCACGCGCCTGATGGAGCCCCACCTGCCCCGGCTCTCCGCGGACGACTACCTGGCCGGGCTGTTGGAAGGCCAGCGCTACCTGCACGCCAGAGGAGTCACCTTCTGGCACGACGCGATCATCGGCCGATACCTGGGCTACGACGACACATTGGACATCTACCGGGAGGCCGACCGGAGAGGTCTGCTGACCGCCAGGGTCCGCGGAGCGCTGTGGTGGGACAGGGCGAGGGGACTCGAGCAGATCAGCGAGCTGCTGCAGCGGAGCGAACGTTCCACCGGGCACAAGTTCTCCGCCCGAACGGTGAAGATCATGCAGGACGGCGTGTGCGAGAACTTCACCGCAGCACTGCTGCAGCCCTACCTCTCCGACAAGGGAAGTGGACTGTCCTTCTTAGACGCAGAGCTGCTGGACCGAGCAGTGCAGCAGTTGGACGCCGCGGGTCTCCAACTGCACTTCCACACCGTCGGTGACCGCGCTGTCCGAGACGTCCTCGACGCCCTGCAGCGGGCCAGCCGGCGCAACGGTCCCACCGGACTGCGCCACCAGCTGGCCCACCTCCAGCTGGTGCACCCCTCCGACCTCCCCAGGTTCGAGCAGCTCGGCGTCGTGGCCAACATCCAGCCCGCTTGGGCGGTGAACGACCCCGCGATGACCGACCTGACCCTTCCCTACCTCGGTTCGCGAGGAGCGTGGCAGTACCCGTACCGCTCCCTGCTCCGCACCGGTGCGGTGCTGGCCTCCGGGAGCGACTGGCCGGTGTCCGAGGCGGAGCCGATGCAGAGCATCCACGCCGCTGTCAACCGGCAGGAGTACGGCGAGGACGAAGCGCCGTTCCTGCCCGAGCAAGCGCTCACCCCCTTGGAGGCGTTCGCCGCGTACACCACCGGCACCGCGTGGGCCAACCACATGGAACAGCTGACCGGGTCCATTTCCGTCGGCAAGGCAGCCGATCTGGTGGTGCTGGACCGGAACCCGCTCGAGCTGCCGACCGCGGAGCTGGGGCAGGCCCGAGTGGACCTGACCATGGTCGGGGGCGAGATCGTCCACCAGCGCGCTCCCTGAGGCTGCCGGCTAGCCCGGCAGCGCGTCGAACGCCGCGCGCCCGATCCGGGCGATGAGCTCGCACGCGGGGCCGCCCCGGTGGTCGGCTGTGGAGCGCTCGTCGGTGAGCTGGTCGACCAGCACCGCCACGACCGCCTGGGGTCGGCTGCCGCCGATCAGTCCGACGTCGTGCCGGACCCCGGAGATCTCCCCGGTCTTGTGCCAGCAACCGGCTTCTCGCGGCAGCAGCGCGGGGAGCCGGTCGCGCACCTGCTGCCGGCGGAGGACGTCCAGCGCGAACCCGGTCAGTTCGGTGGTCAGCGCCCGTCCGGTGGCCAGCGCGTCGAACACGCGCGCCTGGTCGAGCGCGGTCGTCTCGATCCGTCCCGGCGCGGACACCTCCATCAGCCGGCGCTCCACCCGGGTGGCGGTGCAGCCCAGCTGTTCCGCGCAGCGCCGGATGGCCGGGAACCCGACCACGTCGATCACCGCGTTGGCCGCGGTGTTGTCGCTGATCACGATCATCAGCCGAAGCAGGTCGGCCAGCGACAAGCGGTGCACGCTGGTGAGCTCGGCCAGGACGCCGGCACCGCCGGGCCGCTCAGCCGGCAGCGGCACCTCGGCGTCCAACGCCAGCCGCCCCGCTTGCACCTGCTGCAACGCGGTGATCATGACCAGCGTTTTGATCGTGCTGGCCGCGTGCACGACGGTTTCGGCGTTCACCAGAACGGGCTCGCGTTCCTCGAGGTGCCAGGCGGCGAGGCACACCCGTCCCGGGAACCGGGAGAGGTCCACTGACGATTCCAGCTTTTCGGCGAATCCCACTCGTTCTCCATGCTCCGCGGGCTGCGCGTGGTCGAACCAACGGTAGGGCACGCCGGGCAGTGCGAGGGGAAACTGAGCGTAAGCATTGCTTGTGCTCAGCCCTAGAAGAATTCACTCCACTGATTCTCCGCAGAAGCGGCGCCGAAGATTTACGGTGAGCCCAGCAACACGGCCTGCGGCATCCCTGGACTCAGCGGACCGGAATGAGGTGCATGTCGGTGCAGTCCAACCTGAGCTCGATCATCGGCTCGGAACAAGATCCCGGCCGAGGAGGCGGCGAACACCTTTCCCGCAACCCGGCGAATCTCGACGACATCGTGGCGAAAGTCCAGCTCGGCGACGCCGACACACTGCTGTCCGCCACCAGGTCGGCGCAGCAGGCGCAGCGCGAGTGGGCCGCGGTGCCGGCTCCCGTCCGCGGCCGGGTGATCGCCAACCTGGGCCGACTGGTCGAGGCCAACAAGGAGGCGTTGGCCCAGCTGGTCACCAGGGAGATCGGCAAACCGCTTTCCGAAGCGCGGGGAGAGGTCCAGGAGATCATCGACACCTGCGACTTCTTCCTCGGCGAGGGACGACGCCTGTACGGCCAAACGGTGCCCTCGGAGATGCCCGACAAGCAGCTGTTCACCTTCCGGGTGCCGGTCGGGGTCGCCGTGGTCATCACCGCGGGCAACTTCCCGGTGGCGGTGCCGTCGTGGTACATGGTCCCGGCGTTGCTGTGCGGCAACGCGATGGTGTGGAAGCCGGCCGAGTACGCCGCGGCAGCTGCGCGAGCTCTCGCCGAACTGGCCTGGCGGGCGGGTGTGCCGCGCGGCGTGCTCAACCTGGTCTACGCCGACGGCGAAGCCACCTACCGCGGGCTGGAGTCCGCCCTCTCCGCCGGAACGGTGAACAAGGTCGGCTTCACCGGGTCCAGCGCTGTCGGCTCCCGGATCGGCGAGCTGTGCGGTCGCCACCTGCAAACCCCGTGCCTGGAGCTGGGCGGGAAGAACCCGATGGTCGTCGCCCCGGACGCGGACCTGGACCTGGCGGTCGAAGGGGCGCTGTTCTCCGGGTGGGGCACCGCCGGGCAGCGCTGCACCTCCTTGGGCAACCTCATCGTGCACAACGAGGTGAAGGAGGAGTTCGTCCGCCGGCTGGACGCCGCGCTGCGGTCGGCACCGATCGGTGATCCCCGGAGCGAAGTGCTCTACGGCCCGCTGCTGTCGGAGAAGTTCGCGGAGAACTTCGAGCAGGTGCTGGACACCCTCGGAAGCCACCACACACCACTGGGCTCGGAGTTCACCGGCCGGATCACCGACTCCGCACCCCGCAAGGGCTTCGTCGGAGACCCGCAGAGCGGGCTGTACTACCACCCCGTCCTGGTGGACGGCATGGTCCCGGACGACCACATCTTCCAGCAGGAGACCTTCGGCCCGATCGTGGGAGTCATCGGCTACGACTCCCTGGACGAAGCGATCGAGCTCGGCAACGCCCCCGGCTACGGGCTCTCGGCAGCGGTGTACACCCGCGACCCCGCGACCGCGTTCCGGTTCCGGGAACGGATCAGCGCGGGAATGGTCAGCGTCAACAACTCGACCTCCGGGGCAGAAGCGCACCTGCCGTTCGGGGGCAACGGGCGATCCGGCAACGGAAGCCGCCAGTCCGGGATGTGGGTGCTGGACCAGTTCACCCGTTGGCAGTCGCTGAACTGGGACTTCTCCGGGAAGCTGCAGAAGGCCCAGATGGACGTGGCCACGATCGAACCCGAGTTGGACTACCGGCTGCCGACGGAGTTCGAGACGTCCGAGTGACCACCAGCCCGCCCGTGGTGCTCGTGCCGCAGTTCCGGACGGGCGTCAGCCCGCACCGGCTGCCCTCACCGGTGTTCCCGGCCGCACCCGGGCGACTCATCTGCTCGGCCGGTGCCCGGCCAACCCGGTGGGCCGCTCCGCTGGCGGCCCACCGGCGCCGCGGCCAGCGGTGGAACCGCACCCGGTTCCTCCCGACCGCTGCCGGAAGCGGCCGGGCCGGGAGCCGAACCCTCCCATCTGATTGCCGCAGCGCGCGGCAACGGCGCGAAGGAGCGCACACCTGTGGTTGATCTGCTGCACGAAGTGGACGAGTGGGGCCCGGAGAAGGTCGTCTGCGTGTCGGACAGCAAAACCGGGATGCGGGGCGTGTTGGTCATCGACAACACCGCCCGCGGCACCGCCAAGGGCGGAACTCGGATGAGCCCTTCGGTCACGGTCACCGAGATCGCCCGACTGGCCAGGGTGATGACGTGGAAGTGGGCTGCGGTGGACCTGTTCCACGGCGGGGCGAAAGCCGGCATCCGAGCCGACCCCAAGTCGACCAACAAGGAGGAGATCGTTCGGGCTTTCGCCCGCAAGCTCGCCGACCAGATACCGGCCCACTACGTCGCCGGGCTCGACATGGGGATGACCGAGTGCGATGCCGCCATCATCCAGGACGAGTTGGGCGACCGGGGTGCGGCTGTCGGGGTGCCGGAAGCGCTCGGCGGTGTCGCCTACGACCAGCTCGGGGTGACGGGCCACGGGGTGGCCGAGGCGGTGGCGGCCGCGCTGGAGCGCGACGGTCGCAGCGTCCGGGGAAGCCGCATCGCGCTGCAGGGGTTCGGCGCGGTGGGGTCGGCCGCGGCCCGCAGGCTGCACGACCTCGGCGCGCAGATCGTTGCCATCTCCACCGCAGATGGATCGGTGCACGAGCCGGACGGCCTCGACGTTCCGTCCTGGTTGGACGCCCGCGAGGAGTTCGGGGACGCGTGCGTGGCGAAAGCTCCCGCGCACCAGCGCATTCCGCGCGGATCGGAGCTGCTGGTGGATTGCGATGTGCTGATCCCCGCGGCCGCCCAAGACGTGATCGACGCGCAACTGGCAGCGGAGATCCGCGCCGAACTGCTCGTGGAAGGCGCCAACCTGCCGACCACACCGGAAGCCCGGGAAGTCCTCGCTGACCGGGGCGTCACCGTGGTGCCCGACTTCATCGCGAACGCCGGTGGGGCGATCGCAGCCGGCTTCGCGATGGACGCCAGGTACTCGCCGTTCCCACCGGATCCGGAAGAGATCCTGCGCACCGTGGCGGCGAAGACGCGCGACAACACCAACGCCGTGCTCCAGTTGGCGCAGCAGCGCGGGGTGTCGTCGCACCAAGCCGCGTTGGAACTCGCCCAGGAGCGCGTCCGCACCGCGATGGCGTTGCGCGGAAGACTGCCGGCCGGAGTTTCGGGGGAAGGTCATGCTTAACCCGATCCACTTGCGAACCCTGCAAGAGTGCGTGCGCACCGGCTCGTTCGCGGAGGCCGGCCGCGCGCTCGGCTACACCGCTTCGGCGGTGTCCCAGCAGATGATGCTGCTGGAAAAAGCGGTAGGAGCCCCGCTGTTCGAGCGAGCGGCTCGCTCCGCGCGCAGCACCAAGCTCGCCGGGCAGCTGGCCGAGCGCAGCCGCAGCGCGCTGCGCGCCCTGGAGGCGCTGGAGCGGGAAGTGCGGGCGATGGTCTCCGGGGAACAAGGGCAACTGCGGCTGGCCAGCTTCCCCACCGCCAACGCCCGGGTGCTGCCGGACGTGCTGGCGAACATCGTGGCCGGCCACCCCAGTGCTGAGGTGCAATTGGACGAAGGCGAACCGGACGAGGTCACCGGTGCGGTGCTCGACGGCGCGGTGGACGCCGCGGTGGTCTACGAGTACGACCTCGATCCCCGCCAGTGGCCCGCGGAACTGCGGGTGCAGGACTTGATGACCGATCCGCTGTGGCTGGTGGTGCCGTCCGGGCACCGCTGCGCGGGCGCCGGCGAAGTGGACTTGGCCGATCTCGCCGAGGAGAAGTGGATCTGCACCCGGGAGGACACCTCCGGGGCCAGATCGTTGGAAAGGTTGGCGGCAGCGGCCGGTTTTCTGCCCCAGGTCGTTTTCCGCAGCAACGACTACGGGGTGATCCGCGACCTGGTCTCCCGCGGTCTCGGCATCGCGGTGCTGCCAGCACTGGCCCTCCCGGAGAGCGGTGCCGGAGCGCTCCGGATGGCCCACTGGCAACCGTGCCGCCGGATCAAGGTGCTCCACCGGCCGCAGAACACCAACCCGCTGCTGCCGGTCGCGCTGGAGCTCCTGGCGGAGTCCTGCGCCGAAGTGGGCCGCGGCCGGGCGTTCACCACCGGCAGTACCGGCCGGATCAACCGCGTTCCCGCACAGAAAGTCCACGGGTAGTGATGACCGACAAGCGCGCACCGCTCGACGACCACTTCTTGGCAGCCGTCGCCGCCCAGCAGCCGGGCACCCGCACCAGCTCGGGCCTGGACGCCGAACTGCTCGCCCTGTTCGACGCCCAGGCGACCAGCCGGCACCTGGACTTCGCGGCTCGGCAGCTGGGCCAACGCGGACTCGGCTACTACAGCATCGGCTCCAGCGGCCACGAGTCCAACGCCGCTGTCGCCGCGGCGTTGCGGCCCACCGACCCGGCGCTGCTGCACTACCGCTCCGGCGGGTTCTACCTGCGCCGTGCTCAGCAGGTCCCGGGCCAGCACCCCGTGCTGGACGTGCTGCTGGGCGTCGTGGCCTCCGCGGACGAACCCATTTCGGCCGGCCGGCACAAGGTGTTCGGCAACACCGCGCTCTCGATCATTCCGCAGACCTCGACCATCGCCTCCCACCTGCCCCGTTCCGTGGGGCTGGCCTTCGCACTGGGACGGGCGGAGAAGCTGGGCGTCGACTGCCGCTGGCCGGCCGACTCGGTGGTGGTGTGCAGCTTCGGGGACGCTTCGGCGAACCACTCCACCGCGACGGGCGCGGTGAACACCGCGCTGCACTGCGCGCACCAGGGTTTGCCGATGCCGCTGCTGCTGGTTTGCGAGGACAACGGGCTCGGCATCAGCGTCCGCACACCACCCGGGTGGATCGAAGCGTCGTACCGCGACCGCAACGGGCTCGCGTACTTCTCGGCTGACGGGGCCGCTCCGCTGGACTGCTTGCGGGTGGCGCAGCAGGCGGTGGAGTGGACGCGCACCCACCGGTCTCCGGTGTTCCTGCACCTGCGGACGGTGCGGTTGATGGGGCACGCCGGGTCCGATGTGGAAACCGCCTACCGGTCGCAGCGCGAGATCTCCGCCGACTACGACCGCGACCCGCTGCTGGGCACCGCCAAAACCCTGATCGAGCACGGCCTGTTGACCCCCGAGCAGGTCATCGACCGCTACGAGGCCAAGCGGTCGGAGGTGGCCGAAGCGGTGGAAGAGGCCTTGAGCCGGCGCAAGCTGGGCAGTGCCGCCGAAGTGATGGCGGCCATCTGCCAGGACCGCCCGGAAGCGGTGGCCGAGCGCGCGAGCACCGCTCCCCCGCGACGGGAGTCCCCCACCAGCTCGGTCGAGCAGGGGGAGCGGCTCACCCTGGCGCAGGCGATCAACCGGTCGCTGGCCGACGAACTGGAGCGGGACCGGCGAGTGCTGGTCTTCGGCGAAGACGTCGCCCGCAAGGGCGGGGTGTACGGGGTGACCCGTGGCCTGCGCAAGAAGTTCGGCGCCAGCAGGGTGTTCGACACGCTGCTGGACGAGCAGAGCATCCTCGGCACCGCCCTGGGAGCCGGGCTGGCCGGCCTGCTCCCCATCGCCGAGATCCAGTACCTCGCCTACCTGCACAACGCGATCGACCAGCTGCGCGGGGAAGCGAGCACGCTGAGCTTCTTCTCCAACGGCCAGTACCGCAACCCCATGGTGGTGCGCATCGCCGGCTACGCCTACCAGCGGGGGTTCGGCGGCCACTTCCACAACGACAACGCCGTTGCGGCCCTGCGGGACATCCCCGGTCTGGTCGTCGCTTCACCGTCCCGACCGGACGATGCCGCAGCCATGTTGCGCACCTGCGTCGCCGCCGCCGACGTCGACGGCCGGGTGTGCGTCTTCCTCGAGCCGATAGCGCTCTACCACGCTCGGGACCTCCACGAGCCCGGCGACAACCGCTGGACGGCCAAGTACCCCGAGCCGGGTACCGGGCACGTGCCCATCGGCCGGGCTCGGCAGTACGGCACCGGCACCGACCTCACCCTCGTCACCTTCGGCAACGGTGTCCCGATGAGCCTGCGCGTGGCGCGGCGGTTGCGGGAACGCGGGATCACCGCCCGCGTGGTGGACCTGCGCTGGCTGTCCCCGCTGCCGGAAGCCGATCTGGTCCGGGCGGCCGAAGCGACCGGTCGGGTGCTCGTGGTGGACGAGACGCGCCGCTCCGGAGGGGTGTCCGAGGCGGTGCTCACCACCCTGGTCGACCACGAGTACACGGGAGCGATGGCCCGGGTGACCAGTGAGGACAGCTTCATCCCGCTCGGCGAAGCCGCGTACCACGTGCTGGTCGACGAGGAGACCGTGGAGCAGGCGGCCTGGCGGCTGTTGAAGGAGTAGCGGTCAGCTCTCCGGCTGGCCGAACACCTTGCCCGGGTTGAAGATCCCCTTCGGGTCGAGCGCGTTCTTCACCGCGTGGTGCATGCCGATGACCTCGGGGCTCAGCTCGGCGTGCAGCCCCTTGCGCTTGAGCAGGCCGACCCCGTGTTCCCCGGTGACCGTGCCGCCGAGGTCGATGGCGTCGTCGATGATGTCGTCGAACGCGCGTTGCGCGCGGAGCTTGGCCTCCTCGTCCCCGGCGGGGGTGCTGATCAGCGGGTGCAGGTTCCCGTCCCCGGCGTGCGCGATGTTCGCTATCCGGGTGTCGTGCCGTTGGGCGGCGGCCTCGATCCGAGCCAGCATTTCCGGCACCGCGGCCCGCGGTACGCACACGTCCTCGGTCAGCAGCGGCCCCAGCCGTTCCAGGGCCGGGTAGGACAGCCGCCGGGCCGCGAACAGCGCATCGGCCTCGTGCTGGTCGGTGGAGCGGGCGCTCCAGGTGGCCCCGGCTTGCTGGAAGCACTGCAGCAGCGTTTCGACTTCGGCTTCCCCGGCGGCGCCCGGTGTGTCGGAGCGGCCCAGCAGCAGGACCTGGGCCTCTGCGCTCAGGCCCATGTTCTTCCAGTCGTCCACGGCGCGCAGGCAGTGCTGGTCGAGCAGTTCCAGGGCTGAGGGGACCACACCCCGGGCGGCGACCGCGGCCACCGCTTCCCCAGCCGCTTGCAGCGAGTCGAAGTAGCCGACGACGGTGCGTTCCGGTGCGCGCAGGCCTGGCAGCAGCTTGACGGTGATCTCGGTGATGACGCCCAGCGTCCCCTCGGAGCCGACGAACAACCCGCACAGGTCGTAGCCGGCAACGCCCTTGGCGGTGCGCCGGCCCAAGCGGACGACTTCGCCGCTGCCGACCACGGCTTCCAGGCCGAGCACGTAGTCCCGGGTCACCCCGTACTTGACGCAGCAAATGCCGCCGGCGTTGGTGGAGACGTTGCCGCCGATCGTGGACCACGGCGAGCTGGCCGGATCGGGCGGGTACCAGGCCCCGTGCTCTCGGCAGGCGGCCCGCAGATCGTCGTTGACCACCCCGGGCTGCACCACGGCCAGCTGTTCCCGCGGGTTGATCTCCAGAATGGAGTTCATCCGCTCCAGCGAGATCACCACGCAGCCGTCGATGGCGTTGGCCCCGCCGGACAGGCCGGTGCCGGCTCCTCGCGGCACGACGGGCACGCCGGCTTCCGCGCAGACCCGGACCGCGGCCGCGACGTGTTCGGTGGTGGTGGGCCGGACCACCGCCAGCGGCTTGCCGTACGGCGCCCACTCGGCTTCGTCGTGCGCGTAGCGGGCCACCGAGTCCGGGTCGGTCAGCAGCACCGACTCGGGAAGCACCGCTCGTAACGCCGCCACGGCCTCCGGCATGACTACCTCCGTCCACGCTCGCTCCCACCCAAAGTAACCCATTGGTGAAGACCAGCGCGGAGCGGGAGAACGCGGTGGGCAGCCCGCCGGGAGGGGCGGCGAGCTGCCCACCGCTCGGTCAGGAAGCCGCCGGAGTCGGCTCCCAGTAGCTGAGCATTTCCGCGAAGGTCTCGAAGGCCGGCTTGGAGTAGCCGTACGGCGCCTCGAGGTGGATGCTCAGTCGGAACCCCAGGTCGTGCACCCCGTCGATGACCCGCTTGTACAGGTCGACGAGCCGCTGCTTGCGCTGTTCGAACGGCAGCTGGGCGGTTTCAGCGACGAATTTCTGCTCCTGCTCGACCAGCGGATTCCCCGGATCCTGGATGAGCCAGTGAATCAGCTTCTTCTTGCTCTCCAAACTCGGGATGAAACCGAAGGAGAGCAAGATTTCCGGCCGGTGCGGTGTTTTCTCGGCAAATTCCTTGAGGAATTTGACGATGGCGTCCGAGTACAGCAGCTGGGTCATGCCGTAGGTGGCGCCGCGTTCGCACTTGAAGCCGAAACGCCCCTGCTCGCCTTCTCGGGTGGGGATCAGGATGGAACCGCGGTTGGGCACCACGTCCTGGAATTTGGCCAGCGCATCGGTCGGCGCGACCCCAGGCCCTTCCCCGTCCTTCATGGTGCGGGGCACGCCGACGAAGGCGATGCCGTCCATGCCCGCGTCCCGCAGCTGCCCCAGCCGATCACGGAGCTTGTCCTCGTCGTGGAACGCCGTGACCTGGGTGCAGAGACCGCGGACGTCGTTGCCGATTTCCGGGCGCACCGTCTTCCAGAAATCAATTACGTCCATTTTGGACTTGATTTCCACCGGGCGGTCGTCGTCCTCCGGGATGATCCCGGGAATCATCAGGTGCCTGATCTTTCCCGAAAGCCCGGTGGCCCGGCTGTTCTCGGCCACCTTCCGGGCTTCTGCCACGGCCCTTTCCACGCCCCCCTCAAGGTCGGGCGGAACCAGTTCGAGTGCGATCGTGTCCATGTCTGCCTCAGGTCCTGTTCGTGCCGACACCGGTCAACGCAGAGCTCGACAGCCGCTCCAGCGAACCTGCCCAACCTAAGGAGCAGGGACCGTCAATACCGATGGATTTCACCGAAACAATCAGCAGCGGGGCAGAAATTGTGCAATCACCCCAGTGCGCAGAAAAAGGGATTTGAAAGAGATCCTCGCGGAATTGAGCGCGAATACCGGAATAGGGGTCTCACCGTCCGGGCGGGTGCCCGGCGGGCCACCGCCCCGACCACCGGCAGCGGGGCCGGGGCGGTGGCCGCGAACCGCTAGTGGGAGATCAGTAGCGGTAGTGGTCGGGCTTGTAGGGCCCGTTGACGTCGACACCGATGTACTCGGCCTGCTCCTTGGTCAGCTTGGTCAGCTTGACGCCGAGGGCGTCCAGGTGCAGCCGGGCCACCTTCTCGTCGAGGATCTTCGGCAGCGTGTAGACCTTCTTCTCGTACTCTTCGTGCTTGTTGAACAGCTCGATCTGGGCGATCGTCTGGTTGGTGAACGAGTTCGACATCACGAAGCTCGGGTGACCAGTGGCGTTGCCCAGGTTCAGCAGCCGACCCTCGGACAGCACGATGATGGAGTGGCCGTCCGGGAAGATGTACTCGTGGACCTGGGGCTTGATCTCCTGCTTCTTGATGCCCGGGAAGCTCTCCAGGCCGGCCATGTCGATCTCGTTGTCGAAGTGGCCGATGTTGCCGACGATCGCCTGGTGCTTCATCCGCTTCATGTGGTCGACGGTGATGATGTCCTTGTTCCCCGTCGTGGTGATGAAGATGTCGGCGAACTCGACGACGTCCTCGAGGGTCTTGACCTCGTAGCCCTCCATGGCGGCCTGCAGCGCGCAGATCGGGTCGATCTCGGTGACGATGACCCGGGCGCCCTGGCCACGCAGCGACTCGGCGGAGCCCTTGCCGACGTCACCGAACCCGCAGACCACGGCGACCTTGCCGCCGATCAGCGTGTCGGTGGCCCGGTTGATGCCGTCGATCAACGAGTGGCGGCAGCCGTACTTGTTGTCGAACTTCGACTTGGTGACCGAGTCGTTGACGTTGATGGCCGGGAACAGCAGCTCACCGCTCTTGGCCAGCTCGTAGAGGCGGTGCACACCGGTGGTGGTTTCCTCGGTGACGCCGCGGATCTCCTTGGCGATCTTGGTGAACCGCTGGTTGTCCTCGGCCAGGCTCTTGCGCAGGGTCTCCAGGATGACCTTGTACTCCTCCGGGTCATCCTCGGCGGGCTGCGGAACAGCGCCGGCCCGCTCGAACTCGACGCCCTTGTGGACCAGCAGGGTGGCGTCACCACCGTCGTCCAGGATCATGTTCGGCCCCTTGTCGCCGAACTGGAACACCTGGCTGGCGCACCACCAGTACTCCTCCAGGGTTTCACCCTTCCAGGCGAAGACCGGGACGCCCTGCGGGTTGTCCGGCGTGCCGTTCGGCCCGACCACGACGGCCGCCGCGGCCTCGTCCTGGGTGGAGAAGATGTTGCAGGAGGCCCAGCGGACTTCCGCGCCCAGCTCGACCAGGGTCTCGATCAGCACCGCGGTCTGCACGGTCATGTGCAGCGAGCCGGCAATACGCGCGCCCTTGAGCGGCTTGGAGTCCGCGTACTCCTTGCGGGTCGCCATCAGCCCCGGCATCTCGTGCTCGGCGAGCCGGATCTGGTGCCGGCCGGCCTCCGCCAGGGACAGGTCCTTGACCGCGAACTCGATGCCGTTGACCTTTTGCAGCTTCGCGCTCATGATTTCCTTTCTGTTTCTCAACTGCCTGTTGGCGCGAGAAGTTCTCCCGAGCAATCAGGTGTTGAAGTACTTCGCCTCCGGGTGGTGGGCGATGATCGCATCGGTGGACTGCTCCGGGTGCAGCTGGAATTCCTCGGACAGCACGACGCCGATCCGTTCTGCCTCCAGCAGGTCTACGATCTTGGCCCGGTCCTCGATCTCCGGGCAAGCCCCGTAGCCGAAGGAGTACCGCGCACCGCGGTAGCCCAGCTTGAAGAACTCCCGCACGTCTTCGGGGTCCTCATCGGCGACCGTGGCGCCCGACGACCACAGCAGCTCCCGCCGAACGCGGCGGTGCCAGTACTCCGCCAGCGCCTCCGTCAGCTGTACCCCGAGACCGTGGACCTCCAGGTAATCCCGGTAAGAATTCTCCGCGAACAACTGGTTGGCGTAGTCGGCGATGGGCTGCCCCATGGTGACCAGCTGCATCGGCAGCACGTCGACCTGCCCGGTCTCCTCGGCCTTCTCCCGGGACCGGAAGAAGTCCGCGAGGCACAGCCGCCGGTCCCGCTTCTGCCGCGGGAAGAAGAACCGGCAGCGCTCCGGAGCGTCCGGCTCGTCCTTGTCCAGGACGATCAGGTGGTTGCCCTCGGAAACGCACGGGAAGTAGCCGTAGACCACAGCAGCGTGCTGCAGGATTCCCCTGGTCGACAGTTCGTCGATCCAGTACCGGAGCCTGGGGCGGCCTTCGGTCTCCACCAGCTCCTCGTACGACGGACCTTCGCCCTTGCGGGCCCCGCGCAGCCCCCACTGGCCGAAGAACGTGGCCCGCTCGTCCAGCATCTGCAGGTAGTCGGCGATCGCGATGCCCTTGACGACCTTCGCCCCCCAGAACGGCGGAGTCGGCACCGGGACGTCCGGGTCGACGTCGGAGCGGGTGGTGTCGTCGTAGCCGGGCTCCTCGCCCTGCTCGGCCTTGCGCTTCTCGGCGATGCGCAGGGAACGCTGCCGACGCGCCTTCCGCTCGGCCTTCTTCGCCTCTTCCTCGGCGTCCACCTCCGGGGTTTCCCCGCGCTTGATGGCCATCAAGCGGTCCATCAAGTGCAGGCCCTCGAAGGCGTCCTTGGCGTAGCGGACGTCGCCCTGGTAGATCTCGTCGAGATCGTTCTCCACATAGGACCTGGTGAGAGCGGCCCCGCCAAGCAGCACCGGGTACTTCTCGGCTACTCCCCTGGAGTTCATCTCCTCCAGGTTCTCCTTCATCACCACAGTGGACTTCACCAGCAGGCCGGACATGCCGATGACGTCCACCTGGTGCTTCTCGGCCTCCTCGAGGATGGTGTTGATCGGCTGCTTGATGCCGATGTTGACCACGTCGTAGCCGTTGTTGGAGACGATGATGTCGACCAGGTTCTTGCCGATGTCGTGCACGTCCCCCTTGACGGTGGCCAGCAGCAGCTTGCCCTTCCCGCCGGAGTCGTCCTTCTCCATGTGCGGCTCGAGGTAGGCGACCGCGGCCTTCATCACCTCCGCCGACTGCAGCACGAACGGCAGCTGCATCTGCCCGGAGCCGAACAGGTCGCCGACGACCTTCATGCCCGCCAGCAGGTTCTCGTTGATGATCTCGAGCGGGGGCTTCTGCTTCATCGCCTCGTCGAGGTCGGCCTCCAGGCCGTTGCGCTCGCCGTCGATGATCCGCCGCTCCAGTCGTTCGAGCAGTGGCAGCTTCGCCAGCTCTTCGGCTCGAGAGGCGCTGCTCGACTTGGCGGTCTGCCCCTCGAACATCGCCATCAACTTCTGCAGCGGGTCGTAGCCCTCGGACCGGCGGTCGTAGACCAGGTCCAGCGCGACCTGTCGCTGCTCCTCCGGGATCTTGCTCATCGGCAGGATCTTGGAGGCGTTGAGGATCGCCGAGTCCAGCCCGGCCTCGCGGCACTCGTTCAGGAACACCGAGTTGAGCACCTGCCGCGCAGCCGGGTTGAGACCGAACGAGACGTTGGACAGCCCGAGCGTGGTCTTGACCTCGGGGTGCCGCCGCTTGAGCTCCCGGATCGCCTCGATGGTCTCGATGCCGTCCTTCCGGACCTCTTCCTGACCGGTCGAGATCGGGAAGACCAGGCAGTCGATGATGATGTCGGACTTGGACAAGCCCCACTTGCCGGTGATGTCGGCGATCAACCGCTCGGCGATCTCCAGCTTCCGCTCCTTGGTGCGGGCCTGGCCCTCTTCGTCGATGCACAGGCCGACGACCGCCGCACCGTGCTCGACGACCGCCCGCATCACGCGCTGGAAGCGGGAGTTCGGCCCGTCGCCGTCCTCGTAGTTGACCGAGTTGACCGCGCACCGGCCACCCAGGTGTTCCAACCCCACCTCGATGACGGCCGGTTCGGTGGAGTCCACCATGATCGGGAGGGTGGAGGCGGTGGCCAGCCGGCTGGCCAGCTCCTTCATGTCCTGCACGCCGTCCCGGCCGACGTAGTCCACGCAGAGGTCGAGCATGTGCGCGCCCTCGCGGGTCTGCGCCTTGGCGATCTCCACGCAGTCGTCGTAACGGCCCTCGAGCATCGCTTCGCGGAACTTCTTGGAGCCGTTGGCGTTGGTGCGCTCGCCGATGTTCAGGATGGAAGCGTCCTGCTCGAAGGGCACCGTCTGGTAGACCGAGGACACCGAGGGCACGTACTCGGGCTGCCGGTTGGCCGGCTCGACGTCCCGAACGGCTTCGGCGACCGCCCGCACGTGCTCGGTGGTGGTACCGCAGCAGCCGCCGACCAGCCGGACGCCGTAGTTGCGGACGAACTCCGCCAGCGCCTCGGCCAGCTCGTCGGGCTGCAGCGGGTACACCGCCCCGTTGGGCCCGAGCTCCGGAAGACCCGCGTTGGGCATGCAGGAGAGCGGGATCCTGGCGTGTTCGGCGAGCACCCGCAGGTGTTCGCTCATCTCGGCCGGTCCGGTCGCGCAGTTCATGCCGATCAGGTCGATGCCCAGGGGTTCCAGCGCGGTCAGCGCAGCCCCGATCTCCGAGCCGACCAGCATCGTCCCGGTGGTCTCGACCGTGACCTGGGCGATGATCGGCACCTTCCGGCCGGTCGCCTCCATGGCGCGCTTGGCCGCCACCACCGCTGCCTTGGTCTGCAGCAGGTCCTGGGAGGTCTCCACCAGGATCACGTCCACGCCGCCGTTGAGCAGGCCGGTGACCTGTTCGACGTAGGCGTCCCGCAATGCCGTGTACGGTGCGTGACCAAGCGTGGGGAGCTTGGTGCCCGGTCCCATCGAACCGAGCACGAACCGCGGCTTGTCCGGTGTCGCGTACTCGTCGGCGGCTTCCCGGGCCAGCGCGGCCCCGCGCTCGGCCAATTCCTGAATGCGGTCCTCGATCCCGTACTCGCCGAGGTTGGCCAGGTTCGCACCGAAGGTGTTGGTCTCGATGGCATCTGAACCCGCCTCCAGGTATCCCCGGTAGATCGAGGACACCACGTCGGGCCGGGTCACGTTCAGGATCTCGTTGCAGCCCTCCAGGTTGTTGAAGTCGTCCAACGTGAGGTCGTGGGCCTGCAACGCAGTCCCCATCCCGCCGTCAGCGACTAGCACTCGCTCGCCGAGGGCGGTCAGAAACCCGCTGGGATCGTTCTGCCGGTCTGCCATGACGGTGCTTCCCCCTGTTTGTCAGCGAAGCTTCGGCTTTACCTCGGCGGCCGCAGCCTCACCGTATTCCTCAGCGAACCTGGTCAGGAACGATTCGCGGTCAACGACATATTCCTGCGGTCCGTCGGTCTCCAAGGAAACGGTCGCCAGCGTGCAGCCGAGCTGCAGCGACCGCTCCAGTCCCAGCTCGTGGTGCAAGCCGGCCAAGAAGCCAGCGCGCAGCGCGTCACCGACACCGGTGGGGTCCCCCTTCCTCTTCTCCTTCGGCGGGGCCACGTGCAGCGTCGGCTCGTCCTTGGACTCCACCTGCACGCCCTTCGCACCCAGGGAGGTCACCCACTTGCCGACACGGTCCAGCACCTCGGCTTCCGTCCAGCCGGTGCTCTGCAGCAGCAGGCCGTGCTCGTACTCGTTGGTGAACAAGTATTCCGCACCGTCGACGAGCTTGCGGATCTCGGCCCCTTCCATCCGAGCCAGCTGCTGGCCCGGGTCGGCGATGAAGCGGTAGCCGCGCTCCCGGCACTCCTCGGTGTGCCGCACCATCGCCACCGGGTCGTTGGCCGAAATGATCACCATGTCCAGCCCGCCGAGCCGGTCGGCGACCGGCTTGAGCTCGATTTCGCGGGCCTCGGCCATCGCTCCAGCGTAAAACGAAGCGATTTGGTTCTGCTGCTGGTCGGTCGTGCACAGGAAGCGGGCGGTGTGCTTGTTCTGGGAGACGTGGACCGATCCGGTGTCCACCCCGTGCCTCTCCAGCCACGAGCGGTAGTCGTCGAAGTCCTGACCGACCGCGCCCACCAGGGTGGAGCGCACGCCGAGCTGGCCCAGGCCGAAGGTGATGTTGGCCGCCACACCGCCGCGGCGGACCTCGAGCTCGTCGACCAGGAACGACAGCGATACCTGGTCCAGCCGGTCAGCGACGAGCTGGTCGCTGAACTTGCCCGGGTAGGACATCAGATGGTCGGTGGCGATCGATCCGGTCACCGCAATCCGCACTGCAAAACTCCTTCACCGTTGGCGGCGCCGCAGTCCAGCCGCCCAGTTCCAAGGGGACAGGTGGGCCACACCAGACTGCGGGGCGCGGACGCGCCACGCCCCGCAGTCCGTGCGGCAGGCTCAATGGCCAGAGGGGGTTCGTCCGGTCACAGGCCGGCGGCGTTCTTCAACGCCTCCGCCCGATCCGTGCGCTCCCACGGCAGATCCACATCCGACCGACCGAAATGA
>NZ_AYJW01000013.1 GCF_000497205.1 Saccharopolyspora rectivirgula DSM 43747
TGATCAGTCCACCGAGGAAGGCGATGTCGCTGCCGGCCCGCAGCGGGCCGCCTCGGCCATCCGAGCCCGCACCGAGGCGCTCCGCCCGCTCTTCGACGCGGTCCGCACCGCACGAACCGCGGCCGTGGCCGAAATGGTGCGGACGCTGACCGGCCGAGCCCGCAAGAGCTGAGCGGTCCCGGCCTGCGAGGAGGCCCCGCGGTCACCCGCGCGCACGCCCCGTGACCGGAAACATCACTCGAACGTGGCCGGCGCTGCTCGCAGCGCTGTCCCGGCACCTCCGCTGCCGGGCGGGAAGTCGCTGACCGGGTAGCAAGGGGGGCAGGTCGCCCCACCAGCAAGGTCAACAACCGGCCGCGCCGCGGTGGTGCCGACGTGGCCCCTCGGGCACTACCGGCACCACCGGTGGTTCAGCAACCAGGAGCGCAAGTCTGACCGTTGGCCGAAGACCCCGCCGCCGGCATCGAAGAGAGCTTGCGCATCTCCGCGCCGTCGGTGTGCTCGGCGATCAGTTCCACCACCATCTTGGCGAACCGCGGGTCAGGACCGGCGGTAGCGGCCCGGGAGAAGCCCATGCCGTGCTCCTCGGCGGTTTCCTTGGCCTCGTTGTCCAGGTCCCAGATCACTTCCAGGTGGTCCGAGACGAAACCGATCGGGGCCACCACGACCGCCTGCACACCCTTGCCGTGCAGCTGTTCGATGTGGTCGCAGATGTCCGGCTCCAACCACGGGACCTGCGGCGGCCCGGAGCGGGACTGCCACACCACGTCGTACTCGTCGACCTCCAGCCGCTCGGCGACCAACCGCGCCAGCTCCGCCACCTGCCGGGAGTACCACTGCGGACGACCGTCCGGGCCTTCCAGCATGTCGGCCTTGATCGGCACCGAGTGCGCGACGAAGACCAGCCGGGCCTGCTCCCGGTGCTGCTCGTCGAGCGCCTCGTAGGCCCGCTGCACCGCGTCCACGTTGGCTTCCACGAACAGCGGGTGGTCGAAGAACTGGCGGATCTTCACCAGTTCCGGGGCATCGGGCCCGACCGCGGCACGGGCTCGAGCGATGTCCTCGTGGTACTGGCGGCAGCCGGAAACCCCGCCCCAAGCCGAAGTGGCGAACACCAGAGCACGCCGCACCCCGTCCTGGGCCATTTTGGCCACGGTGTCCTCCACCATGGGGTGCCAGTTCCGGTTTCCGAAGTAGACCGGCAGGTTCCGGCCCTGCTCGGAAAGCTCCGCCTCGATGGCGGCGATCATCTCCCGATTCAATTGGTTGATCGGGGAAACACCACCGAAGTGGTAGTAGTGCTCGGCGACCTCGTCGAGCCGCTCCGGTGGAACACCACGTCCTCTGGTGACGTTCTCCAGGAAGGGCCGCACGTCCTCCGGCCCTTCCGGGCCCCCAAACGACAGCAACAGCAGCGCATCAAAGCTCACGACCCCATGATGGCCGCGCGCGCCGGGCGATGTCACCTCGGGGGGTGTGCAAGGTGGCCTACGCCAACCAGCGATTTTCCGCCCGTTGGCGTTCACGACCCCACCGCGTGCACCCCACCGTCCACCATGATCATCGATCCGGTGGTCTTGGGCAGCCAGTCCGACAGCACCGCGCACACCGACTTGGCCACCGGAGTGGGGTCGGTGACGTCCCACCCGAGCGGGGCCTTGTCGCCCCAACTGCTCTCCAGCTCGCTGAAACCCGGGATCGACTTGGCCGCCATGGTCCGCACCGGACCGGCCGAAACCAGGTTCACCCGGATCCCCTTGGGCCCCAGGTCCCGCGCCAAGTACCGCGAGGTGGACTCCAGCGCTGCCTTGGCCACCCCCATCCAGTCGTAGGCCGGCCACGCCACCCGGGCGTCGAAGTCCATGCCCACGATCGAGGCGTTCTCGCTCAGCAGCGGCAGCGTCGCGGCGGCGAGCGATTTCAGCGAATAGGCCGAGATCTGCATTGCGGTGGACACGTCTTCCCACGGCGCGCCCAAGAACTCCGAGCCCAGACAGGACGGCGGCGCGTAGGCGATGGAGTGCAGGACGCCGTCCAGACCGCTGACGTGGTTGCGCAGCCGGTCGGCCAAGCTGTCCAGGTGCTCGTCGTTGGTGACGTCCAGTTCCAGCACCGGTGCCGGCTTGGGCAGCCGGTTGGCGATCCGCTCCACCAGCCTCATCCGGCCGAACCCGGTGACCACCACCTCGGCCCCCTGCTCCTGGGCCACCTTCGCCACGTGGAAGGCGATCGAGGAGTCAGTGATGACACCGGTGACCAGAATCCTTTTGCCTTCGAGCAATCCGCTCACGTAATTCCTCCGCAAGTGCTTTCGCAAGGCGCTGCGGCGCCTCGAGGTCGAACTCGCGCACGCTCCCGTCCGGTGCGCGCGGCGGCCGGATGTCAGTGCCCCATCCCCAGGCCGCCGTCAACGGGGATGACCGCGCCGGTGATGTAGGCCGCGGCGTCCGAGGCCAGCCATTCCACGGTCGCGGCGACCTCCTCGGTGCTGGCGAACCGGGCCAGCGGGATCTGGCCGAGGATTTCCTGCTTGCGCTTCTCCGGCAGGGATTCGGTCATGTCGGTGGTCACGAACCCGGGCGCCACCACGTTGGCGGTGATGTTGCGCGACCCGAGCTCCCGGGCGATCGAACGCGCCATGCCGACCAGACCGGCCTTGCTGGCCGCGTAGTTGACCTGTCCGGCCCCACCGGACAGCCCCACCACCGAGGAGATGAAGATCATCCTGCCCTTGCGGTTGCGCAGCATGCTGCTGGCCGCCCGCTTGGCGACCCGGTAGGCCCCGGCCAGGTTGACGTCGACGACCTTGCCGAACTGTTCCTCGTCCATCCGCAGCAGCAGTCCGTCGTCGGTGATGCCCGCGTTGGCGACCAGCACCTCCACCCGGCCGTGCGCGGCCTCCACCTCGTCGAAAGCCGCGGCCACCTGCTCCGGATCGGAAACATCGCAGCGCACGCCGAACAGGCCTTCCGGTGCGCCCGATCCGCGGTGGGTGACCGCGACCTTGTCCCCCGCGGTTTGGAACGCCCTGGCGATCGCCAACCCGATACCGCGGTTACCGCCGGTCACCAGTACGGACCGTCCTGCCACTGTGGCTCTCCTTTTCGATCACCGGACCAATGATCTGCTCCAGCGCGACACTAGCCCCTCCAGCACCGCTGGCGCTCATGGCTTCCATACAGAATTTCGGCGCCCGTGTCGTGATTCATCTACAGAACGCCGGGAAGGCAGACTGCGGTAAGAACCCAGCCGAGTTACGGAGAGCACCGTGATGGTCACTGACCCTTCGCCCCTGCAGGCAGCACTGCGCGCGGAACTGTCCGGGTGGGCCCGGTTCGACCCCGGCACCCGAGCCCTGTACGCCACCGACGCGTCCAACTACCGGAAGGTCCCGCTCGGCGTGGTGTTCCCCCGCTCGGCGGACGACGTCGCCGCCACGCTCGCCGTGGCCCGAGAGCACGGGGTTCCGGTGACCAGTCGAGGGGCCGGCACCAGCATCGCCGGCAACGCCTGCGGTCCCGGACTGGTCATCGACTTCGCCCGCCACCTCAACCGCATCCTGGACATCGACCCCGAGGCCGGGCTCGCCCGGGTGGAGCCCGGCGTGGTGCTGGACGTGCTGCGCGATGCCGTCGCCCCGCACGGGCTGACCTTCGGCCCGGACCCGTCCACGCACAGCCGGTGCACGCTCGGCGGCATGATCGGCAACAACTCCTGCGGCACCCACTCGGTGGCGTGGGGCAAGACCGTGGACAACATCCGTTCCCTGGAGGTGCTGCTGGCCGACGGCACCAGGCTCGAACTGGGCGCCACCTCCGAGGAGGAGCTGCAGCGGCTGTGCGCTCGACAGGACCGCACCGGCCAGCTGTACCGGGAGCTGCGGGCGCTGCGGGACGACACCGCCGAGCTGATCCGCTCCGACTTCCCGGATCTGGCCAGGCGGGTCTCCGGGTACAACCTGGACCAGCTGCTGCCGGAGAACGGCTTCCACCTCGGGCGAGCGCTGGTGGGCAGCGAGGGCACCTGCGCCACCGTGCTGAGCGCGACCGTGGAACTGGTCCCCCGGCCGGCCGCCCGGGCGCTGGCGGTGTTGGGCTTCGCCGACGCGTACGCGGCTGCCGACCAGGTTCCCCAGCTGCGGGGTTTGCACGCGCTGGCGATCGAGGGGCTCAGCGCGGAGATGGTGGAGGTGGTGCGGCAGCACAACCCGGACTCGCCGGCCCTGCCGCTGCTCCCGAGCGGTCGCAGCTGGTTGCTGGTCGAAACCGCGGGGGAGACCCCGCAGCAGGCGCAGGAAAGAGCAGCCCGGATCACCCGGGCGATGGAGGGCCTGGCCGACAGCGTGGTGCACACCGATCCGGCTCGGATGACGGCCCTGTGGAAGATCCGCGAGGAGGGGTCCGGCTACTCGACCCGGCTGGGCGGTTCGGAACGGTGGTCCGGTTGGGAGGACGCGGCGGTGCCCCCGGAGCGGCTGGGGGCCTACCTGCGGGAGTTCGACGCCCTGCTGGAGCGGTTCGGCTACCGCGGTGTCTCCTACGGGCACTACGGCGACGGGTGCATCCACGTGCGGATCGACTTCGACCTGCTCTCCCGCTCCGGGGCCGCCAAGTACCGGTCCTTCCTGGAGGCCGCCGCGGACCTCGTGGTCGCGCACGGGGGATCGCTGTCCGGGGAACACGGCGATGGCCGGGCCAGGTCGGCTCTGCTGTCCCGGATGTACTCCCCCCAGGTGATCCGCGCGTTCGAACGGTTCAAAGACGCCTTCGATCCGGATAACCTGCTCAACCCGGGAACCATCGTGCGGCCCGAGCCGGTGGAGTCGGACCTCCGGTTGTTGAGCGCTCCGGCACGCATGGACGCCCGCACCACGCTGTCCTTGCCAGCGGACAACGGTGACCTGGCCACTGCCACTCGGCGGTGCGTGGGGATGGCCAAGTGCCTGAACACCACAGGTGGGGTGATGTGCCCCAGTTACCGGGTCACGAAGGAAGAGAAGCACAACACCCGTGGTAGAGCGCATCTGCTGTTCGAGATGCTCGCGGGCGAGGTCATCGATCGAGGCTGGCGCTCCGAACCCGTCCGAGAAGCCCTCGACCTGTGCCTTTCGTGCAAGGGCTGCAAAACCGACTGCCCGGTCGGGGTGGATGTCGCCGCGTACAAAGCGGAGTTCCTGCACCGGCACTACCGGGGACGGCTGCGGCCCGCAGCGCACTACTCGATGGGGTTGCTGCCGCTGTGGTTGCGCGCCCTGGGTCGCGTCCCCAAGCTCGCCAACAAGCTGATGAGCAGCAACTTCGCCCCGGCCCTCAAACAACTCGCCGGCATCGATCCGCGACGCCAGTTCCCGCAACTGGCCGAACGACCACTACAGCTGTGGTGGAAAGCCCGCCCGGAGCGCAGCGACACCAACGGCACCCCGGTCCTGCTGTTCCCGGACACCTTCACCAACTACTTCGAACCGCTCATCGCCCAACACGCGGTCGCCGCGCTGGAGGCACTCGGGCACCAGGTGGCGCTCCCCGACTCACCCGTGTGCTGCGGCCTGACGATGTACTCCACCGGGCAGCTCGGCCTGGCTCGCAAAGCCGTCCGCCGCACCGCCCAGCGCCTGCGCCCCCACCTCGACCGCGGAACACCGGTCGTCGGGCTCGAACCCAGCTGCACCGCTTTCCTGCGCAACGACGCGCTCGAGGTCGCCCCGGACGATCCGGACGTGAAAGCCCTGGCCGCGGCCACGCGCACGTTCGCCGAACAGGTGCAGCCAGAACTCGGTCAACAACAGCCGCCCGAAGCAGGCGAAGCGGTGGTGCAGGTGCACTGCCACCAGTACGCCGAGCTGGGCTTCACCGCCGACCGGGCGGTGCTGCAGGCCGCTGGCGTGCGAGCTCGCGTGCTCGACTCCGGTTGCTGCGGCTTGGCCGGCAACTTCGGCTTCGAACGCGGTCACTACGACGTCTCGGTGGCCTGCGCCGAACAGGCGCTGCTGCCGGCGGTCCGCTCCGCAGAACCCGGCACCCACGTGGTCGCCGACGGCTTCAGCTGCCGCACCCAGCTGCGCCAGACCAGCACGGCCGAGCCGGTCCACCTGGCCACGCTCCTGGCCCGGGCGCTGGGGGTCGCCTAGCCCCTGCGCGGGACTTTCGTCTCTTCACCCGCCACCGCAGCAGAGGTGCCCTGGAATGAGGAAGCAAACACCGCGATTGGGGGGCAAGACCATGACATCTGCCGAACGCCGTCGCACCGGCAACGAGCAGCAGACCACTCACCCAACAGTCCCGCGGCAGGAGACCCCGCGGGGAGAAACCGTGCGGCAAGAAAGCCGGGCGGTCGCCCCCAGCGAGTCAGAACGACCGGTTTCCGGGTGGCTGACCTTCGCCGGTTCAGTGCTTGTGCTGGTCGGCGCGTTCAACGTGATCGCCGGACTCACCGCCCTGTTCCGGGCAGACTACTTCCAGGTCACCTCCTCGGAGCTGCTGGTGTTCAACTTCGGGGCGTGGGCGTGGATCTGGCTGGCCCTGGGAGTTGTCCAGCTCGCCGCAGGAGCGGGCGCCATGATGGGCCAAAGCTGGGCCCGCACCACCGGGATCGCCCTGGCCACCCTGTGCGCGATCGGTCACCTGGCCTTCCTCGCAGCCTTCCCGCTGTGGTCGGTCCTGGTGATCGCGATGTCCGTGCTGACCATCTACGCACTGGTCGTCCCATCCCCTAACGCCAGAGCCATGTTGTGATCAACCAGTCAGCAACTGGGCCAGTTGAGCAGCGTTCACCTGCGCGTAATCGCGGTAGCAGTTGTTCATCAGCACGTGCACGACCCGGGTCTGCTCCGCCAGCTCCCCGAGGTCGTCCGCCCACGACTGCAGTTCCTGCTCCGTGTACAGGTAGCCGAAGCGCTCGTGGATGCTCTTGCTGGCCCAGTTCTGCGACCGGCCGTGGAACCGGACGACCGCGAGGTCCGAGGTCGCGGCCACCACGGGAGGGATCGAACTCGGATAGCCCTGGGGCATGTCCACCATCACGTAGGGCAAATCGTGCCGGGACAGGAACTCCAAGGTCTCGGCACGATTGCGTTCGTCCATCCAGGTGTGGTTGCGGAATTCGACGCACACCCGGTACGGGGCCGCCCGGTCCCGGCAGTGCAACAGGTACTGCTTGTTCGCCCGGCTGATCGGGAACCACTGCGGGAACTGCAGCAGGACCGCTCCGAGCTTGCCCGCCGTCCACAACGGGGTCAGCGCGTTGCGGAACCGCTCCCACATCTGCTCCACCACGTCCGGTGGCAAGTCCCTCAGGTACACGTTCGACTTCTCCGTTCGCGGCCGCAGATCCTTGGGCAGCGACTGCGGCTTGACCGGGTGGTGGGTGAACAAGCCGAACGCCTTGATGTTGAACGTGAAATCCCCAGGGGTGCGCTCGCCCCACAACCGGGCGGTGTTCTCCGCAGGCGGGTTGTAGTAGGTGGCGTCCACTTCCACCAGCGGGAACTGCGAGGCGTAGTACTCCAGCCGCTTCGCCGGCGTGTCGCAGCCCGGCGGGTACCAGCCGGACTCGATCAGCGTCCGGTCGGTCCACGACGCGGTGCCCACCAACACCTTGCCCACCACCCGACGGTATCGAGCTCGACCGGGCACCGCCTGCCAACACCAGCTCAGAACGAGGCCTCGCCGTCCCCGACGCTCAAGTGCAGCACCCCCGGAAGCGAACCGATGTCCGCGGCCAGCGCCGACACCGGGGTCTTGCCGCGCAACCACAGCGCCACGACCACCGTGCGCTGCCGACCGTCGTCGGTGTCCTCCCGCTCCACCTGCATGTCCAGCACCGCCCAGCCGCGGCTGGTGCACAGCTTCAGCACTTCGCGCAGCACACCGTGCCCCTCCAGGTACCCGATCCGGATGACCTGCGGCTCGCGCAACTGCTTGCGCAGCAGCCGCAACAACATCGGATAGCCGAGGGTCACCAAGTAGTGCACCGCCGTGGTGGCCACCGCCAACACCACGAGCCCACCACCGCAGGCCATGCCCACCGCCGCGACCACCCACACCGTGGCGGCCGTGGTCAAGCCGCGGACGGTGTCCCGCCGGACGAAGATCAGCCCGCCGCCGATGAACCCGATCCCGGACACGATCTGCGCGGCCACCCGGGAAGGGTCGAGCGACACCCGGTCGAACGCCAGCAGATCCCCGAAGGCGTACTTGGACACCAGCATGAACAAGGCCGCCCCCACCCCGACGAGGGTGTGCGTGCGCAACCCGGCGCTCTTGGCCCGGAACTCCCGCTCCAGCCCGATCAGGCTGGACAGCAGCAACGCCGAACCGAGCTCCACCAGCAGCGGGAGCTCTCGAATCCCGTAGACGACAGGATCGGGCACGCCGGAAACGTACCCCGCCGAGCGGGCAGAACCCAGCCGATCATGCAGCCGTCAGGGCAACCGGCGACCGAGGACCAGCGAAACACCACTGGCCACGATCGCGCACAACGTGCCCAGCACGAGCCACGGTTTGCTGGCGTCGGTCCGCTTCAGCTCGTACCCGATCTGCTCGCCGAGCGTGTCGTAGACATCCCGGAGTTGTTCGGCGCTGGCAGCCTTGTAGAACTCGCCCCCGGACAACTCCGCGATCTCGCGCATCGTCTCGTCATCGACCTCGACCCACTCCCGTTCGCCTTCGATCTCGACGCTGCCGTGCATCGTTCCGAAGGAGATCGTGGAGATCGGGATGCCGGCTTGCTTGGCTTCCCTGGCCTTGGTGAACGCCCCGCGAGGGGCGTCGAGCTCCCGCGGAATCGTCTGACCGCCGTCGGCCATCAGCACGATGCGAGCCGGCGGAGCTCCGGCCGGACCGCTGACCATCTTCCCGAACGAGTCGATCGCCTGCATCGCCGCGTTGATGCCGTCCCCGGTCGCCGTCGCCTCCGCCAACTGCAGGCTGTCGATGGCCTGCTTGACCGCTGCCCGGTCGGTCGTCGGCATCACCAGCACCGTGGCGGTCCCGGCGAAGGAAACCAGCCCGAGGTTGATGCCCGGCGTGAGCTTGTCGGCGAACTCCTTCGCCGCGGCCTTGGCCGCCTCCAGGCGACTGGGCTCCACATCGGTGGCCTTCATCGACAGCGAAACGTCGATGGCCAGCATCACGGTGGCGCGGTTGCGCGGCACGCGCTGCTCGGAAGTCGGCCCCGCCAACGCGATCACCAACATCAGCAGCGACACCGCCAGCAACGCCGGTGGGACGTGCAGCCACCAGCTGCGGCGTTTCTCCGAAACCCGCTCCAGCACTTCGAAGTTGCTGAACCGCAGAGAATCCCGGCGGCGGCGACGCATCGCCCACAAGTAGCCGACCACCAGCGCTGCCAGCAGGAAAAGCAGCAGGAACCACCACGGTGCGACGAACCCCGACAGGCTCAACATCAAGCCGCTCCCCCGGACCAGCCTCGTTTGCGGGCCACGACAAAGCGCACGATCTCGGCGACCCAGTCCGAATCGGTGCGCAGAACCAAGTGCGCGCACCGCGCGCGGCGCAGCGCGGTCGCCACGTCCCGGCGGTGCGCGGCTGCTGCAGCGGCGAACTCCTTGCGCAGCAGCGGAGTGGTGCTCACCTCGCGGCGCTTGCCGGTTTCCGGGTCCACCAGCAGCACCGTGCCGACGTCCGGCAGCTCGACATCGCGCGGATCCACCACCTCGATCGCCAACAGCGAATGCCGGGCACCGAGACTGCGCAGCTGCCGCTGCCAGTCGATGGGCCCGAGGAAGTCCGAGATGACCACGACCAAACCGCGGCGCCGCGGTGGCCGGTGCAGTGCTTCCAGCAGTTTCCCGAGATCCCCCCGGGTCCCTGTTTCCGCTCGGGGGATCTCCGCCACCCGCCGCAGCAACGCCCGCGCGTGCTCCGCACCACCGCGAGCCGGCAGGCGCACCGGACCGGTCCCGTTGTCCGCCACCGCGCCGATCCTGTTGCCACCTCCGCTGGTCAGGAACGTGACAGCGGCCAGCCCCGCGATCGCGAGCTCTCTCTTCAGACAAGCTGCGGAACCGAAGTCCAAACTGGGCGAGAGGTCCACCGCGGCCCAGGTCTCCAGTTCCCGGTCGGCTACGGTCTCCCGGATGTGCGGTTCGCCCATCCGGGCCGTCACCGCCCAGTCCATCCGCCGCACGTCGTCACCCGGCTGGTAGACCCGCGCCTCTCCGGGCTCGGTCCCCGGTCCGGGCACCAGGCCGAGGTGGTTGCCCTGCAGCAGCCCGTCCAGCCGGCCGCGCACGGTCAACTCCAAAGAGCGCAGCGCAGCCGCCAGCCGCCCGGTGTCCAGCACCGGAGGTGCCCACGCGGGACGGTCTCCGGACGTGGATCCCGCCACCGTCTCCCCCTTCACTGCTGGTTGTTCCCCCTCGGGGGCTGCCGGAAGCCCGCCGCCACCGGAGCACCGCTCTGCGGGCGCGCGGCCACCTGGGGCAGCGGAACCGTCTGCAGCACCCGGTGCACGATGTGGTCGGCCGGAACGCCGTCCGCCAGCGCGTCGTAGGACAGCACCAGTCGGTGCCGCAGCACGTCCGGCACCACGTCCACCACGTCCTGCGGCAGCACGTAGTCCCGTCCGCGCACCAGCGCCAGCGCTCGGGCAGCGGCCACGATTCCCAGACTGGCCCGCGGCGACGCCCCGTAGGAAATCCAGCCGGCGATGTCGGACAAGCCGTGCTCCGCCGGGGTGCGGGTGGCCACCACGAGGCGGACGACGTAGTCCACCAGCGCGTGGTGGACGAAAACGTTCGAGGCGACTTCCTGCAGCCGGATCAGTTCCTGCGGGTCGAGCACCTGCAGCGGCTCCGGTTGGCTCGTCCCCATCCGGTAGATGATCTCCCGCTCTTCCTCCGCCGAGGGGTATTCCACGGGGAGCTTGAACAGGAAGCGGTCGCGCTGGGCCTCCGGCAGCGGGTAGACCCCTTCGTTCTCGATCGGGTTCTGCGTGGCCAGCACCAAGAACGGCGAAGGCATGGGGAAGCTCTGGCCGCCGATCGACACGTGCCGCTCCGCCATCACCTCCAGCAGCGCGGACTGGACTTTGGCCGGCGCGCGGTTGATCTCGTCGGCCAGCACGAAGTTGGCCACCACCGGGCCTAGCTCGACGTCGAAGCTCTCGCTGCCCTGCCGGTAGATGCGGGTGCCGAGGATGTCGGCGGGCACGAGGTCGGGGGTGAACTGCAGGCGGGCGAAGGAACCGCCGACCACTTTGGAAAAGGTTTCCACCGCCAGCGTCTTGGCCACGCCGGGCACGCCTTCCAGCAGGATGTGCCCCTTGGCCAGCAGGCCGACCAGCATGCGTTCGACGAGCCGGTCCTGGCCGACTATGACCCGCTTGACCTCGAAGACGGTGCGCTCCAGCAGCTGGGCGTCCTGCGCCGGTGTCGTCACCTGCCCGGCCGGACGCGTGTCGGCGTTCTCCCCGTTGCCGGCCTCGGTCACTTTCCAACCTCCTGTTCCCACCCGCCGAGAACTGGTTCGCAGGCGGTGTTCTGCTGGCCTGTCACGCCACTCAAGATCCTGGCACGTGCTCGGTCGTCCACCCGAGCGGGGCGGTTCCCGCTCTCAGCCAATCGCATTCCGGGTGTGACTGCTGTAAAACCGGGGCTCTTCCCTCCGTGCGGTTCCGGTGCGCCTCCAGGAGGTTTAATTTCAATCAACACTGAAAGAATAGAAGTAATTATAATTTTGCGGGCGATCCCTCCCCCAGCTCTCGAGCGGCGCGCCCTCAGCCGTAGCGCTGGATCCGACTCAGGTCCTGCGGAGTGTCCACATCCGCCGCTTCCCGAGGGCTCGCGGGAATGCGCAGCGGACCGAGCTCCCCCAGCACCGAGCGGACCGACCGGTCGCGCACGTCCTCCGGCAGCGCCCGCCGCAACTCCCCCGCTCGCCACACACCGGTCAGCCACTGCGGGTACCCAGCGGGATCCACCAGCACCGCCCCAGCCGCTCGAGAACCGAGCAGCGCCGCGCGCATCCGAGCCACGGTGCGATGGCTCAACAGCGGCAGATCCCCCGCCAGCACGGCGACCAGCTCCGCGCTCTCCGGCACCAGCGCCAGCCCTGCCGCCAACCCGGCCAGCGGCCCGCTCCCCGGCGGGGTCTCCCGCGTCCACAGCACCGGGACGGAGACCGGCCTGGACGGTCCCACCACGACAACAGGAGCGGCGTCCGCCACCGCCTCCAGCACCCGATCCACCAGCGTGCGACCGCCGACCCGCAGCTGCATCTTGTCGATCCCGCCGAATCGGCGCGCCGCACCACCGGCGAGGACGACCGCCGCGAACTCAGACACCCCTCGATGCTGGCACACCGCTGCCCGGCCGGATCACGGATCACTCCCAGGTGCTGGGGTCTCCCCACGTGCGCAGCGGCTCCTGCGATTCCACCAGCGGCACTTCCGCCAGCTCCGGCAGCACCTCGGTCAACTGACCGCGCAACACCGCCGAAGCCAATTCGTCGTACGGCGTCGGCTCCGCGTTGCAGATGATCAGCTCCGCTCCGGCCCGCACCGCCAGCTCGGCCAACCCGGCCGCCGGGTGCACGGTCAGCGAAGTACCCGCGGCGAGGAACAGGTCGCAGTCCAGGGCGGCGTGTTGCGCCTGCCGCAGCACCTCGGGGTCCAGCGCCTGGCCGAACGAAATCGTCGCCGACTTCAGAATGCCGCCGCAGCTCTCGCACTCCGGGTCCTCTTCACCCGCGGCGACCCGCTCCAACGCCTCCCGCATGGACCCGGGGGAGCCGCAATCCAAGCAGACGGTGCGGTGGAGGGTGCCGTGCAGCTCCAGCACCTTCCGCGGATCCGAACCGGCCCGCTGGTGCAGTTCGTCGATGTTCTGCGTCAGCAGCGCCCGCAGCCGACCGTCCTGCTCCAGCCGCACGAAGGCCTGGTGCGCCTGGTTGGGCTGGGCTCGCCAAGCGGGGTGTTCCGCGCGGTCCCGCCAGGCCTGCCGGCGCACCTCCGGATCGGAGCGGTAGCTGTCGATGTCGGTGAGCCGCTGAGCCGCGGGGTTGCGGGTCCACACCCCGTTGGGCCCCCGGAAGTCGGGAATGCCCGAGGCAGTGGACACCCCGGCGCCGGTGAGCGCGGTGATGCGGCGTGCCTTGCTGAACAGTTCTCGCGCCCGCTGCCACTCGGCTGCTGCGTCCATGCCACGTGTCACCTCCTCACCGTGCCATGCCGATCCACCTGCGGTGAATCCGGGCACCCCGGGACGACCTGCGCTCCGCAGGAGGCGAGAACCACGGACTCCTCAGGCGCGCGAGCTGGCCGCAGCCAGTCCCGGAGCACCGCAGGACTCCACCGCGGTGTTCCATCACCCGCCACGAGCGCCGAGAGCGGGCGGACGCTCCGGCTCGAGCGGCAATCCCCGCTTTCCGCCGCACCGCGGTGCGCACTCGACGGCGCTCGCTGCGCCGAACTCCCCCGCTGCCGCCGTCGCAGGATTCCCGGCTCGTCAACAACGCCGCTCGTGCCGGCTGACGCGAACGGGGGCGCACGATTTCCCCAGCCCCGGGCACGCCACCGCAGTGGGCAGAGCCCGCTGCTCGGAGCGTTCACCGCGAACGCGTTCCCGGACGTCTCGCGGTGCCTCCTCGGCCCGCTCGCACCGGCGCAGCGCCCCGCGAACCGCGGCCGAACCGCCTGCCACCACCGGGAAACCCCGGCGGAAGTCCGCAAATGCACCGTTCGGGCCAGTCGCCGACCGGTCTTCCAGGTTACTCAACACGGCCATCCGGCTTAGGCTGGGTAGGACCAATACGGTTGAGCGGGGGGCGATCATGGCGACTACGAGTTCGAGGACAACGCGGGGTGGCCAGCAGAGGCAATCCCGCAGGTCCACCGCCCGGCAACCAGCTGCCGCGAACACCCGGGGGGCAGCGGGCGAGCAGCGCAGCCGGCCGTCCGGCCCGAGCATCCAGGTCCCCTACGTGACAGCGCAGCTGCGCACCCGCCGAATCGAACTGCCAGCGCTGCCGGGTGGACAGCAGTTGACCTCGGCTGTGGAATCAGTGCGCGCCAACATGCCCTCCCGGGAGCAGGCCCTGTTCTACGGCGGGTTGGCCGCCAGTGCTGCGTTCAGCCTGATCGAGTGGCCGGTGGCGGTGGCCATCGGGGTCGGCGGAGCGCTGGTCCAGCGCATGGCGCGCCAGCAAGCGGAGCCGGCCGGTTCGGGCAAGAGCGCGTGACCGCCCCGGAGAGCTGAATGCTCGGACGGGTGCTCGCGGCAGCCCGGCAGGCGGTGGCGCCGGTCGTCGACGTGCTCCGGGCAACGACCTCGCTCTCCCCGGGACGCCGGGTGTGGCACCGCGACGGGTTGTGCTACCTCGAGGTCCGAGGACTGCACAGACCGGGAACCGAAGCCATCGCCCAGGAACTGGCCGACCGGCTCACCTCGCTGGAAGGGGTGCACCACGCCACGGTGAACCCTGCCCTGGGCAGGGTGGTGATCCGCTTCGACCCCGACGTGGTCGACGTCAGCGCCTTCCATCCCCTGATCAACGACCTGGAAGCGCAGCACGACTTGACCGGCATCCCCCGGGCGAGCGTCAACCACCCGGGCAACGCCGAGGTGCTGTTGCAGGACTTCACCGCGCTCGCCGCCGAATTCTTCGGCGTGGGGTTCGCCGCGCTCAGCGCGGTCCTCCCCGTGCGGACCGCACCGTCGGCGGTGGTGAGCTCCCTCTCCCTGCTGGACTCGGTTCCGCGGTTTCGGGCCCGATTGGAACGCCGCCTGGGCCCGAGCGCCACCGAGACCGTCTTGACCTTGGGCAACTCCCTGGTGCACAGCGTGAGCGGCAACCCCGTTTCGGCGATCAGCCAGACGGCCAGCCGGTTCGTCAAGTACCGGGAAACCGCGGCCCGGCACCGCTCGTGGGCGCACTGGGCCGACTCGTCCGACCACGGCACCTCCTTCGAGGTCCGGTCACGCCCCCGGCCGCTGCGCCCCGGGCCGGTGGAGCGCACCGCCGATGCGCTGGGCATGCTCGCGCTGGCCGGATCCGGCGCCGCGCTGGCCCTCACGCGGAATCCGCAACGGGCGTCCGCGGTGCTCAGCGCCGGCGTTCCCCGGGCCGCCAAGTCCGGGCGAGAAGGGTTCGCCGCCCAGTTGAGCACCACCGTGGCCACCCGCGGTGGGCTGGTGCTGATGCCGGAGGCGGTTCGCCGGCTCGACCGGGTCGACGCGGTGGTCTTCGACGCCCCGGTGCTGCTCACCGGGCGCAAGATGATCGATGCGGTGGTACCGCTGGACCCGGCCCCCGACGACTCGGCCTCCTACTACGCCCGCGCCAGCGAAGTCATCGACCCGCAGCGGCCGCGGCGGTCCCGGCACCGGGACGGGTGGAGCGCTCGTCCGGTCACCGGAGGGGTCCAGCGGTTCCCCGCTCACGTGCGCGCTGCCTTCGAGGAGCACCGCTCGCGGGGAGCTGACTTGTGGTGGCTGCTGCACGACGATCGCCCGGTCGCGCTGGTGAGCATCATCGCCGAATTGGCCCCGCTGGCGGAGGAGCTCGTCGCCGCGGCGCGACCGGTCGGGACCGTGGCGATCGCGGACGTCGATCACCACTTGGCGCAGCGGCTGGCGGTGGACCGGGTGCTTCCCGCGGGGGAGCAGCTCGCCGACTCGGTGCGCCAGTTGCAGCGCGAAGGGGCCACCGTCGTTGTCGTCTCCTCCGGTACCGCTGCTGCGCTGGCCGCCGCCGATGTTGGCATTGGACTGTGCACAAAGGACAACCCGACGTGGGCCGCTGATCTCCTCTGCCCGACCCCGGCTCTGGTGCACCTGCTGCTGCGCGCCACGGAGGAGGCGCGGAAGGCGAGTCGGTACGCGGCAGCAGCTGCTGTCGCCGGGGCATGCCTGAGCGCGGTCGTCGCCCTGCTGGGCCCGGCTCGCGGAGCTTCCTCCCGAGTTTCGGTGGCCAGCTCGGGAACGTCCTTGTTCTCCCTGGCCACCGGCGTGTGGCTGGCCCTGCGAGCAGGCAACCGGGCACCGCCGGTACCGCAGGACCGGATCCCGTGGCACACCATGCCGGTGGCGGCGGTCCTGAGCACCTTGGCCACTTCTGAACGGGGCCTGCCCGCAGCTCAGGCCCGAGCGAGAGAGACGGACGCCGACTCCGGCCCGACCGGTCTCGGCTTCGCCGGCACGGTGCTGCAGTCCTTGGCCAATCCGATGACCCCGGTGCTCGGCGTGGGCGCGGTGTTGTCGGCCGCCCTGGGCTCACCGCTGGACGCTCTTTTCATCGGCGCGGTGCTCGGCATCTCCGCACTGGTGGAGGCCGCGCAGCGGGTCTCCGCCGATCGCGAGCTCAAGCAGCTCCTGGCCACCAACCAGGTGCTGGCCAGGAGGCGCCGTGGGAGGAAGACCGAACTGGTACCGGCCGAGGACCTGCTCGTCGGGGACGTCATAGAACTGCGGGCCGGCGACTGGGTCCCGGCCGACTGCCGGTTGTTGGAAGTGGACGGCCTGGAAACAGACGAGTCCACTTTGACTGGAGAGTCCTTGCCGGTCGTCAAGGACACCGCGGCCACGACGGCCGCGACGACTGCTGATCGGCGCTGCATGCTGTACCAGGGCACCAGTGTCGCAAGTGGATCCGGAACAGCGGTCGTCGTGGCCACCGGGGAGAACACCGAACTCGGCAGGAGCTCGGCAGGCGCCGCCCCCGCGGTCGAACCGAACGGGGTGGAAGCCCGCCTGGCCCGGCTGACCACCCGAGTGCTCCCGCTGTCCGCCGGAGCCGGGGTGGTGCTGTTCGGAATGGACCTGCTGCGCCGGGTCCCGCTGGCGCAAGCCGTGGCCAGGTCGATCGGCCTGTCGGTGGCCGCCGTCCCGGAAGGACTCCCCTTCGTGGCCACCTTGGCCGAGCTGGCCGCCGCTCGTCGTCTCGCCGCCCGCGGCGTGCTGGTGCGCAGCCCCCGCACGATCGAGGCCTTGGGCCGGGTCGATGTGCTCTGCTTCGACAAAACAGGCACCCTCACCCAGGGGAAGATCGCGCTGGGGGCGGTGTCCAACGGGGTGGCGGAGCGTCCCGTCCGCTCACCGGAGAGCTGGGTGGGCGACGTCCTGGCGGCGGCGGTGCGCGCCACGCCTCGCCCCGATGGCCAACCGCTCCCCCACCCCACCGATCAGGCGGTGCTCTCCGGGGCCGCCGAAGCCGGGGTTCCCACTGCCGCGCACCCCGTTTCGGCCGAGCTCCCGTTCGAGCCGTCCCGCGGTTTCCACGCCGTGCACAGCGGCGGCCTGCTCTCGGTCAAGGGCGCCCCGGAGGTGGTGCTCGACCGGTGCAGCGGATGGCGTCATCCGGACGGCCTCCGCGACTTCGACGCCACCGGGCGCGAACAGGTGGAGGCCGGTGTCGAGGACCTCGCCTTGCGGGGCTTCCGCGTGCTGGCGATAGCCGAACGCCGGGTGCCCGAGGACTTCACCCTGGACGAGGGCAGCGTTGCCGAGCTGGAGCTGGTGGGGCTGATCGCCTTGGCCGATCCGGTGCACCCGGCCGCGGCCGAGGCCGTCACCGCTCTCGAGCGCTCCGGCGTCGAAGTGGTCATGATCACCGGGGATCACCCGACCACTGCCGAAGCCATCGCCACCGAACTGGGCATCCTGGGCGATCGCCGGGTGCTCTCCGGGGCCGAGCTGGAAGCCCTGGACGACGCCGAGCTGCGCGAGGTGCTGCCGAAAGCGGCCGTCTTCGCCCGGGTGAGCCCGGCGCAGAAGGCGCGCATCGTCCGCCTGCTGCAGGAGACCGGCAGGACCGTGGCGATGACCGGGGACGGCGCCAACGACGTGCCCGCCATCGGCTTGGCCGACGTGGGCATCGCCTTCGGCTCGCGAGCGACCTCCGCGGCCCGGCAGGCGGCTGATCTCGTGGTCAGCGACGACCGGATCGAAACGCTCACCCGCGGCATCATCGAGGGTCGCGGCATGTGGGTCTCGGTGCGCGACGCGCTGTCCCTCCTGCTCGGCGGCAACCTGGGGGAGATCGGCTACGCGCTGGCCACGGGCCTGCTCGGCGGCGGAGCGCTGAACGCCCGCCAGCTGCTGGTGGTCAACATGCTCACCGATGTGCTGCCGGCCATCGCGATCGCGGTGCGCCCGCCGGTGCACGTCACACCGGAACAGCTGTTGGCCGAGGGACCGGAGGCATCGCTGGGCGAAGCACTGGCCCGCGACACCTGCTTGCGCGCTGCGGTCACGGCGGGCGCTGCGGGACTGGCTTGGCTGGCGGCCCGGGTGGTCGGCACTCCGGGGCAGGCGCGCACCACGGGACTGGTGGCGCTGGTGGCCGCGCAGTTGGCGCAGACGTTGGCCGCGCGCTACCGCAGCTCGACGGTGCTCGCCGCCAGCCTCGGCTCGCTGCTGCTGCTCGCCGCCCTCGTCCAGATCCCCGGGCTGAGCCACTTCTTCGGCAACCGGCCGCTGTGGCCGCAGCACTGGGGCATCGCCCTCGCCGCGGCCCTGGCCGCTGCCGTGGTGGTGCTGCTGTGGCAGAAGTGGTCGACTGTCAAGCGATCACCGCGTCTTTTCAGCCCGAGTTAAATTTCCAGCAACCTCCGCTCCAGGGCCGACTAACCGGGCTCGCGCACGGTGGTGGTGTCCAGCAGGAAACCACGGAGCGGAGACCATGCCGAACTTCCTCACCACCGTTGTGACCAGTGTGGCCGTCGCGCTGATCGAGTCCCTCGTCCGGCACTTGGTCATGCGGGTGCTCCAGCCCGCGTCCTGACCCGCCGGCTCAGCCGGCGGGCTCGGCGGCCCGGGGCCGGCTGGTCCGCTCGGCCGGCACAGCGCGCTGGGCGATGTAGGCGCCCAGCAGGATCAACGCCCCACCGAACAGCTGGAGCCCGCCCAGGCTCTCCCCCAGCAGCAACCAGGCCAGCACGGTGGCCACGACCGGTTCCAGGAAGGCCACGCCTCCGGCCACCGGTGGGGACAGCTTGCGCACCGCGATGATGCCGGTGAGGTAGGCGGCCACCGTGCTGATCACCACGATCCAGCCGACGGCCAGCACCGTCGGGAACCCGTGGCCGGCCAACTCGACGTCGCCGGCCAGCAGTTCCCACGGCATCTCCCACGGCCGGGCCAGCACCCCCACCACCACTGCTCCGAGCAGCAGCCCGTAGGCGGCGAGCGCTGCCGGGTGCACGGCGCCGCTGCTGTCGGACAGCAGGAAGAACGCCGCTTGGCAGCCGGCCGCGCCGAGCGCCAGCACCAGCCCGGCCGGGTGGAAGCCCAGTCCGCTCCACAGCTCCACGACGCAGGTCAGTCCGGCTACGGCGAGGACGATGCCGGTCATCGCGGTGCGGCTGACCGGCTGCCGGCGGACCAGGCGGATCCAGCCGAGCACGAGGACCGGCCCCAGGAATTCGATCAGCAGGGCGACTCCGACCGGAACGCTGGCGATCGCTGCGAAGTAGAAGGCCTGCACGCCGGCGATGGCGAACAAGCCGTAGGCGATGAGCAGCTTCGGCGCCTGCCGCAGCACCGCGGTGTGGCGCAGCGCGAAGGGAAGCATCAGCAGGGCTCCGCCGGCCAGTCGCAGCCAGGCCACTTCCACCGAGCTGAGCCCGGCGGCGATCAGCGGTTTGGCGAACGGTCCCGAACCACCGAAGCAGAAGGCGGAGATGGCCGCTGCGCCCACGCCAACGGCCTTGGCGTTGTTGGTCAGCTCGCGCACCCGACCATCCAATCACGAGCGGCGCGCCGCACGGGAACCGTTCCGGTACTTCCGTCCCACTTTTTGTCCGGGATCGGAAAATCGCTGGTTTTAAACCTGCTGATACATGTGATCACCGCTTCCCCTACCCTCGCTTGTGGGCAAATACAGGACAAGCGTACTGTTACTGGTGAGACCGGGTCTCGCGCGCTCCCGGCCAATGTGCGCGAGACTCGCCACCGTTCCCGAACTTGCGCCCGTCGCGAGATGGAGTTGAACGTGACTGCACCTGCGAGCAAGAACAGCTTCGGCGCCCGCGACACGCTGAAGGTGGGAGACAACTCCTACGAGATCTTCCGCCTCAACGCTGTCGACGGTGTACAGCGCCTGCCCTACAGCCTCAAGATCCTCCTCGAGAACCTGCTGCGCAACGAGGACGGCGTGAACATCACCGCCGACCACGTCCGCGCGCTGGGCAACTGGGACGCCAAGGCCGACCCCAGCACCGAGATCCAGTTCACCCCGGCCCGGGTGATCATGCAGGACTTCACCGGTGTTCCCTGCGTGGTCGACCTGGCGACCATGCGGGAGGCCGTCGCCGAGCTCGGCGGTGACACCAGCAAGGTCAACCCGCTGGCGCCGGCCGAGCTGGTCATCGACCACTCGGTCATCATCGACGTCTTCGGCAAGCCGGACGCCTTCCAGCGCAACGTCGAGTTCGAGTACGGCCGCAACAAGGAGCGCTACCAGTTCCTGCGCTGGGGCCAGAACGCCTTCAAGGAGTTCAAGGTCGTTCCGCCCGGCACCGGTATCGTCCACCAGGTCAACATCGAGCACCTGGCCCGCGGCGTCATGGCCCGCAACGGCCAGGCCTACCCGGACAGCTGCGTCGGCACCGACTCGCACACCACCATGGTCAACGGCCTCGGTGTGCTGGGCTGGGGCGTCGGCGGTATCGAGGCCGAGGCCGCCATGCTCGGCCAGCCGGTCTCGATGCTCATCCCGCGCGTGGTCGGTTTCAAGCTCACCGGTGAGATCCCGGCCGGTGCCACCGCGACCGACGTGGTGCTGACCATCACCGAGATGCTGCGCAAGCACGGCGTGGTGGGCAAGTTCGTCGAGTTCTACGGCTCCGGTGTCGCCTCGGTGCCGCTGGCCAACCGGGCCACCATCGGCAACATGAGCCCGGAGTTCGGCTCGACCTGCGCGATCTTCCCGATCGACGAGGAGACGATCCGCTACCTCAAGCTCACCGGCCGGTCCGACGAGCAGGTCGCGCTGGTCGAGGCCTACGCCAAGGAGCAGGGCCTGTGGCACGACCCGTCGATCGAGCCGGAGTACTCCGAGTACCTCGAGCTCGACCTGTCCACCGTCGTGCCGTCGATCGCCGGCCCGAAGCGCCCGCAGGACCGGATCAACCTCAGCGAGGCCAAGCCGGCGTTCCGCGCCGCGCTGAAGGACTACGTCCCCGCCAGCACCGGCTCCCCGGTCGACGAGGCTTCGGAGGAGTCGTTCCCGGCCAGCGACGCCCCCAGCTACGGCCACGCCGAGAACGGCGCCGGCAAGCCGCACGTCGCCAGCGCGGCGGCCGCTGACCAGGGTCGTCCGTCCAACCCGGTGAAGGTCTCCTCGAGCGAGCTCGGCGAGTTCGAGCTGGACCACGGTGCCGTGGTGATCGCGTCCATCACCTCCTGCACCAACACCTCCAACCCGTCGGTGATGCTCGGCGCCGCACTGCTGGCCCGCAACGCCGTCAACAAGGGCCTGGCCACCAAGCCGTGGGTGAAGACCTCGATGGCCCCGGGGTCGCAGGTCGTCACCGACTACTACGAGAAGGCCGGTCTGTGGCCGTACCTGGAGAAGCTGGGCTTCCACCTGGTCGGCTACGGCTGCACCACCTGCATCGGCAACTCCGGTCCGCTGCCGGAGGAGATCTCCAAGGCCGTGCAGGAGAACGACCTGTCCGTGGTGTCGGTGCTGTCCGGCAACCGCAACTTCGAGGGCCGGATCAACCCCGACGTCAAGATGAACTACCTGGCCTCGCCGCCGCTGGTGATCGCCTACGCGCTGGCCGGGTCGATGGACTTCGACTTCGAGAACGACCCGCTGGGCACCGACACCGAGGGCAACCCGGTCTACCTGCGCGACATCTGGCCGTCGCCGCAGGAGATCCAGGAGGTCATCGACTCGGCGATCTCCAAGGAGATGTTCACCAAGGACTACGCCGACGTCTTCAAGGGCGACGAGCGCTGGCAGTCGCTGCCCACGCCGGAGGGCGAGACCTTCGAGTGGGACCCGAACTCGACGTACGTGCGCAAGCCTCCGTACTTCGAGGGCATGACCCTGGAGCCGCAGCCGGTCGAGGACATCAAGGGAGCCCGGGTGCTGGCTCGGCTCGGCGACTCGGTCACCACCGACCACATCTCCCCGGCGGGTGCCATCAAGCCGGACTCGCCGGCCGGCAAGTACCTGCAGGAGCGCGGCATCGACCGCAAGGACTTCAACTCCTACGGGTCCCGCCGCGGTAACCACGAGGTGATGATCCGGGGCACCTTCGCCAACATCCGGCTGCGCAACCTGCTGCTGGACGGCGTCCAGGGCGGCTACACCCGCGACTTCACCCAGGAAGGCGGCCCGCAGAACACCATCTACGACGCCGCGCAGAACTACGCCGCCAAGAACATCCCGCTGGTGGTCCTCGGCGGCAAGGAGTACGGCTCCGGTTCTTCGCGCGACTGGGCTGCCAAGGGCACCCGGCTGCTCGGGGTGCGGGCGGTCATCGCCGAGTCGTTCGAGCGCATCCACCGCTCGAACCTGATCGGCATGGGCGTCATCCCGCTGCAGTTCCCGGAGGGCCAGTCGGCCGAGTCGCTGGGGCTGGACGGCACCGAGGTCTACGACATCGAGGGCATCACCAAGCTCAACGAGGGAGAGACCCCGCGGACCGTCAAGGTGACCGCGCGCAAGGAGGACGGCTCCACCGTCGAGTTCGACGCGGTCGTGCGGATCGACACCCCCGGCGAGGCGGACTACTACCGCAACGGCGGCATCCTGCAGTACGTGCTGCGCAAGATGGTCCGCTCCTGATCTCCTGCTCATCCAGCAGGTAAGTGCAGAGCGGGGCTGGTGCGTCACAAGCGCACCAGCCCCGCTCCTTTTTCGTTCGCGGCGCTGCTTCAGGCCTGGGTGCCTGCCGTCAACGGACGACGGCAGACGTAGAACAGCGCCGGCGGCACGTTCCGCCACACCGTCCGGGTGACCAGCACCTCGTCGAAGTTCGACTCCAGCTGCTGCCGGAACCTCCGGGCGCTCTTCATGCCGGTCGCGTGCAGGTAGGTGAACGTGGTGAAGGCACCCGTGGCGGAGAGGGCCAGGCCGACTTCGGTGAGGATCTTCCGCTGCAGCTCCGCGGAGAAGACCGCCCACGGAAGACCGCTGATCACCACGTCCGCCCTGCTCACCCCGGCCTTGTCCAGCAGCGCGGTCAGCTCAGCGGCATCGCCCTGGATCACTTCCAGCCAGGGCAGCTCGGCTCGCAGGTGCTCCACCATGCCGGAATCCAGCTCGATCGCGATGTGCCGCCCGGACTCGGGCAGGCGCTGCGAGATGGCCCTGCTCAACGCCCCGGTGCCCGGACCGAGTTCCACCACCACTGGGCTTCCCGTGCTGGGCACCACCGCGGCCATCGCCGCGGCCAGCTCCGGCGAGCTCGGCGCCACAGCACCAACGAGGCCCGGGTTGCGCACCACACGCTGCAGAAACGTCCAGTAGTCGCGCAGCGGGGGCCAGTTCGGCCGAGGTCGCTCGGCAACGCGAACCGCGGAGGACTGCAAACTACGGGATTGTTCCGGAGGTGTCACGGATACCCTTCCGATCGGTCGAACCGGTCCGGCTCACCTTAGCGGCCACGGGCGGCAGAACGCTCCGCGCGGCGCGACTCCCGCCCGATCATGGCGCCGTTTGTACCAAAGGGTAGGGAAAATGGCCGCGGCGGAAAAATGGCGTCGTGGACGGCACCCGCCGTGGCGAGAAATTTTTATTAAAAGCTGTAACGAAAGAAGGGTGAAAAACGATTTGAATGCCCCAATGGGCTGCGGGCTTGTTCCCGGCTCGAGAACAAGCCCGGTGGCGCGCTATGTCAGGCGACTTTCTCGGTCAGCACGTTGACCTGCTCAGCGACCTGGCCAGGGGCGTTCTCCGACGACCGGTTGACACGCTTGATCGCCCACAATGCTGCCGCAAACATCACCAGCGCTTCGGCCATCAGGGCCGCCCACACCGTTGCCACTTCTTGCCTCCTTTCTACGAGCCGCCCCGTCTTCCGAACATGCGCGCACCAATGAACACAAAAGCAGGCCAGTCGGAAGAAGGTTTGGTGGAGAAACAGGGTATTTCGCCGCCAATCTTAAAACCATGTTCGGCCCACTTAATACCTGGGCTGCAGTGTGTCGTGCGTCGCACCTGTTAGGGCTAAGGCGCTTCGGAACAAGCGGGGCCGGCGGTCGGTTGATCTGGGCGTGCAGTTCACCGAAGTGGTGGTGATCGGTGCCGGCCAGGCCGGGCTCTCCGCCTCTTACCACTTGCGCCGCAACGGGATCGAGCACGTCGTGCTGGACCGCAACGACGGCCCGGGCGGGGCGTGGCAGCACCGGTGGCCGGGCTTGCGCCTGGAGTCCGTCCACGGCATTCACCCGCTTCCCGGCATGCCGTTGCCGCCCAGCACCCCGGGACGACCGGCCGCCGAAGCGGTACCGGAGTACTTCGGCGCCTACGAAGCGGCTTTCGAGCTCCCGGTGCTCCGCCCGGTCAAAGTCACCGCGGTGCGCCCCGACATCGACCACCTGGCGGTGGAGAGCTCTGCGGGCGTCTTCGCCGCCCGCGCGGTCATCAACGCCACGGGAACCTGGGAAACCCCCTTCTGGCCCCACTACCCGGGCCAGCACCGGTTCCGCGGACGGCAGCTGCACACCGCCGACTACCGCGACCCCCAGGAATTCAGCGGCCAGCACGTCATGGTGGTCGGCGGCGGGATCTCCGCGGTCGAACACCTGCTGGAGATCTCGGAGGTCACCAGCGTCAGCTGGGTCACCAGACGCCCGCCGGAGTTCACCGGCACCGAGTTCACCGCGGAGCAGGGGCGCGCCGCCGTGGCCGAAGTGGCCCGCCGGGTGCGCGACGGCGAACCGCCCGGCAGCGTCGTCAGCGCCACCAAGATCCCGGCCACCCCGGCTGTGCGAGCTGCCCTGGAGCGGGGCGTCCTCCAGCGGTCGCCGATGTTCGAGCAGATCACCGAACACGGAGTGCGCTGGCCGGATGGGCGCACGAAGCGCGTGGACGTGCTGCTGTGGGCGACCGGCTTCCGCCCGTCCGTCGCTCACCTGGCACCGCTGCACCTGCGCGAACCCGGCGGCGGGATCCGGGTGGACGGCACTCGGGCCGTCGCAGAACCCCGACTCCACCTGCTCGGCTACGGGCCGTCGGCCAGCACCATCGGCGCCAACCGGGCCAGCCGGCGGGCCGTGACCGAGATCCGCAAGATGCTCGAGAAGACCGCGCGGTGACCGGCCCGGCGGGCCGAGAGCGGTTCACGACCGCGCCCGCTCCCGGGAGGAGACGGCGCGCAGCACGTGGTGGCCGAGCAGGACCACGATGGTGCCGAGCGCGATGCCGCCCAGGCTGAACTGCTCGGTGATCTGCAGCGACACCCCGCCGATGGCGATCACCAGTCCAGCCGCCAGCGGCAGCAGGTTCACCGGGTCGGCGAAGTCGACCTTGTTCTCGATCCAGATCTTGGCGCCCAGCAAGCCGATCATCCCGTAGAGCACCACGGTGATGCCACCGAGCACCCCACCCGGTATGGCCGCCACCAGAGCCCCGAACTTCGGGCACAGCCCCAGCACGACCGCCACCACGGCGGCCACCCAGTACGCCGCCGTGGAGTACACCCGGGTGGCTGCCATGACACCGATGTTCTCCGCGTAGGTGGTGGTGGGCGGACCGCCGATCGAACTGGACAGCGCGCTGGCGAAACCGTCGGCGAAGATCGCCCTGCCCAGGCTCGCGTCCAGGTTGGTGCGGGTCATCTCCGCCACCGCCTTGACGTGGCCGGTGTTCTCGGCGACCAGGGCGATCACCGCCGGGAGGACGACCAGGATCGCGGAGGCGTCGAACGAGGGGCCGTGCAGAGCGGGCAGACCGAACCAGGGGGCCTCGGCGACCCCGCTGAGGTCCACCCGCAGGTGCTCGTTCACCGCGCCGTTGGCGTCCACCGCGGTGATGGGCCCGAAGGCCAGGTCGAACACCCAGGACAGCAAGTACCCGCTGACCAGGCCGAGGAACACCGCGATGCGGGCCCAGAACCCCGGCAGCAGGACGCTGCAGCCGAGCACCACGAGCATGGTGATCAGCGCGATCCACTGGTCCTGCGGCCAGTAGGTCTCCGCCACCACCGGGGCCAGGTTGAACCCGATCAGCATCACCACCGCCCCGGAGACGGCCGGTGGCAGCACGCGGTGCACCGCGCCGGCGCCGATGTAGTGGATCAGCACGCCGACCGCAGCGAGCACGAGCGCGCACACCAGAACGGCGCCGGTGACGGTGGAGCTGTCCCCGCCTGCGGCTCGGATCATGGCCACCGCGCCGACGAAGGAGGCGCTGCTGCCCAGGTAGCTGGGCACCTTCCCCTGGACGATCAGCAGGAACAGGATCGTGGCCGCTCCGGAGACCAGGATGGCCAGGTTCGGGTCCAATCCCATCAGCACCGGGAACACGAAGGTGGCCCCGAACATCGCCACCACGTGCTGACCGCCCAGCGCAACGGTGCGCGACCACGACAGCCGTTCGCCGGGTGCCACCGCCTCACCGGGACGGGGCGTTCGCCCGTCCCCGTGCAACGTCCACCCCACTCCGAGTTTCTCGCCCAATCCCTGCCGCATGTTGCCTCCCCGCGAAAAGTCCGCGCGGAACTCTACGCCCCACCCCGTTCGCCCCGGTCAGCCGGCAACAGTCTTTTGTGAGCAATTTTCATTTCGTTTGCAGCGGTGCCGGATCGCAGCGAGCCCCACCGAACGCCCGCCAGCACGCCCAGCCCGGCACCTCGTGGACGTGCGCACTCCACCGCTCCGCCACCGGCGCCCCCGCAAGATCCGTCGATCCCGAGCCACGCGGTGCCGCCTCCCGCGCGGCAGGCTTCACCACGGGCAATGCGGGGTAGCCGTAGCACGATGGGATCTGCGCGCGCGCCCAGCCCCAACGCCAGCGTGGGGATGGAAGAGGAATTTCTGCTGCTGGACCCGAAGTCAGGGGCTCCAGTACCCGCGGCCGCAACAATCCTGGAACAGTTGCGCACCACAGCCCCGGACTGGCAGGGCCGGCTGAAGCCGGAACTGGCGGCCAGCCAACTCGAAGCCACCACCGGAATCTGCGACACGCTCAGCGAACTCCGCGGCCAACTGCGCAGCGGACGGCGCCTGCTGGCCCGCGCCGCGCGGGAGCACCAGGGGTTGTTGGCAGCGTCCGGAACACCCCCCGGCCAGACCCGGTTCCTGCCCGGTGACGGCGCCAGGTTCGAACGCATCACCGACCTCTACCGCGGCGTCGTCGCCGATTACCAGACGTGCGGCTGCCACGTGCACGTCGGAGCCGCCGACCGCAGCACCGCGGTGGAGATCATCAACCACCTGCGCCCGTGGCTGCCGACCCTGCTGGCGATCTCGGCCAACTCCCCATTCTGCAACGGGGCCGACACCGGCTACGCCAGCTGGCGGATGGTGCAGCAGACGAGGTTCCCGGGGGCCGGCGTGCCGCCGCACTTCCAGTCGGTGCAGGACTACGACGCCGAGCTCGGCAAGCTGGTGGACTGCGGCTGCCTGGTCGATTCCCGGATGACCTTCTGGCTGGCCCGACCCAGCGAACTGTTCCAGACCGTGGAAGTGCGGGCCGCCGACGTTCCCCCCACTGCGGGCGAAGCCGTGCTGCAGGCCGCGCTGGTCCGAGGCCTGGTGCGCGCGGCCATCACCGAGATCGAACGAGGTCGACCGGCGCCGGTGATCAGCGATCAAGTGGCGGCCGCCGCGCTGTGGGCAGCGGCCCGGTACGGCCTGCGGGGTTTCGCGGTCGACCCGTGGCAGGCGAAGCGCGTGCCGGCAGCGGAGATGGTGCGCGCGCTGATCCGCAAGATCACTCCCGCGCTGGAGGACAGCAACGAACTGGCCTGGGTTCGCAGCAACCTGCGATGGCTGCTGCAGCACGGCACCGGAGCGGACCGGCAGCGCCGCAGCGCCCGGCACGGCCTGGCAGCGCTGACCCACTACCTGGCCGAGCAGACCTGTTGGGAAGAGAGCGAGGCAGCCCGGCCGGTGCTGTCCGACGCAACCACCGACGTGCAGCGGACATCGCCTTGACCCGCGACGCTCCACGACGTCTCCGCAACCACGAGAAAGGCAGGAACGGATGACAGCGGTACGACCTCCCACCTCGGCTCCCGCAGCACTGCCGCAACCCCGCGGTCCGGTGTCAGCCGCGCTGCTGGCAGCGCTGAGCGGCCGGAGCGATCAACTGCCGGCCCCGCAGCTGGCGGACTGCGACCCCCTCGGCGACGACGTCCAGCTGGCCCTGTACACCTGCTACGAACTGCACTACCAGGGCTTCGCCGGCGTCAGCCCCGACTGGGAGTGGGACCTCGACCTGCTGCGACTGCGAACAGCGCTGGAGGAGGTGTTCCTGGCCGCGTTGCGCGAAGCCACTTCCGGAAGCGCCGACGTGGACGCCGCCCTCGCGCCACTGCTCGTGGAGTCCGCCGACGAGCACGGCGTCTCCCACCACTTGCGGGACGAAGGAACCGTGTGGCAGCTGCTGGAGTTCCTCGTGCACCGCTCGCTCTACCACCTCAAAGAAGCCGACCCGCACGCCTGGGTGATCCCGAGGCTGCAGGGCAAGGCCAAGGCCGCGTTGGTGGCGGTGGAGTTCGACGAGTTCGGCGGTGGCCGCGCCGACCGGATGCACTCCAAGCTCTTCGCCGACATGATGGCCGGGGTCGGCCTGGATCCCGGTTACCTGCACTACCTGGACGACGTGCCGGCCCCGGCACTGGCCACGGTGAACCTGATGTCCATGTTGGGGCTGCACCGCAGCCTGCGCGGTGCCCTGGTGGGGCATTTCGCGGCCGCGGAGATCACCACCGCGCCGAGCGCCCGCCGGATGGCCCAGGCCATGGAGCGCCTCGGGTTCGGGGAGCACGCGTTCTTCTACACCGAGCACGTGGAAGCCGACGCGGTGCACGAGCAAGTGATGCGCCACGACGTCGTCGGAGACCTGATCGCCCGGGAACCCGAGTTGGCCCGGGACGTCGTCTTCGGCATCGAAGCCACCGGGGTGCTCGAAGACCGGCTCACCGACCACCTGATGGTGGCGTGGCGGGAGAACCGGACGTCGCTGCGACGTCCACTGCCGCAGTCACCTCTGCCCTGAAGCGGAGCGCCGCGGTTTCACCGCCCGGGCGGTTGCCTTCGCCGCCGATGACTGGTGTCGCAGATCGGGTACGTCTTGCTGCGCCGGCAAGCGCACACCGCGACCACGAACCGCTCGGAGCGCACCAGGGTTCCGTCGTCGAGCTCGAGCTCCACCGGGCCTTCGACGAGCACCGGGCCGCCTTCGACCACCCGGACCCGCCGCGGCCGGGGCTCATTCCGTCCCGTTGCGCTGGGCACGGATCACCACCAATTCCTCGTGCCGCTGCCCCGGCAGGATGCAGCCCCGCTGCTCCCACAGCGGGGCTCGCTGCTGCATGACCGGCCCGAACGGCACGACCTTGCGAGCCACGATCGAGCTGGCCAGGTTGGCCTGTTCGAGCTTGCACACGGTGTCTTCCACTCCGCTCAGCGAGGACTGCACCAGCAGCAGCGTGCCGCCGGGAGCCAGCAGACCGGGCGCCTTCGCGCACAGCAGGTCCAGCACGTCGCGGCCGTTCAGGCCCGCGTCCCACGCCCGGTCCCTGCCCCGCGGTGGGTGCCCGTTCGCGGGCACGTACGGCGGGTTCGACACCACCAGGTCGAAGCGCTCCCCCAGCACGGCATCGGGGATGCCGCCGCGCACCACCCGCACCGAGGACAGCAACCGCAGCCGGGAGTTCACCCGCGCCGACCACACCGCGGGGGCGGTGATGTCAACGGCCACGACTTCCTCGGCCCCAAGTTGGGCTGCGGTCACCGCAAGGACACCGGTGCCGGTGCCCACGTCCAGCACCCGAGCTTTGCGAGGCATTGCCTGCCGCAGCGCCTGGAGGAGCAACCTGGTGTCTTCCTGCGGTTTGTACACACCCGGCAACCTCAACAGCCACACACCGCCGAGTACCCCTCGCCCCCGTGCTCAAACATCAACAACACCCGCTGGGGGAAGGCACCTCCTGCGGAAGGATGACTTGTCGACGTGGGCGTGCTGGCGTCGCCCGGCCCGCGGTGCCCCGGCGTGAACAGCTGCTCCTGCTCGAGACCACGTGCCGCCCTCCGACGGCCTCCTGCACTGCGCGATCTCGTGCGCCTCGTCGCCCCCGAGTCGAGGGACCGGGTGGCGCCCGACGAGGAAGGCGGCCGCGCGGCGCAGGAGCGGTGGGGAAGGACCGCGCGACCTCGGGCACTACTCGTCGTCCACCAGCGACAGCGCGCCCGACGGGCACACCCGCACGGCTTCCCGCGCGGCCTCGACGTGGTCGTCGGCGACCTCGTCGGACAGCAGCACGACCGTGCCGTCCTCGTCGTTCTGGTCGAACAGCGACGGATCGGCGAGCACGCACTGCCCCGCGCCCACGCACCGCTCCAGGTCCGCTCCGATGCGCATGGTCGTCCCCTCTCACCAGGTCACGGGGAACTCGTAGAGGCCGTAGACCGCCGCGTCGTCCTTGAACGGCAGCTCGGCGACGGGCACGGCGGGCCGCAGCCCGGGGATCCGCCGGAACAGCGTGTCGAACACGATCTGCAGCTCCAGGCGCGCCAAGTTCTGCCCGAGGCACTGGTGCGGGCCGAACCCGAACGCCACGTGCCCGCGGGCGTTGCGGGTGAGGTCGAGGTCGCCGGGCCGCTCGAAGACCTCGGGGTCGTGGTTGGCGGCCGCGCTGAGGGCGATCACCCCTTCGCCCGACCGGATCAGCACCCCGCCGACCTCGACGTCCTCGGTGGCGACCCGCGCGGTCACCGCATCCGCGATGGAGAAGTAGCGCAGCAGCTCCTCCACCGCCGCCGGGGTCCGCGACGGGTCGGCGGTGATCGCGGCGAGCTGGTCGGGGTTCTCCAGCAGCGCCAGGGTGCCCAGCGAGATCATGTTGGCGGTGGTTTCGTGCCCGGCGATCAGCAGCAGGAACGCCAGGCTCACCAGTCCTCCGCGGTCCACCTCGCCGGTTTCGCGCTGCTTGGTGATCTGCCGTCCGATCAGGTCGTCGGTGACCTCCTGCTCCTTGCGCGCGACGAGCCGGTCGAGGTAGGAGCGCAGCTCCTCGACCGCCTGCGCCCGTTGCTCGGGCGGAGTCGTGCGGCGGATCATCCTGCTGGCGCGCTCTTGGAAGAACTCGTGGTCGTCGTACGGGACGCCGAGCAGCTCGCAGATCACCAGCGAGGGCACCGGCAGCGACAGCGCCTGCACCAGGTCGACCGGCCGGGGACCGGCGAGCATGGCCGTGACGTGGTCGTCGACGATCTCCTGGATCCGCGGCGCGAGCGCCTGGATGCGCTTGACGGTGAACTCCCCCAGGACCGCTCGCCGCGCGGCGGTGTGCTCGGGCGGGTTCATGCCGACCAGCACCGGCCCCAGCTGCTTGTTCATCCCCTGGCCGGGCACCAGGCGCGGGAAGCCGGGGTGGCGCCGGTCGGAGCTGAAACGCGGGTCGGTCAGCACCGCCCGGACGTCGGCGTGGCGGGTGACCAGCCAGGCCCAGCCCCCGGGAGTGCGCACGCGGGCCACCGGTTGCTCCTGGCGCAGGCGCTCGTAGTCCGGCGGCGGGCTGAGCGGGCAGGACCGGCTCATCGGGAAGGACAGCTCGACGGTCTCGGTCATGGGGCTCCCTCGAAATCAAGCGGACGATCTCCTTCCACTTAACCACATCCGGAAGATCTCCGTCCACTTGTGCTGGCATGCGACAATCCACCCACACCCGAGCCGGAACGAGAACGATGACGTCGACGGAGAACACCCCACGCCTGCGGGCGGACGCGCGGCGCAACCGGGACCGGATCATCGCGGCCGCGCGCACCGCGTTCGCCGAGCAGGGCACCGACGTGCCCATGGAGGAGATCGCCCGCGCCGCCGGAGTCGGCGTGGGCACGCTCTACCGCCGCTTCCCCGACCGCGACTCGCTGATCCTCGCGGTCGCCCGCGACGCCTTCCAACGGGTGCGCGACGACGCCCACCGCGCCGCCGACGCCGAACCGGACCCGTGGCGGGCGCTGACCGGATTCCTGCACACAGCGGCGGACCTGCGCATCGCCGTGCGGCTGTCGATGCTCTCGCCGAACGCGAGCACCGTCCTGGCCTCCGACCCGGACGTCGAAGCGGCCCGGAACGATCTCCTGGCACTGCTGGACCGCCTGGTCAGCGCGGCCCAGGAGAACGGTTCGCTGCGCGACGACGTCGGCGCGGGCGACCTGGCGATGGCGCTCTCCCTGGTGCTGCAGGGGGTCAACGGCGCACCCGAGGACGTGCGGCGCACGGCGACGGCCCGCTACCTGACGCTGATGCTCGACGGCCTGCAAGCGCACCCCGGCACCCCACTGCCGGGCAGCCCGGTCACGGTCGAGGACCTGAAGCGGATGCTGGGCACCGCCTCCCGGGAGGAATGACCGACGTGGACCGCACCGAGTTCCTCCGCTACGCCGACCGCGCCCTCGACGCGCTCGCGCGCATCGTCGCCGACCTCGGTGACGAGATCGCCAACCGCAGCCCCGAGCTGCCGGGCGCCAACTCGCCTTACCAGATCCTCACCCACTGCCTGGGCGTCGTCGAGTGGTGGATCGGGCACGTCATCGCCGAGCGCACCGTCCCCCGCGACCGCGCCGCCGAGTTCACCGCCGCGGGGCCGGTCGACGACCTCGTCGCCCGCGTCGCGGAGGTCAAGCGCACCCTGCGCTCGGACCTGGAGAAGTGGGTCCCGGGGCGGGTGGTCCACCCCGAGCGCCGCTCCTGGATACCCGCCGACGTCCCCATGACGCACGAAACCGTGCTGCTGCACGTGCTCGAGGAGCTGTACCAGCACCTCGGCCACCTCGAGATCACTCGGGACGTGCTGCGCGCGGCCCCGGCGGGCGCAGCTCAGGACAACGCGGGGATCACCGACTCGCCGTAGGCCTCCACAGTGGAGTCGATCGCGTCGTGCATGGCGTAGAGCGCGAACTGGTCGACACCGGCGTCCCGCAGCTCCTGCAGCTTGTCCACGTGGGCCTGCGCCGACCCCAGCAGGCAGAAGCGGTCGACGATCTCGTCGGGCACGAACTCCGTGCTGCGGTTCCCCGCGCGCCCGTGGTGCGAGTAGTCGTAGTCCTGCCGGTCCTTGATGTACTCGGTGAGCTCGGACGGCACCGCGTCGGTGTCGCTGCCGTAGCGGGCCACCAGATCGGCGACGTGGTTGCCGACCATGCCGCCGAACCAGCGGCACTGCTCGCGGGCGTGCGCCAGGTCGTCGCCGACGTAGGCGGGGGCCGCCACGCACACGGTGATCGAGCTCGGGTCCCGCCCCGCCTCGCGAGCGGCCTGCCGCACGTGGTCGACCATCCACCGCGTCAGGTAGGGGTCGGCGAGTTGCAGGATGAACCCGTCGGCCTGCCTGCCGACCAGGTCCAGCGCCTTCGGCCCGTAGGCGCCCATCCACATCGGCAGACTGCCGTCTCGAACCCACGGCAGCTTCACCTTGGTGCCGTGCAGGAGCACCTCCTGCCCTTCGGCGAGCCCTTTGATCACGTGCATGGCCTGTTCCAGCGCGGCGAGCGTGGTGGGCTTGCCACCGGTCACGCGGACCGCCGAGTCGCCACGCCCGATTCCGCACACCGTGCGGTTGCCGAACATGTCGTTGAGCGTGGCGAACGCCGAAGCGGTGACCGTCCAGTCCCTCGTGATCGGGTTGGTCACCATGGTGCCCACCCTCAGGCGCTCGGTGGCGGCGAGGATTTGACTGTGGATCACGAAGGGCTCTTGCCACAACACGCACGAGTCGAACGTCCAGCCGTGGGTGAAACCGAGCTGCTCGGCACGTCGCATCCGGTCCACCACGCTCCAGGCCGGCGGGTCCGTCTGCAGGACAAGACCGAAATCCATGTTCCCTCCCGTCAAACGAGGTATTCGCACGTCCCGCGCTGCTGGAAGCGGCCTCGACCCGCGCGGCCGGTGAACTCCCCGCGGTCCAGGACCACTTCGCCGCGGGAGAGCACGGTGCGGACCTTTCCGGTGATCTGCTTCCCCTCGTAGGCGTTGTAGTCGACGTTCATGTGGTGCGTCCGGGCGGACAGCACCTGCTGGGCCTGCGGGTCGTAGATGACGATGTCGGCGTCCGAACCAGGGGCGATCGTGCCCTTCCGGGGGTGCAGCCCGAACATCCGCGCCGGCGTGGTGCACGCGATCTCCACCCACCTGCGGCGGCTGATGTGCCCGTCGACGACCGCCTGGTGCAGCAGGTCCATCCGGTTCTCCACCCCGGGAAGACCGTTCGGGATCTTCGAGAAGTCGTTGCGGCCGAGCTCTTTCTGGTCGTTGAAGCAGAACGGGCAGTGGTCGGTGGACACCACGGAAAGGTCGTTGGTGCGCAGCGCCCGCCACAGCGCTGCCTGGTGCTCGATCGGGCGCAACGGCGTGGAGCAGACGTACTTGGCCCCTTCGAAGTCCGGACGAGCCAGGTCGTCGGCGCTGAGGAAGAGGTACTGCGGACAGGTTTCACCGAAGACGTTGGAACCACCGTCCCGCGCTCGCACGATCTCGTCGATCGCTTCGGACGCCGAAACGTGCACGATGTACAGCGGACAACCGGCCACTCTGGACAGCTGGATGGCGCGGTGGGTGGCTTCGGCCTCCAGCAGGGGGTGCCGGACCTGGCCGTGGAACCGGGGATCGGTGTTCCCGGCGGCCAACGCCTGCTGCACGAGGACGTCGATGGCTATCCCGTTCTCCGCGTGCATCATCATCAGCGAGCCGTTGTCCGCGGCCTGCTGCATCGCCCGCAGGATCCGGCCGTCGTCGCTGTAGAAGACCCCCGGGTAGGCCATGAACATCTTGAAGCTGGTGACCCCCTCGGCCACCAGCGCGTCCATTTCCTTGAGGGTTTGATCGTTGATGTCGGACAGGATCATGTGGAAGCCGTAGTCGATGGCGCACCGGCCATCGGCCTTGGCGTGCCAGGTGTCCAGCCCTTCCCGCGCTGACTTGCCCACCGATTGGATGGCGAAGTCGATGATGGTGGTGGTGCCTCCCCAGGCCGCGGCTCGGGTCCCGGTCTCGAAGGTGTCGCTGGCGAAAGTTCCGCCGAACGGCATTTCCATGTGGGTGTGCGCGTCCACCCCGCCGGGGATCACGTAGTGCCCGGACGCGTCGATCACCGTTTCAGCGCTGGCGGCCAGCTCGTCCGACGCCTGCGGACTGAGCAGAGCGGCCACTTCTTCGCCTTCCACGAGCACATCGGCTCGGAGTTCTTCGGTGGCGGTGATCACCAGCCCGCCGCGGATGAGCGTTCTCGTCATGTCTCCCTGCCCTGGCTGCTTGCCTCTGGAGCTGCTGGTGCGCTGCTCGGGTTCCGCTCCCCCGCGCAGTTGCCGAGGAACGGAACCCGCACCGGGTCACGGCTGGGTGAGCGGGTGGTACGCGTCGGGGCGGCGGTCCCGGTAGAAGGCCCACTTCTGGCGGACTTCGTCGATGAGGTCGAAGTCGAGGTCCCGGACGAGGAGCTCTTCCTCGGTGTCGCTGGCGACGTCCCCGACGAACTGGCCGTAGGGATCGACGAAGTAGCTGGTTCCGTAGAAGTCGTTGTCCCCGTACTTCTCCACTCCGACGCGGTTGATGGCGGCGACGAAGTACTCGTTGGCCACGGCCGCTGCCGGCTGCTCCAGTTTCCACAGGTAGGAAGACAGGCCGCGACTGGTCGCCGACGGGTTGTAGACCAGTTGCGCGCCGGCGAGGCCGAGCGCTCGCCAGCCCTCCGGGAAGTGCCTGTCGTAGCAGATGTAGACGCCTATCTTGCCCGCCGCGGTGTCGAAGACGGGCCAGCCGGCGTTGCCGGGCCGGAAGTAGTACTTCTCCCAGAACCCGGGCAGGTGCGGGAGGTGGTGCTTGCGGTACTTGCCCAGATAGGTGCCGTCGGCGTCGATCACGGCAGCGGTGTTGTAGTAGAAACCCGGCCCGTCGATCTCGAAGATGGGCGCGACGATCACGATGCCCAGCTCGCGGGCCAACGCGCACATCCGCTGGGTGGTCGGACCGTCCGGCACCGGTTCGGCCCACCGGTAGTGCTCCGGTTCCTGGACCTGGCAGAAGTAGGGCGCGTTGAACACTTCCTGGAATCCGATGACCTTCGCGCCCTGTTCGGCTGCCATTCGCGTGTACTTCTCGTGCAGGGCGAGCATGGACTCGGTGTCACCGGTCCACTTCGCCTGCAACAACGCGGCACGGACGATGTTCGCCATGAGCGGCACCTCTTCGGTCGGACCGCCGGGCGGCGGCGGCTTGCTGAGTGGGGTGTGACTTCGATCGCACCCCGAACCTAGAACCGCTTCCGAACACCCGCAATGATCAATTGATTACGAGATGTTTCGCTTCGATCGATTTTTTTCGGGCAAATCAGCCTTGATCAGAGATTTTTCCGCCGCTACGAGAAACCGCGTTGGAACAGAAATGACCCGAAAAGATTAGTGAGCCCCGCTGCGCGAATCCCGGCCGCCGGAAAGCGGCACCAGATCGCGAAGAATTCCGCACGGGACGCGGAGTGCGGGCCTGCGCCGAGCGCCCGCTACTCCCACCACGGTTGGTAACCGATGCCGTGCTTGGCAGCCCGGCGCACGTCCCGCCGCAGCCGGCGGGTTTCCCGCGCCGTCCCCGGCGGATGACCGTGTTTGACCGACCGGTACTCGGTGCTCTCGGCCGCGAAGCACAGGGAGCAGAACAGCCCGACGCCGAGGCCCATGACGACCGCGCCGATCCGGATGGAGAGCGGGCCGGGCAGCAGCACCAGCAAGCAGAACGGCGAAAGCTGGACCAACGCGCGAAAAGCGTGCCGCAGCACCCAGGTGCGGCAGGTCAAGTCGTGCAGCACCCACTCGGCGAAACGGTCTGGAAGCCTGCCGCCGTAGGCGTACCAAACCCATTGGATCGCATTGGGCCGTTCGGTCGCCATCTACCTAGACTAATCCGTCAACGGCGGACTGATCCGCCTGGTCTCGAAAGTTCCGCCAGATATCCTGGAAAAGCGCGTTCGCGGCAATCCTACCCGAGCAACGCAGGTCACATCGCGCCCGTAACAAATCACGGTTTTCACCGATGGAACGGGCAGAAGGGGTGAGGTGACGTGTTCGTTGTCGTAGTGGCCTTGTTGTTCGTGCTGATCACCAGCATGGTCGTTTTCACCGACGTGGTGGACGACAACGGATCACTGGACATGCGCGGCCTGCGGACCTCGCTGCTGCAACTGCTGTCCGGATTGCGCGCTCGCGGTCAGCACTGACACCACTGCCCCGCTCCGCCTGCGGACCGGAGCGGGGCGCCGAACTCCGCTCGAGAGCCGCCAGGCCGTGGAGCATAGGGCAGCGGCACGTCCTCGCTCATTGCTGAGCAGCGCAAACGATCAACCAGTCTGGATCACACGGGGTGGCTGAAAGCAGATCGCTGACGTATCGTGTGGCCCCGCCGTCGCCCATATGGGCGATGGCGGTTTGCTGCAGTCAGGCCGTTACCTCTCGCATCCGTTGGAGTGGCGAACGTGGGTCGATCATCGTTAGCGCGTTACCGCACGCGCGGACGTCACCGCAAAGCACCTCCGCCCCAGCCCAGCAATGCCACCCCTCCGCGCTGGATCGGCTACACGGTCGCGGTTTTCGTGGCGATCGTGGCCGTCAGCAGCGCCGCTCCCGGTGGTGAGACCAAAGCTCCGCGAGCGCAGGAACAGCCGCAGGCCCACGCCGAACCCGGGCCGCGCCTGCTGGCCCCTGAGATCGGCCCGGTCAGCCCGGACCTGAGCACGGCCTCTCCGCGAGTGCCGGCGCCGGTGACCACCCGGGCACCGCAAACACCGTCCCCGATCCGGAAGACCACCGAGATCGAGCCGGCACCCCTGGTCCAGCGGACTGGCGAGCCGACCACCACGGAGCGAACCGAACCACCCGCACCCACCACCACTTCGCCAACCCCGGAACCGGCAGCACCGGCGCCGAGCACGCCCGTGCCCACCGAGCCGCCGAGCACCGCACCTCCCAGCGAGCCCGAACCGCCGCCGGAAACCGAACCGCCGTCGGAAACCGAAGAGCCGCCGGCCGAAGAACCCCCGGCGGAAGACGAGAAGCCGCGGCTGGGCGACCTCCTCAAGCGCTTGACCGGCCCTCTGCTGGGCGGCTGAAGCAGGAGCTCGCGGCAACCACCTGCTGGTGCGACAGTTACCGCAGGGGGTTGCCGCTATGGAGGTAGTCACGATCGCTGGCGGCACCGGCCACCTCGGACAGCAGGTGGTCCGGCTGCTCAAGAAGAACCACCGGGTCCGAGTGCTGGCCCGGCGGCCTGGCCAGGACCCGGACGTGGAATGGGTTCCCGGTGATCTCGCGACCGGGGACGGGATCCGGGAAGCGGTGGCGGGTGCGCACACCGTTGTGCACACCGCCACCTGGTCCCCGATGGCCCAGCGGGGCTATCCGATCCCGAGGGATTTCTGGTACAGCCCGCCGGACGTGGATGTCGACGGCACCAGCAGACTGCTGGAAGCGGCCACGCAGCAGCGCGTGCAGCACTTCCTCTACGTCTCCATCACCGGGGTGGACAATCCGAAGCTGCCCTACCTGCGGCTCAAGCACAGCGCGGAGGAATTGGTCAGCGTGTCCGACTGCCCCTGGTCGATCTTGCGCGCGACGCAGTTCTACTGGCTGCTGGACCGGATGTTCGACCAGATGAGCAAGATCGCCGTCCTGCCCTTCCCCGGGACGCTGCCCGCCCAACCGGGGGCGGCTGAGGACTTCGCCGACTACATCGCGGAATGCGTCGAAGCCGGGCCGGGCGGGCGACGAGCCGACTTCGCCGGGCCCGAAGTGCTCAGTTTCACCGAGCTCGTGCGGGCTTGGTCGCACGTGCGCGGCAAGAAGTGCCGGCTCGTGCAAGTACCGGTTCCAGACCGCGTGCGGAATGCCGTCTCCGCGGTGCTGACCAGCCCGGACGGTCGCCGGGGTACGACCACCTGGCAGCAGTGGCTGCAGCGGTCAACCGGCTAGCCCGCTCCCCTTCCGCCCGTCTCGTACGATCATCGGGACTTCGACGTGGAGTGGGTTGACCGTGGTGGCTGAGAGCAGTGGTGGTCAAGTTCCGCCCCGCAGCCTGGCTCTGCTGTGGGAGCCGGAGAGGACCGGCGGCAGACGTGGCCAGTCCTCCCTCGACGTGCGCCAGATCGTGCAGGCAGCGTTGGAGATCGCTGACGCCCGGGGGTTGTCGGCTCTGTCCATGCGCCGGATCGCCGACCAGCTCGGGGTCGGGACCATGTCGCTGTACACCTACGTCCCGGGCAAGGCCGAGTTGATCGACGTCATGGTGGACACCGTCTACGGCGAGCTCGGCTACCCGGAGCAGCAGGCCGCGGACTGGCGGTCGCAGTTGGTGCGGATCGCCGAGGACAACTGGGCGCTGTACCACCGGCACCCCTGGCTGTTGCAGGTCGCGTCGCACCGCTCCGTACCGGGACCGAATGCGCTGGCCAAGTACGACTACGAGCTCAGCGTCGTGTCCGGACTCGGCCTCAGCGAAGCCGAGATGGACTCGGTGCTGGCCCTGGTGCTGGGGCACGTCGAGGTCACGGCGCGGCACTCCGTGGCGATGCGGGCGGCCGAGCCGGACGGCGACCGGACCGGCAAGCCGGCAGCGCTCTCCGGCTTGCCGGTGCAGCGCCGTTATCCCACCGCCAGCCGGGTGGCAGCGGCCGCGGGGCGGATGTTCGACTCGGCGCTCTCCCCGGAGCAGGCGTTCAGCTTCGGTTTGGAGCGCATTCTGGACGGCATCGCCGTGCTGATCAGCAGCCGTGGTCGCGCGCACCGGTGAGAGGGGGTTGCCCGCTCACCGGTGGTGCGCTCACGCCTGGTCAGCGATCTTCACCAGCATCTTCCCGGTGTTCTCGCCGCGCAGCATGCCCAGGAACGCCTGCGGGGCGTTCGCCAGGCCGTCGACGACCGTCTCGCGGTACTTGATCTTGCCTTCCCGCAGGTAGCCGCCGACCTCGGCGAAGAACTTCTCCTTGGATTCCGCGTGGTCGCTCACGATGAACCCCTGCAGCCGCAGCCGCTTGGTGACGATCATGAACATGTTCCGGGGGCCGGGCTCCGGCTCGGCGTTGTTGTACTGGGAGACCATGCCGCACTCGGCGATGCGCCCGAAGTCGTTCATCGAGCTGATCGCGGCTTCCAGGTGATCGCCGCCGACGTTGTCGAAGTAGACGTCGATCCCGTTCGGAGCAGCTTCCTTCAGCTGCTGGTGGACCGGCGCTTCCCGGTAGTTGAAGGCGGCGTCGAAACCGACTTCCTCGGTGAGGTACCGGACCTTCTCAGCGGATCCGGCGCTACCGATGACCCGGCTGGCACCGCGCAGCTTGGCGAGCTGGCCGGCCAGGGAACCGACCGCGCCGGCGGCACCGGAGATGAAAACGGTGTCGCCTTCCTTCTGCTGGGCGACGTCCACCAGGCCCACGTAGGCCGTCATGCCCGGCATGCCGAGCACGTACAGGTAGGCGTTCAGCGGGGCCAGTTCGGGATCCACCTTGCTCGCCGCCTTCGGGTCGAGCACCGCGTAGTCGCGCCACCCGGCCCCGTGCAGGACGTAGTCGCCGGCTTTGAACTCCGGGGTGCGCGACTCGACGACCTGGCCGACCGCCCCGCCGTCCAGCGGCTTGCCGAGCTCGAACGGGGGCACGTACGACTTGCCCTCGTTCATCCGCCCGCGCATGTAGGGGTCGACGCTCATGACCAGGTTGCGAACCAGCAGTTGCCCTTCGGCCGGCTCCGGCACCGGGACCTCGGCAACCTCGAAGTTGTCCAGCTCGGGCCACCCCTTCGGGCGGGAGGCGAGCCTGATCTCCAAACCGCTCTCGGCCATGTGCATTCCTTTCCGAACCGGGTGGTCCACCACCCGACCACGATGAAATATGTCAGTCACTGACAGTTGTCACTGTATGTCATTTGCTTCGACTGGTGCACAATGGTGCTCATGCCCGTCCAGACCGACCAAGGCAGCCTCCGCGCCCGCAAGAAACAACGCACCAGAGCCGCCCTGGTCGAAGCTGGCCTGGACCTGTTCCTGGACAAGGGCTACGACTCCACCACCATCGACGAAATCGCCGCCCAAGTAGAGGTATCCCCGCGCACCTTCTTCCGCTACTTCGCCAGCAAGGAAGACGTGGCCCTGGCCAAGGGCGCCGAGCTCGACGACCTCGTGGTCCAGGCGTTGATCGAGCGCCCGCAGGATGAACCACCGCTCCCGGCGCTGCGCAACGCCGTGCTGGACATGGTGCGCCGAGCCGCCGAGAGCGACGGAGTCACCCGATTCCTGCACGTCCAGCACCTGATCACCAAAACGCCCGCGCTGATGGCCGGCAACCTGCGCCGATCAGCCGACACCGAGAAGCGCCTCACCGACGAGATCGCCCGCCGCGAGGGCATCGATCCCGAACGGGACATGCGTCCCCGCGTTCTGGTCGGGGTCGTGTACACCGGCCTGCGGATCGGCCTGGAAGTCACCTGCGCCGACCCGCAGCGGGACGTCAACCGCATGATCACCGCGGTGCAGCGGGCCATCGACCTGGCCACCGGCGGCATCCCGGAGCAGTGGAGGAAGCGCGGCGGAAGCTGCTAGCGCAGCCGATCGTCTAGCATGAGCGCGCCACGACCGGACGAAGAACGAGGCCGCAGTGACCCAACGGGTGCTCTCCATCGACGACATTCGCGCCGCCGCCGACCGCTTGAGCGGGGTGGCCCACCGCACCCCGGTGCTGACTTCCCGCACCCTGGACCGGATGGCCGGGTGCCAGGTGCTGCTCAAGTGCGAGAACTTCCAACGGGTGGGGGCGTTCAAGTTCCGCGGCGCCTACAACGCGATCGTGCAGCTGCCGCCCGACCAGCTCAACCGCGGAGTGGTGGCCTACTCCTCCGGGAACCACGCGCAAGCGGTCGCCCTCGCCGCCCGGACGCTGGGGACCAGCGCGGTGATCGTCATGCCCGAGGACACCCCGGTCGCCAAGCGGGAAGCGACCGCGGGGTACGGGGCGGAGGTCGTCACCTACGACCGCTACACCGAGGACCGGGAAGCCATCGGAAAGGAAATCGCCACCCAACGGGGGATGGCGCTGATCCCGCCCTACGACCACCCCCAGGTGATGGCCGGCCAGGGGACCGCTGCCCTGGAACTGCTGGAGCAGGTCGACCAGCTGGACACCTTGGTCGTGCCGGTCAGCGGAGGCGGACTGCTCGCCGGCTGCTCCACCGTCGTGGCCGCGCTCAGCCCCACCACCCGGGTGATCGGCGTGGAGCCGGAAGCAGCCGACGACACCCGGAGGTCGTTCGCCGCCGGCGAACGGGTGCGGATCCCGACCGCCCGGACCATAGCCGACGGGCTCACCGCCCCCGTTCCCGGTGAGCTGACCTTTGCGATCAACCGGGAGCAGGTCGACGAGATCGTCACCGTCTCCGACGACGAGATCCGCTCGGCGATGCGGTTGGCCTTCGAGCGGCTGAAGATCGTCGTCGAACCCAGCGGCGCGGCCGGCCTTGCCGCCGTCCTGACCGGCCGGGCCGGCGCCGGCCGCACCGGAGTGGTCATCTCCGGCGGGAACGTCGGGCTCGACCAACTGGCCGCTCTCTGCGGGAACTGACCGACCCACCGGTGCTCACGGCTGCGGCCACGGCCGCTGCGCAAGCCGCAACCGTTCGTAGGCGCCAGCGACCCGCAGCACTCCGAGGTCGTCGAACCGCTTGCCGGCTATCTGCAGCCCGATCGGCAACCCGTCGGGAGTCCAGCCGCAGTTGATCGAGAGCGCCGGCTGGCCCGACATGTTGTACGGCAGGGTGAAGGCGATGTGCTCCAGCGGCCGCAGCGGGTCCTCCGTGGGGTAGGCGAGCTCGGCCCGGAACGCGGGGATGGGAGCCGTCGGCGAGAGGACGTAGTCGATGTCCCGGACAGCGGCGACAGCCGCTTTGGCTATCGCGTCCATCTGGCTGAACCCCGTGTAGAGCTCGGCAGCGCTGATGTCGCGCGCGCTGCTGGCCCACTCGGCGATCTCGGGCAGCACCTTGCTCCGGCGCTGCGGCGGGAGCGCGGAGATCTCGGTCCAGAACCGGAAGCGCCAGAACCGGTCCAGCCCGTCCAACATGTCCCGGGTGAGGAAAGGAGGAATCGGTTCGACCACCGCCCCCGCGGCCTCCAGCGTTCTCGCGGCAGCGCTGACCGCCGCGCTGACCGTCTCGTCCACCGGCAGCCCCACCTGCTGGTCCAGCAGCAGGCCGAACCGCTTCCCGCGCAGTTGCCCGTCCAGGTCGAGCCACTCGGATTCGATCGCCGGCAGAGCGGTGTGGTCCCGGTCGTCCGGCACGCTCACCACGGAGGTGAGCAGCGCCGCATCGGCGACGGCGCGGGTCAGCGGGCCGAGGGTGCGCCCGTAGTACGGCGGATCCACCGGGATTCGGCCATAGCTGGGTTTGAACCCGACAACACCGCACCACCCGGCCGGCAGGCGGATTGATCCCCCGATGTCACTGCCCAAGTGCAGCGGCCCGTACCCGGCCGCGGCGGCCGCTCCCGCTCCGGAACTGGATCCGCCCGGGGTTCGGGTCAAGTCCCAGGGGTTGCGGGTGAGCGGGTGGAAGCTGGACACCCCGGAGGAGAGCATCCCGTAGTCGGGCATGGTCGTCTTGGCGAAGATCACCGCCCCGCTCTCCCGCAACCGGGCTGCTGCCGGAGCGTCCTGCTCGGCGGGCACCAGCTCGCTGGCCGCGGTGCCCAGCGGCACCGGCACTCCCCGGGTCGCGATGTTCTCCTTGAGAGTCACCGGAACACCGTCCAGGGGACCGGCCGGGGTGCCGTTCCGCCAGCGCTGCGCCGAGTCCCGCGCTGCTGTTCGAGCTGCCTCGGGGTCCAACGCGTACGTCGCGCACAGCTTCGGCTCGCACGACTCGACCCGTTCCAGAACCGAATCCAGCACTTCCACCGGGGAGAACTCCCCCGCCCGGTACCCGGCCACCAAATCGGTGGCGGTGCGGTCGGCAAGTTCGCTCATACCGCTTCCCTCCAGCCGTTGCGGAGAGAGTCTGCCCCACCCCGACCGGCTGGCGGAAGCAACAACCTGTCGGCCGAAGCAGCTGATCGCGGTCAGCTCGTCCATTGACAGCGCGCGGCGCGGTGGTCTCGCGGCGCCGTTCGGCCGAGCTGCTCACCGGCAGCAGCGGCAGTTCAGACCACCGTCGCACCGAAAACCGTGCCCAACAGGTAGGTGGCCAGCGCCGCACCATAACCTATGCCCAGCTGCCGGAGGGCTCGCGCCAGCGGTGGCGCTCCGGAGAGCACCCCGACGGTGGCGCCGGTCAACAGCAGCGCTGCTCCCACGATCACCGCGGCCGCGACGACCGCGGTCACCCCGGTGAGCCCGACGGCGAACGGAAGCACCGGCATGGCCGCACCGCACGCGAAGAACAGGAAGCTCGACACCGCAGCCCGCATCCCGGTTCCGACGACCTCGTGCTGATTGTTCTCCGGCGCCGGCTGAGCGGTCGGCTGCGGGTTGGCGAGCACCGCGGCGGCTCGTTCCCTCGCCTGTTCCGGGGACATTCCCCGTGCCCGGTAGACCAGGGCCAGTTCGTTGGTGTCCACGTCCAGCTGCGGCACCACGCTGCTGGCGTCCGCGCGTGGCGTGGACGCGTCGAGCAGCTCCCGCTGGGACCGGACGGAGATGTACTCCCCCGCCCCCATCGACAACGCTCCGGAGAGCAACCCCGCCAGTCCGGTGAGCAGCACGGTCGAGGAAGACAGACCGCCAGCTGCCACCCCGAGCACGAGCGCGAGGTTGCTCACCAGGCCGTCGTTGATGCCGAACACCGCGGCCCGGAAGGAGCCGGAGACGCGCGCCCGCCCCCGGGCCGCCAGCGCTCGCACGACCTCTTCGTGGATCTGCTCGTCGGCGGCCATCGCCGGGGTGGCATCGGTGTCCGCGCCGTAGGGGGAGCGGCTTTCCGCTCGCTGCGCCAGTGCGAGGACGAACACCGAGCCGAAGCGGCGGGCGAGGAACGACAGGACCCGCATCCTCGGCCGCCCTCTGCGGTGGGGTCCCGCCTGGTCCCCGAGCAAGCTCTCCCAGTGCGCGGCGTGCCGTTCCTCCGCTTCGGCCAGCCCGAGCAGGATCTCGCGCTCCTCCCCGGAACGCTTGGCGGCCAGTTCCCGGTAGACCCTCGCTTCCTCCCGCTCGTCCGCGAGCCTGCGCCGCCACTTGCGCACTGCTCGAGCAGACCGGCGCTCCGACTTCTGACTGCCGTTGCTCACAGCCCCAAGCTTTCCAGCCGATCAGATCGGGTACCAGTTGCCGCCCGGCGGCCAGCACCGGCGCCCTCACGTGATCGGGAAGCGCAGCAGAGCTCCCACACCGTCGGTGAGCTCGGTGCCGCTCGGCACCAGGGTGACCTCCGCGTCGGTGTCGGCGCAGGCCTTCAACAGCTGGGACTCGGTGCTGGCGGGAGCGTCCTCTTCCAGCAGCAGCGTCTCGACCGCACCGCGTTCGGCGGCGTGCCGCACCGACTGGCTCCCGGTCACCGCCAGGCCGTGGGCCAGTCCGCTCTTGAACTTGTCGACCGCTTGCTCGGCTCGCGCGGCGCTCTTCTCCTCCGCTATCTGCAGCAGCTGCTCGGTCAGGGAGTCGTCGGAGGCGTTGCTGTCCCGACCTCCGCGCTCGGTTTCGACGGTGATGTCGGCGAGTTCCAGCGGCAGCTGACCGCGCACGGCCGATCTGGCTTGCACCTCGCCGGCCAGCACGATCACGTCGGGGTGGAAGCGGTCAACGGCCTCGCTCACGTGCTGCACGACGTCCTTGGCGTTGCGGAGCACCGCTTCGTCGGCACGGCGTTGGATCTGCTTGTGGGACAGGGCCTGCCCGCGCGGTTTGTGCACGCCCTCGACCGCGCTCCCGTGCACGTCACCGGCAGCCACCTTGCGCGGTTCGTGCTGCTGCAGAACGATCTCCTGGCGCACGGTGGCCCCCTCCTGGCTGGCCACCACGACCAGCTCGCGGATCTCCCTGGCCCGTTCCCGGGCGTGCGGACCGAGTTCGGGGAGCGCGGTGTAGTGCACGCTGTCCCCGGCGCCTTGCGCCGCGTCGAAGGGTTCGTTGAGCAGCACTCCGCTGCTGTTGGCCACCAGCACTCGACCGTTGCCCTGCTCCTCGCCCGCTGTCGCCTGCCCGAGCTCGTTCTCGATCGCCTGGACGATGTCCTCCGGGGCCCCGTCGGACAGCAACTGCTCCCGAAGCGCCTGCCAGCGCAGCCTCGTCTGGGTCCCGGCGTCCTCCGAGGGAGAGCGTCCTTCGAGGTAGACCGTGGCAAATGGACCTTCCTGGTCGTAGACGTGGCGCAGCAGCGAAAGTTCCATAGCTCCTCCTACCTCGATTCCCTTGCTCCGCTGGCCCCGGACGGCTGTCGCGAGCAGTGCGCTGTCACGCCGGCTGATGCTGGGACATCTCGGCGACGAGCTTGCTGCAGAAAGCCGGCAGGTCCTCGGGACCGCGACTGGTGATCAGTCCGCGGTCCACCACGACTTCCTGATCCGCCCAGATGGCACCGGCGTTGCGGAGATCCGTGACCAGACTCGGGTACGACGTCACCGTTCGACCGCTGACCACGTCGGCTTCCACCAGGAGCCACGGGGCATGGCATATCGCGGCAACGGGTTTGCGCTGTTGGAAGAAGTCCCGCACGAATTGGACCGCTTCGGGAACCTGGCGCAGGTGGTCGGGGTTGACCACACCTCCGGGCAGGACCAAGGCGTCGTAGTCGGCGGCCCGCGTTGGCGGGACTGTTTTGTCCACATCGAAGTTGTCCGCTTTGTCCAAGCGGTGGAACGCTTGGACGGTCCCGGGCCGGATCGACACCAGCTCCGACCAGCCACCGGAGTTCTTGACCGCCTTCCACGGGTCGGTCAACTCCACCTGTTCCACTCCCTCGGGCGCTACCAGGAATGCGACCTTGCGGCCCTGCATGTCTTCGGTCATCGCCCGCCCCTTCGCTTGGGAACTCAACACGGAGCGTGCCCGCAACACCAAGAGCACAAACATGCCGTTCGTTCGGCTGATGGACGTTCCGCTCACCTGTGCGACCGAAGTGCATCCGGTACGGCAGGTGGCGAGTATGGAGAGGTGCGGACAGCGAGTCCGTCAGCGCACCACCGCAGCAGAACGAGGGATCAGCAGATGGCCACCGCCCAGATCGGAGTTACCGGACTAGCAGTCATGGGCAGCAACCTCGCCCGGAACTTCGCCCGCAACGGTTACTCGGTTGCGGTGCACAACCGGACACCCGCCAAAACCCGCGCCTTCCGGGAGGAGTTCGAGGCCGAGGGGGAGTTCGTCTTCGCCGAGACCCCCGAGGAGTTCGTCGCTTCCCTGGAAAGACCGCGGCGGCTGGTCATGATGGTCAAAGCGGGCGATCCGACCGATGCGGTCATCGAGCAGTTCGCGCCGCTGCTGGAACCGGGTGACATGCTCATCGACGGTGGGAACGCGCACTTCGCCGACACCCGGCGCCGGGAGGAGCAGTTGCGCCAACAGGGGATCCACTACGTCGGGACCGGGATCTCCGGTGGTGAGGAAGGTGCGCTGCACGGGCCGAGCATCATGCCGGGCGGTTCATCGGAGGCCTATGCCGCGCTCGGTCCGATGTTGGAGAAGATCGCGGCCAAGGCGCCCGACGGCGCCCCCTGCGTCACCCACGTCGGCCCGGACGGCGCCGGCCACTTCGTGAAGATGGTGCACAACGGGATCGAATACGCCGACATGCAGCTGATCGGGGAGGCCTACCAGCTGCTGCGCGAGGTCGCCGGGTACTCCCCCGCTGAGATCGCCGAGATCTTCCGCACCTGGAACACCGGACGCTTGGACTCCTACCTCATCGAGATCACCGCCGAGGTGCTGGCGCACACCGACGCCCACAGCGGTCGACCGTTCGTGGACGTCGTGCTGGACCAGGCCGAGCAGAAGGGGACCGGCCGGTGGACCGTGCAGCTGGCGCTGGACCTCGGAGTTCCGGTCCCGGGCATCGCCGAAGCGGTGTTCGCCCGCTCCCTGTCCGGTCACTCCCGGCTGCGGGAATCGGCCCGGGAACTGGCCGGTCCTCGGAGTCGGCCGCTGGACAGCGCCGCCGCGCAGTCCTTCGCCGATCAGGTCGAACAGGCGCTCTACGCCTCCAAAGTGGTTTCCTACACGCAGGGCTTCCACGAGATCGCCGCGGGAAGTGCGGAATACGAGTGGAACATCGACCTGGCCGCGGTGGCCGCCATCTGGCGCGGCGGTTGCATCATCCGCGCGGCCTTCCTCGACCGGATTCGGGAGGCCTACACGGCTCGTCCCGAACTGCCGAGCCTGCTGGCCGATTCCACTTTCGCCCAGGAGCTGGCCGCGGCCCAGGACGACTGGCGGGCGGTGGTCACCAGCGCGATCCAGCACGGTGTTCCCGCCCCCGGGTTCGCCACCGCGCTGGCCTACTACGACTCGCTGCGAGCCGATCGCCTCCCCGCGGCACTGATCCAAGGGCAGCGGGACTACTTCGGAGCCCACACCTACCGGCGCACCGACCAAGAAGGGGTCTTCCACACGCTGTGGGCGGGCGACCGGTCGGAGGTGCGGGCTTGACCCCACCGGACCCGGTGGTCATTCCGGCCAGACCGGTGGGCGCTTCTCCAGGAACGCCGCCATCCCCTCCCGCGCCTGCGGTGTTTGCGAGGCGGCCGCCATGGCCTCCGCCGCAATGGTGTAGGCGTCCGATTCCGGACGGTCGAGCTGGGCGTACAGCACTTGCTTGCCGAGAGCCTTGGACTGCCGGCTGCCGCGGGTCGCCCGGTGCAGCAGCTCGGTCACCGCGGTGTCCAACTGGTCGTCGGGCACCACCCGGTTGACCAAGCCCCAGTGCTCCGCGGTCCGGGCGTCCACCGGATCCCCGGTCAGCGCCATTTCCATCAACCGCTTGCGCCCGATCGCTCGGGCCACCGGGACCGCCGGGGTGTGGCAGAACCACCCGCCTTTTCCACCGGGGAGCGCGAAGGCCGCCGACTCGGCCGCCACCGCGAGATCGCAGGAGGCGACCAGCTGGCACCCCGCTGCGGTGGCCAGTCCGTGCACCCGGGCGATGACCACTTGCGGCACTTGTTGGATCAACCGCATGAGGGAGATGCAGGACTGCAGCAGCTCCCGGACCTCTGCGTGGTCCCGGGCCGCGACCTCCGCGAAATCGTGCCCGGCGGAGAAGACCGGTCCCGCACCGGCCAGGACGACCCCGGTGGCCTTGGTGGTGGCGGTCAGCTCGAAAGCTTCCCGGAGTTCGCCGAGGTGCTGCGTCGACAACGCGTTGCGCCGATCCGGGCGGTTCATGGTGATCCGCACGATCGGGCCGTCCTGGTCCACCAGGATGTTGTTGAACTGCGCGCTCGTCATACGGCCTCCCCACGGATTCCGCTCAGACGCAGCAGCTTGGCACAGGCGACGCGGTTTTGGTAGTCGTTCGGACCGCTGGTGCGCCATTTCGGCACCGTCCGATGGACATCGAGAACTTTTCCGTTGCTTTCCTCGTGCCGCGCCGTGCTTCGCCGGCACCGCTGGATAAGGTCACCTCGGCACCGACACAGCTCGGAGGTGGGAGGCAGAACTGTGGATCGCAAGCTGCTGGTGGTGCTAGGAGTCCTGGTCGTCCTCGTCGCGGGGTTCTTCCTGGTCCGCGACCCGATCGCGGCAGCTGACACGGTGCGGGCCGGCTGGCGCCTGGTGGTCGATGCGATCACCACGGTGGTGCAGTCGCTGACGATGTTCTTCCGCCACCTGTTCTACGGCGGGTGACGGGACGACCCGGCGGCCGGGTCGTCCCGAGAACCGGTCCTTCAGCGGCGAACCCGGTCAACTGCCGGCCACGGCGGCACCGGTGCGGCCGGCCGGCTGCAGCACGAAGTCGCAGTCGTTGTTTCCGGACTGCGGAGCTATCCGGTTCACCTCGGGGTTCATCCCGGAAGCCGAGGCCACGACCGTGACGAACTGGCGAGGCAGGTGGTGCACCCGGTACTCCCCCGTTCTCGACGTGATGATCCGGGCGAGCTGGACGCCGCGGGCGTCGGTGACGGTGACGATCGCACCCCGCACCGGATTCCCCTGGGAGTCCACCACTTTGCCGGTCAGCGTCCGGTCCGGATCCTGTTCCGGCGCCTGCAGGGACGGGTCGACGACCACGTCCTCCTCCGGGACGTCCTCGTATTCGCCGGAGCCGGCTTCGTCCTGGGTGGAGGAACGCTGCTTGCGCAGGTGGTCGACCACCACCAGGAGCACGCCGAGGGCCCACCAGGCCAGCAGCCCCAACGCACCGGGCACGGTGTGGACGTTGTCGAAGTACAGCACGCCGCGGATGGCCTCCACCGCCTGTCCCAGCGGCAGGACCCAGTGCAGGCTTTGGAAGAACGGGTGCACCAGTTCTTTCGGCACCGCTCCGCCCGAGGAGGGGACGCTGAGCATCACGAACACCGCGATGGCCACCCCGGGGATGAACTGCTTGACCAGCGGCACCAACCCGAACGTCGTCCACGCCACCGCCTGGGTGAGCAGGAAACCGAGGAGGATGAACATCGGCTTGCCGGGGATGACGTCCAGCGCGAAGGCCACGAGGAAGGAGACCACCGCGGCGACGATCCCGACACCGACGATGGTGAGGAGCTTCTGGCGCCTGCTCAGCTCGGTGCGCAGCAACATCATCACCGCGATGTAGGGGGCGATGTTCATCGGCAGCAGGCAGTAGAAGAGCCCGGTGACCATCGGGTCCCCCGGCGCGGTGGGAGCCAAGTCGGTGAGCACGAGCTGGTTTCCCGCGGCGGCGGCGATCGGCGCGAACGTCTGCTGCAAGGTTTGCAGCAGCATCATGCCGTTGGCTTTCGCGTAGAACAGTTCGCCGGTGGCGGGCACGTATCCGGCTACCGCGTCACGCTGCAAGATCGCGTCCCGAGCAGCTTGCTCATCGGCGACGGGATCCACTTCGAAGGAATTCGGCGAAGTCTCGCGCAGAGCAGCATCGAGCTGGTCCGCCGCCTGCTCCCCCACTACCACCACCGGCACGTGGTGCGGGGTTGGCGCGTGCATGGGCAGCAGGTAGCAGAACAGGAAACCGGCGAGGAACAACGCCGGGAACCACAGCGACGACGCCAGAATTCGCACCAGCGAATCCGGCCGGGCTTCAGTCAACGCCCCTCCTTGGAATGTAGACAGCACAATCCCCAGCAGTTAGTCATGCTAACTGAATTGATTGCGCTCATCACGCGCGCACCTGCAGTCGATTGGCGCGGATTCCGCAGGAGCAGTTTAAAATTCAGCCAAAGAACAGGTCATCGCCGCGAAAATTCCTGCTGAACTGCGCGAAGGTCATTTTCGTGCCGCGCGAGCCCAGCGGGCAAGCAGCGTTCGAGCACACCGAACGGATTGGGGGAAATGCGCAATTCCTCCATTTTCTGCCGGGGTTGTTCCGGAAAGGAAGCACCATTGTCCTACCGACTCACCACGCCTTTCCGCTCCACCGGACTCGGCCCGAGCTCTCCCGACGCGCGTGCCGCGACGACCAATTCCCGCCCCACCGCCGACACCGGCCGGGTGAGCAGTTGCTCCAGCGAACCCGTCTCAACGCAACGACCGTTGGCGATCACCGCCACTTCATCCGCCAGCTCGGTGACCGAGGCGAGATCGTGGCTGATGAACACCACACCGGCGGCGCCGGAGGACTTCCAATCCCGCAGCAGTGCGAGCAGCTCTGCTCGACTGGCAGCGTCGAGCGAAGAAGTGACCTCGTCCAGCACGAGCACTTCGGGCTCCGCCAACAGCGCCCTGGCCAGCGCAGCCCGCTGCAACTGACCACCGGAAAGCTCTCCAGCGCGCAGCTCCACCTGGCCCGGTGGTATTCCGAGTCGAGCCAGCACCTCCCTCGCTTCGCCCTCCGCGCGGTGCCGGCCCACCGACCGCAGCAACTCCGCCGTCCTGGCCACCTGGCGCAACAACTTCCGACGCGGGTCGAAGGAGGAGCGGGCGTCCTGGTGCACGTACTGCACCCTGCTCCGCTGCTGGCGACTGCGCTGCCCGATCGTCGGCGGCATGAGCTCACCACCGATCACGATGCGGCCGGCGGTCGGCCGGCACAGCCCGGCCACGCAACGGGCGAGCGTGGTCTTGCCCGCCCCGGAGGGTCCCACCACCGCCAGGCACCGACCGCGCTGGAGCTGCAGGTCAACGCCGTCCAGCAGCACGGCACCGGTGCGGGTGCGCCGACCGAGCCCGGACACCTGCAGCACCGCCGCTGAGTTCCGGCGGCTCTCCGCCGGCGGCACCGGTGGGCCTCCTCCCCCGGTGGGCACCGGGGAGCCTCCGCGCCCGCACAGCTTCCCGTCCCGCAACACCCGCACGTCGTGCGCCAGCATCCGGACCAGCGCGGCGTCGTGGGTCAGCAGCAGCAAACCGGTGCCCGACTCGGCGAGCTCACCGAGCATGACCGCGATCTGCTCCTTCGTCACGGTGTCCAATCCGGTGCTCGGCTCGTCCAGCACCACCACCCGCGGCTCGGTCACCAGCGCCTGCGCCAGGGCCAACCGCTGCTGCTGCCCACCGGAGAGCTGGTGCGGGTACCGGTTCAACAGCGCCGGGTCCGCGTCCAGCCGCGCCCGGTGCAGCGCACGCCGCACCGCCGCCTTCCGCTCCGCGCGCGGATGCCGCAGCGCGGCCAGTTCGCCCAGCACCCGGCCAACGCGCCGCGCCGGGTTGAGCACCGCCGCCGGGTGCTGCGGCAGGGATGCGATCCGCCCCGCGCGAACCGCCCGACGACGGGCCTCCCGGCAATCCAGCAGTTCCTCGCCGAACAGCCGCACGCTCCCGTCGAGCTGGACCCTTCCCCGGCGCTCCCCCTGCAGCGCGAGCCCGAGAGTCGTCTTCCCGCTGCCCGAAGCGCCGACGACGGCGAGCACTTCACCGGCGGCCAGCGCCAGGTCCACCCGGTCCAACAGGATTCGATCACCGACACGGGCGCTGAGCCCCCGAGCGGCCAGCACCGGTTCGCTCACTTCACCTCCCGCCCGGCCAACGCCGAGTCGACGACCAGGTTGATGCCCACGCACAGCGAAGCCAGCAGGGCGCAAGGCACCAGCACCGCGGCGGGCTGCAGGAACAGCGCCTCCCGATTGCGCTCGATGTGCACCGCCCAATCACTGGTGTCCGGGGCGAGACCGATGCCGAGGAAGTTCGCCGAAGCCAGCAGCCCCAGCACCACGTTGAGCCGGTGCCCGGCGTCCACCAGGACCGGCCCGAGCACCGAGCGTCCGGTGTGCACGATGTGCACCCGCCACCACGGCTCCCCCTGCTGCAGCATCGCCTCCACCACGGTCCGGCAGGCCGGTTCCAGCGCCGCGCTCCGGGTCAACCGCACCACCGGCGGGACCTGCAGCACGGCAACGGCCAGCACGAGGGGAACCGGGCCGTTGCGGTCCGCCGCAGCGAGCACCAGCAGCACCAGCAGTCCCGGCAACGCCAGCACCACGTCGAGCAGTCGGAGCAACCCTTCGTCCACCCAGCGCCGCCGCTGCCCCACCACGGCGAGCGCCAGCAGCACCCCCACCGAGTAGGACAGCACCAGTGCGGCCACCGCCAGCACCACCACCGAGGTACCCCCGGTCAGCACCAGGGCCAGCACGTCCCGGCCGAGCACGTCGGTTCCCAACGGGTGCTGCGCCGAAGGTGGGAGCAACGGCGGATAGCTGGAACGGGTGGATCCGGCGACGAGCGGCCCGATCAGCGCCACCAGCAGCGGGCCCCCGAGCAGCACCGATCCCAGGGCAACACCTGACCGGGAGTTCACCGCGCCGCCTCCGCTTGGGGAACGAGCCGCGCCGTGAGCAGATCGGCGACCAGGCTGAGCACCACCGTGGTGACCGCGAACAACAGGGCATACCCCTGCACCAGGGGGAGGTCGCGGGCTTTGACCGCCTCCACGAATCCGCTCCCCATCCCGGGGAAGGCGAACAACGCCTCGACCACGACCACCCCGCCCAGCAGTCCGTCGACGGTGCGCGCCAACTGCTGCAGCGCCGGGCGGATCCCGCCGGGCAGCACGTGCCGCAACACCACCACCGGCTCGGACAGCCCCAGCAGGCGCACGTGGTCGGCGTACTCGGCGGAATTCGCCTCGATCACGCCGATCCGCACCTGCCGGGCCAATCCGCACACCTGCTTCGCCGCCAGCACGACCACCGGGAGCACCAGGACGGCCGGCTCGGACAGCAGCGACCAGCCGGACAGGCCCGCCGCGGTGGCCGGCAGCCAACCCGCCCGCACCGAAACAGCACCGATCAGCAGCAGCCCCAGCACGAACTCGGGGATCGCGTTGAGCAGCAGGAGCAGGGAATTGACCGCCCAGGCCACCCGGGAGTCCTCCCGCAGACCGCAGTACACCCCGGTGGCGAACGCGACCGGGAGCAGCACCAGCAGCGTGGCGCCAGCGAGCAGGACGGTGGTCGCCAACCCGCGCCCGATCTCCTCGGCGACCGGTGCCCCGGTGAGCAGGGAAACCCCCAGGTCACCGCGCAGCAACCCGGTGACCCAGTTCAGGAAGCGCTGTTCGAGCGGGTCGTCCAGCCCCAACTGCGCGCGCAGGGCGGCCAGTTGCTGCTGATCGGCGTGTTCGCCGAGCACCACCACGGCGGTGTCACCGGGGAGCAGCGCGGTCAGGACGAACACGGCGATCGCGGCGACTGCGACTTGCACGAGGGCGGCGCCGACCCGCAGGACGACGGCGCGCGCGGTCATGCGAACCCCACTCCGTCGAACCGCGCCCAGTCCAGCGAGTTCGGTGGTGCTGCGCGCAGCCCGGTCAGTTCGCTGCTGACCGCCACGTTCCAATCGCTGAACCCCCACACCACCAGGCCGCTGCGATCGCGCGCCAACAGCTGCGCTTCCGCCAGCAACCTGCCCCGCTGCTGCGGATCGGCCGTGGCCAGGGCCTTGTCCAGCAGCGCGTCGAACTCCGCGGAGCGGTAGTGGGTGTAGTTGCCGCTGGCCGTGTCGCTGCGCAGCCGCTGCCGCAGGAAGGACACCACGGGCAAAGCCGCCGTGCGGGTGTGCGCGGCCACTCCCACGTCGTTGATGTCGGAGAAGTAGGTCTCCGCGGAACGCACCCGCGGTGACACGCGCAGGCCGATGTCGCTCAGCTGCTGGGCGAGCAGACCGGAGGCCGGTTCGAAGTACGGGTCCGCGGCGGACGTCAGCAGTTCGAAGAAAAGCCCCTCGACACCGGCTTGCCGCAGCAGGTCCCTGGCCTGCTCGGGGTCCCGCCGGCGGGGCGGGAGGTCCCGCGGGTAGTGCTCCAGCCCGTTGCCGAACAGGTCGTTCCCGACCACGCCCTGTCCTGCCAGCACCACCTCGACCAGCTGCTCGCGGTCGATCCCGAGCTGCACAGCGCGCAGCACTCGGGGGTCGCGGAACGGCGGACGGTCCACTTTGAGCGCCAGCGCCTGCATGGTTCCGCCTTCGGCGGTCAACACCCGGACGCGGCTCTCCCGCTGCAACGTCTGCGCCGAGTTCGCGCTCACGTCGTGGGCGTAGTGCACCTGCCCGGAGAGCAACGCCGCCACCCGGGCGGATTCGTCGTTGATGGGGACGAACTCCAGCTCTTCGATCCCGGCGGGCCCGCCCCAGTAGTCGTCGAACCGCCGCAGCACCGCTGGAGCCCCGGGCGAGAAGGAGACGAAGCGGAACGGTCCGCTGCCCACCGGGGCGCTGAAGTCGGTGGTCCCCGCAGGCACGATCTCGGTGGCCGGCGCTCCCCACGCCACCGGGAACTCGAAGTTGGGCCGGTGCAGCACCAGCTCCAGTTCCCGTTCCGAACGCGCCCGACTGGCGGCGAAGTCGATGTCGGTGAACTGCCAGCGCGCCGGGGAGGCGGTGGCGGGGTCGGCGATCCGCCGGTAGCTGTACAGCACGTCCTCGGCGGTCACCGGACTGCCGTCGTGGAACCGGGCGGTGCGCAACCGCACCCTCCAGCGGGTTCCGGTCGGGTCCGCTTCCCACGACTCGGCCAGGCGCGGGACGACGCTCATGTCGTCGGCGTAGGCCACGAGCGTGTCGAACAGCGCTTTGGCCCGGGCTTGGTCCACGAACAGCGAGCTGGTGTGCGGATCGAGGGATTCGCGGGCGCCCGACACCGGGAAAGCGGTGCGCAATCGTGCGGTGCTGCCGGTGGCGGAGCCGCACGAGGACAGCATCGGAAGAGCCGCCAGGCCGCCCACCGCGGCGAGCAGGCTCCGACGGCTCAGTCCGCGGTGGGTCGTCATCGCGCTGCCTCCACTCCGCTCTTCGCGTCGTCCTCGGATCGGCTGGTGAGCACTCCGCGGCGGTGCAGCAGCGCGCAGCCCAGTGCGCCGAGCAGCCCCACCGCCAGCAGCGCCGACCACGGCAACCACCGCAGCGCTGGGTGCTGGGCGTGGTCGAGCAGCGCACCGACCAGCCAGCTCACCCCGGCGGCCGCCAAGCTCGACACCAGGTAGTAGAAGCCGTAGTAGGTTCCGGTCAGCTTCTCGTCGCCGACCACCGGGAGCAGTTCCATGGCGAACGGGTTGGTGATCGCCATCCCCACGGTGAACAGGATCGTGCTCAGCACCACCGGCAGGCAGGCCAGCGCGGTGGTGATCCCCGGCTGGTGGGAGGTGGGCAGCAACGGGCCAGTGATCATCACTGGCACGAATGACGCGCCCATGGCCGCCAGCCCGATCCCCACGCACCGGCCCGGCTCCCACCGCGCGCGGCACCAGCGGGTGATCCGCACCTGACCGGCGATTCCGATCACCGTGGAGATGACGAAAACGGCCGAGATGGCCGAACTGTGGCCGAAGACCCGCTGCGCTTCCAGCGGAAGCGTCATGTAGAGCTGGTTGTAGAGGGCGAAATAGGCCGACATGGACAGGGTGAAGGCGAGGAAACGCCTGTTGCTGACCACCTCTCGCCAGCTGCCGAGCACGCTCGTGCGCTGGGCTTCGGTTTGCCGGGCGGGCAGCACGAGCAGCTGCGCTGCCGTGAGCACGGCGAACACCGCGCACGCCACCAGTGCGACGATCCGGAAATCAACCGTGAGCAGCGCGGCCCCCACCAGTGGCCCCACAAGGGTGCCCGCGTGCGCGAAGACGTTGAACACCGCGAAGCCCTCCGCCCGGTGTCCGTCCATCTCGTGCATCAGGTAGGTGCGCACCGCCGGGTTGAACAGCGCACCGGCGACTCCGGTGAGCACGACCGCCGTCACCAGTCCGGGCAGCGAGGTGAAGAACGAGAACAGCGCGAAGGAGACCACTCGCAAGGCGCATCCGGCGATGATCATCGGCCGGCAGCCGAGCCGATCGGCAGCGGTCCCTCCGATGAGGAACATGCCCTGCTGGCTGAGGTTGCGAACACCGAGCACAAGACCGATCACCGCTGCGCCGTACCCCAGTCCGCTCATGTAGGAGGCGAGGAACGGCAGCAGCATGTAGAAGCCGACGTTGATGCCGAACTGGTTGATCACCAGCAGCCGAGCCGGCCAGGACAGTCGGAAGAAGGCGTTTGCCTCGATCATCAGCGGCTCCTATCCGCACAACGGGCAAGGCTTGCCACGGGTACGAAGCGCACACGGGTCCTGCACGTTCCGGCAGCGGAACCAGCCCTCGGCACCGGCGTCCGCCGGAGTGTCCACTTCGATGGGTTTGGTCCGCGTTGGTCCGTCGAGGCCGTTGCGACGGCAGAAGTCGTCGTCGTAGACGGTGTGCCAGTAGCGGTGCGGGCCGTCCGGGAAAACTGCCGCCACCCGGTCCGTCCCGAGCTCCCAGGCGCACCAAGCGGCGACGAGTCCGACCGCACCGGTGCTCCACCCGCCGGCCACGAAGGTGTCGGCGGCGATGCTGCGGCAAGCCTGCACCGACTCGGCTGGCCCGACCCAATGGACCTCGTCGAACGCCTCGTAGCAGACGTTGGCCGGGTGGATGCTGCTGCCCAGGCCGCGCATGACGCGGTGCCGGTTGGGTTGGCCGAAGATGGCCGAACCGGGGGTGTCCACGCCGATGATGCGCGCGTCCGGGAAGATCTCGCGCACCACCGAAGCGATTCCGGCGCTGTGCCCGCCGGTTCCGACGCTGCAGACCACGGCGTCCAGCTCACCGCACTGCTCCACCAGTTCCAGGCCCAATTCCCGGTAGCCCAGCGCGTTGTCGGGATTGTTGTACTGATCCGGCCAATAGGCCTGGGGAAGGCGGGCCAGCAGCTCGTGGACGCGGTCCAGCCGGGCCCGTTGCCAACCACCCGTCGGGTGCGGTGTGCTGACAACCGACAGCTCCGCCCCGTAGGAGCGGAGCAAGTTCCTGGTCATGGCGTCGATTTCGCGGTCGGCGACGATGGCCACCGGGTGTCCCAGCGCCGTTCCCACGAAGGCCAGCCCGAGGGCCAGGGTGCCGCTGCTGGATTCCACGACCGTCCCACCTGGTGCGAGTTCTCCGCGGAATCTGGCGCCTTGGATCATGGACAGCGCAGCTCGAGCTTTCATCCCGCCCGGGGTGCAGCCCTCCAGCTTCGCCCAGAATCCCGGGTGCTGCTTGGGGAACGGCGTTCTCACGCGCAACACCGGGGTGTTTCCGATGAGGTCCAACAGCGACTCGCAACGCGGCAGAGTGGACTGCTGAAGTGTCACGGTCGATCTTCGCCCCAAGTGGTGTAGGTGTAGATGCTCGTTGCGCCACCGGCAAGCCAGAAGAACGGGTACGGTTCGGCGGAGAGCGCGTCAACGCCGCTGCCGAGCAGTTCTCGGAACACCGCGGCACCGCTCTGCGCGAAAACCGTCAAGGGAATTCCCCGGCTGGAACACCGGTCCGCGATGTCTTCGAAAGTGCCGTTGCCCAACGTCATTCCGGTGGCGAGCACAGCGTCCGAAGTGGAAATTGCTGCCGCGTGGTCGGTGAGCACGGGTTCGTCCCACTCGGTCCGACCACCGCGCAGATCACAGGGCACGTACTGCAGTCCGCGCTCGCGCAGCGCGGCCAACAACGAGTTGACCACCCCGATGACCGCGACCCGTTGCCCAGGCCTGGCTCGAAGGAGCCCGGTGACGACCTCGGCCCGGTGCACGGACTTCGCCAAGGAATCCCCCGGCGGGATCACCACCGGTCGGGACAGCGGGTGCTGGTCGTGCGGGCACAGCTGGGACAGGTAGGCGTCCAAGGCCGCCACCCGCACCGGCTGTTTCGGGTGCTGCAGCAACTGATCGACGCCGCAGCCGGCGAACTCGGCGACCTCGGCGTGATCGAGCTCGCCGGGCTCCACGGCGCAGGAACCGACCGCAGCCCCCACCCGCAAGCTGAGCACGGTGTTGCCGTACCCGGTCTTGCGACCGGTGTGCCGGGCTGCTTGCACGGTCAGGAAAGCAACGGAAACCCTGGCCTCAGCAGCAGATGCCGAGCCCGTTCGCGACCGGACGCCTTCGATCACCCGGTCAAGAGGGGTATTCGTTTTTTCGCAGAAGGGGATCACCAGAACTCCGGACAGCTGAGCCTACTTCCACCGCAGGGGGCTGCTCGGGCAGCAGCGTCCGGTCACCTGGCGGCGCGAGGAAGAAGCGAGAACGCCGCGTTGGGCGAGAACAGCTGGAAATCGAGCTGGACGTGCACCAGATACCTCCTCCGGGGCTCCTCGACCCCGTACGAATCGGCACGACGGTGCCAGTCTCCTGACTCGCGGATCGTCGCTGTCCTCCAGCCTTCCCACCGATACCGGCAGTGGCATCACAGGAGGCAGCTCCCCGGCTCACAGTGGCGGGACCGTGCCGGATTCGCACCGGCTTCCTGCACACCGTCGCTTTCGTCTTCTGCTGTGCGGTAGCGGGGCCCGGACGTCGCAGCAGCTGCTCGGCTCCGCTCCGGGCGCCCATACTAGATCTTTCCAGTTACCCCCGAAAGGTGTGAACAAGCACAGGTAACAGACAGCACATCCGGCCCGGAACGCCCGGTCCGGGCGCACCACGACGCGGAAGCGCTCCCACGGGTCGAAGGTGGGCGAGCGGTCGGAACAGGAGACCGGAGCAGATCAGTCCTGCCAGCGGTACACCCCGGCACCCTGCGCGTAGGACAGGTGACCGCCGAGAGCTCCACCGATCGAGACGGTGGCCAGTCCCAGCCCGGCCCACAGGCGTCCGGCCGGGTGCCCGTGCCGGCTGCGCCGCACGTAGGCGATCAGGAAGCAGCTGGCGGAGAGCCCGTTGGACAGCGCGTGCAGCGCCGCGACGCGGCGTTGCGCCGTGCCCAGGCCGGCGAGATCGGCCAATCCCGCGGTGATCGCGGGCACCGTCGCCAGCAGTCCGAACCCGACTACCCGGCGCGCCGTCTCCGGCTGGTCGAACGCCAGCTCGAGCACCGGTGCGCTCACCCACGCGCCGATCGGCACGGTCACCGCCAGCGGATGCACCGGATGACCGAGCCACGAACCCCGCAGCAGACCGCTGATCCCGGGACTCTTCCCCAAAATCCGGCGGACCAGGCGTGCCGCGGCGGCGGACTGCTGGTCGAACGTGTCCACTCGCTCGGCTCGGTTGAGGAGGTCGCGCACGAACATGACACCGGACTACCCCCTCATCAACCGCGGCAACCCACTTCCCCGCCCGGACTCCGGTGCCGCGGCCGACCGGCGCACCGCGCGAGAGCTCCCCGAACGCCTCGTCGAACCGCCGTTCCCGGCAGCCCGGTGCAGCGATCTGCCACCAGGAGACCACCGGCTCCCGGGAACGGCACCCGTGGAATCCTGCTGCCGGCCGGTGCGATGGGAACGAATGATCGGGCACCATAGCGGTCGAGCCCTCCGGCCCACAGCCGCGGGCGCACCAGTTCCCAGGAGGATCGCGATGGCAGCCAATTCGCAGCACCGAGCAATTCCGGAGGGCCGGGCGGACGTCCACGACCAGGTGCTCTCCCGGCTGCAGCAGTTCTCCCCGCGCTCGCTGCCGGATGCCGCCAAGCGGGCTGCCGCGGTGGCCGTGCCCATCGTCCTGACCGGAGGTTCACCCGGGATCTGGTTGACTCGCCGGGCGGCCGGGTTGCGCGCGCATTCCGGCCAGTTCGCGCTGCCCGGAGGACGCCTGGATCCCGGTGAAACAGCTGAGCAGGCCGCGTTGCGGGAATTGCACGAAGAGATCGGGGTGTCCGCTGACAGCGTGCTGGGCCGTCTTGACGACTACCCGACGCGCTCCGGCTACGTCATCACCCCGGTCGTGGTGTGGATCGGAGAACAACCGCAGGTGCGCCCGAATCCCGCCGAGGTGGCCGAGGTCTACTTGATCCCGTTCACCGAACTCGATGTCGAGCCGCGGTTCGAATACATCTCCGAATCGGAGCGACCTGTCATCCAACTCCCGCTGCTCGACACGATGATCCACGCGCCGACGGCCGCGGTGCTGTTCCAGTTCCGGGAGCTGTGCCTGCACGGTCGTCCGACCCGGGTGGCCCATTTCGAACAGCCGGTGTTCGCCTGGCGCTGACCAGTTCCAACGCTCCCACCCCTCACCTCATCAGCGTAGTCTGTACTCCGAGGGGGAGAGAGAACATGCAGCAGCGAACACGCGGGCTGCTCATCGCAGCGCTTTTCGGACTGGCCACGCTCATCAGTGCCTGCACGCAACCACCGCCCCAAGGGCCTCCCCGGCAAACCGGGGAGCCGGCACCCGCCCCAGCACCCGCACCGCCGGGCGCGCCATCGCGGGTGGCCGCTCCGGCTTTGGGCGTGAAGGTCGACAACGTGGCCGCGGCCCGACCGCCGACCGGGCTGGCTCCGGCAGAAGTGGTCTACGTCGAACCGGTCGAGGGGGGTTTCACCCGACTGCTGGCGTTGTACGGGGAGCAGAAACCCCCGGTGGTCGGTCCGGTGCGCAGCGCGCGGGAAAGCGATCTGCAGCTGCTCGCCCAGTACGGCCGTCCCGCGCTCGCCTTTTCCGGCGCTGCTCCGGAGCTTTTGCCGCTGGTGTCCGACGCCTCGGTGGTCGACGTCTCGAGCGAACGGGAACCCGGCTCCTACTACCGGGATCCCGAACGGGAGAGCCCCAACAACCTGTTCCTGCGGCCGGAGCAGCTGCCCGAGGGGGAACCGCTGAAGACCGACGCGCTGCCGCGCATCGGCACTCCGCCGGCTGGTGGCACGCCGACCAACGACTACGAGGTGCGCTACTCCTCGGCCACCGTCGGTTTCACGTGGTCTGCCGAACAAGGGCAGTGGCTGGTTTCCATGGACGGAAAGCCGTACACGGCGGTGGACAGCGGGCGCGTTGCGACTCCCACGGTCATCGTCCAAAAAGTCTCCACTCACGACTCGGTGATCCGGGACGCCGCCGGCAATCCTTCCCCGGTGGCGCAAACCGTCGGCAGCGGTCAGGTGACCGTGCTCCGGGACGGAAAGGCCTTCGAGGGCAACTGGAACCGGCCAGCCCCGGAGGAACCGACCACCTACACCGGATCGGACGGCCAGCCGATCCCCGTCGCGCCAGGCCAGGTTTGGATCGTGCTCGCGCCGTGACGGAGCACCACCATGCCGCCGCACGCCGTTTCGCTCGCGCTGACCGGTGACGTGATGCTCGGCCGCGGGGTCGACCAAGTCCTCCCGCACCCCGGCAGCCGGGAACTCCGGGAGCCGTGCATCTCCGACGCGCTCCACTACGTGGCCAGCGCGGAACGGCGCAGTGGCGCGATTCCCCGACCGGTGGCGTTCAGCTGGCCGTGGGGAGAGGCCCTGGATGCGTTGCGGGAAGCGGATGCGAGGATCATCAACCTGGAAACCGCCATCACCGATTCGGATGATTTCGCCGCGCGCAAGCAGGTGCACTACCGGTTGAACCCGGCGAACCTGGAAGCCGTCTCGGTGGCCGCCCCGGACGTGTGCGTCCTGTCCAACAACCACACTCTGGACTTCGGTCGGCGCGGGCTCGAAGACACCCTGCGCCACCTGGAACACCACGGCCTGAACCAGGTGGGGGCCGGTGGCGAGCTGGCCCAGGCAAGACGTCCAGCGGTGGTCCGCACCGTCCGCGGCGAGCTCCGGGTGTTCGGCTGCGGGGCTTCCTCCAGCGGCATCCCGGCCAGTTGGGCCGCGACCGAACACCGCGCCGGGGTCAACCACCTGCCGGAGATCTCCCCGGAAACCGCCCACGAGGTGCTCGAGCACGTCCAACAGCACCGGGGGGCGAACGGGCTGACCGTGGTCTCGCTGCACTGGGGCAGCAACTGGGGTTACCGGGTGCCGCAGGCGCACGTCGACTTCGCCCACCGCCTCGTCGACGGCGGTGTTGACGTCGTGCACGGCCACTCCTCGCACCACCCCCGGCCGGTGGAGGTGTACCGGGGGAAGCTCATCCTGTACGGCTGCGGTGACTTCATCGACGACTACGAGGGGATCTCCGGTCACCGGGAGTACCGGGACGAGCTGCGGCTGCTCTACTCGGCGTCGGTGCTTCCCGGCAGCGGAGAACTCGTCGACCTGCGCATGCTGCCGTTGCGGGCCCACCAGCTGCGCCTGCGTCCGGCCAGTGAAGCGGAGACCAGCTGGCTGCAGACCACGCTGCACCGGATCAGCGCCCCTTTCGGCAGCCGGATCGAACGCAGCGGCCGCGAACTCGTCCTCGCCACGCCATCGCGGGCTGGTTAGCGACGGGAGCGAGCGGTTTCCGCGCCGGTAGGCTGGGGCGCGATGCGCCGCAAGTCGACTTCCCCGGTCCAGCACGCGATCCCACCCACCCGGCTGCGCTTGCCGAGCACCGGACGTTGGGAAACGCTGCGGGACCACCTCGTGGAGCGGTTGCCGAAGCTGCCCGCCGACTGCATCGACCGGATGCTGGCCGAAGGCCGGGTGCGCGGCTGCGACGGGCCGCTGGGGCTCGACGCCCCTTTCGTCCCGGGCGCGGTGATCTGGGTGCAGCGCGAGTTGCCCGAGGAGGTTCCGGTCCCCTTCCCGATCGAGCTCGTCCACCAGGACGACGAGCTCGTCGTCATCGACAAGCCGCACTTCCTGGCCACCACCCCGCGAGGCGGGCACGTCGTGGAGACCGCGCTGGTCCGGTTGCGGACCCAGTTGGGGCAGCCCGAGCTCGTTCCGGCCCACCGCCTGGACCGGATGACGGCCGGACTGGTGGTGTTCGTCCGCAAGCCCGAGCACCGGGGTGCGTACCAGAGGTTGTTCCAACAGCGGATGGTGCGCAAGGAGTACTTGGCGGTCGCCCCTTGCAAACCCGAGCTGATCCTGCCCCGCACGGTGCGGAGCAGGATCAGCAAGCAGCCCGGCGTGCTGCAGGCTCGGGAAGAACCCGGGGAGCCGAACAGCGAAACGCACGTCGAGCTGCTGGGCCAGCGGTCCGGGAAGGGGCTGTACCGGTTGGTGCCGCGGACCGGGCGCACGCACCAGCTGCGGGTGCACATGAACCGGCTCGGCATTCCGATCTGCGGGGACGACCTGTACCCGGTGGTCCAGCAGCGCGTCCCCGGTGACTTCTCCCGACCGCTACAGCTGCTGGCCGCCGTCTTGGAGTTCACCGATCCGATCACCGGTGCCCGGCGCCGCTTCGAGAGCCGGCTTCGCCTGCAGCTGTGGGAGCGCTGACCGGTCGCGGAAAACGACCGCGACGGCTGCCCACCGGGAGCTGGTGAGGATCCCCCGTGGGCAGCCGTCGTGTTGCTCAGAGCTGTCCTGCCGCGGAGGGCACCGCCGCCTGCGGCTGCGCCTCCTGGAGGCGCTCGTCGTAGTTGGGGCGGCGCAGGAGCAGCAGCATGCAGCCGAGGGTCAGCAGGACCTGGAAGATCGCGTAGCCGATCACCGCGGCGATGGTTCCAGTGCTGCCCAGCAGGAACTGGCCGATGACCGGCGTGGTGCCACCGAGCAGCGTGCCGCACAGCTGGTAGCACAGGGAGATGCCGGTGTAGCGCACGTTGGCCGGGAAGCGGCTGGCCAACATGCCGGCCAGGGCCGCGTAGTACAGGCAGTGCGGAATCGTCGCCACCGCCACCCCGAACATCGACAGCCAGTAGTTCTCCGTGCGGATCAGCACGAACATCAGCGGCATCAGCGCGATCTCCGGAACCAGCATGATGGTCACCGCGCGCGACCAGTTGCGCATCTTGGTGGCCAGCACCGCTCCCAGCGGCTGCACCAGGATCTGGGTGATCGTCGCGACCAGCAGGATCGTCAGGAACGCGCTGCGCTCGAAGTCCAGAGTGGAAGTGGCCCAGGACAGGGCGAAGGTGGATTTGAAGTACGTGGCCGACAGCCCGATGGTGCAAGCACCGATCCCCAGCGCCAACAACATCGGGTGCGAGCGCACCACTTCCCACACCGGCAGCTTGGCGACCTGCTTGTTCTCGATGACCGCCGCCATGGCCGGGGACTCGCTGACGCGCAGCCGGATGAACATTCCGACGACCACCAGCAGCGCCGAGCACAAGAACGGAACCCGCCAACCCCAGGCGAGGAACGCCTCGTCGGGCAGCTGGCTGATCAGCAGGAAGCTGAGCGTGCTCAACGCGTTGCCCACAGGAGACCCCTGCTGGGCGAACGCGGCGTAGAGGATGGACTTCCCCGCTGGGGCGTGTTCGGAGGCGATCAGCACCGATCCACCCCACTCCCCGCCCAGGCCGATCCCCTGCACCATGCGGATGCACACCAGGGCGATGGGCGCCGCGACACCGATCTGCTCGTAGCCGGGCAGCAAACCGATGAGCGTGGTCGCGGTCCCCATCATCAGCAGGGTGATGACCAGGGTCTTCTTGCGCCCCAGTCGGTCACCGATGTGCCCGAAGACGATGCCACCGAGCGGGCGGGCCAGGAAGCCCACCCAGAACGTCGCGAACGCGACGAGAGTGCCGAGCCAGCCTTCGATCTCGGGGAAGAAAACCTCGTCGAACACCAACGCGGAGGCGGTGCCGTAGATGTAGAAGTCGAACCATTCGATGGTGCTGCCGATGAAAGCACCAATCCCGGCACGATTGGCCGTTCGGCGTTGTCCTCGTGCGTCCACCGCACTCATGTCCACTCCTCTTCCCGCGCCGACGCCTCTTCGCGTCGGCCCCGTTTCCCGGGCGCAGAGCTGCTCGGGACGAGCTCGATATCCCGGAATGGCTTGGTGCGGGAATGACCGTGCGCACGCATCCCGCTGTGATGGCGGCAACGCTGCCACGGAGGACCAAGAGGTGTCCAATACAAAATTGCTGCAACAGTGATACGGCAGCTGTATCAGTTACTCGTGGTCAAGAACCGTGCGCGGAGCACGCACCGGTGCTGCGCTGCCGTCAGCTGAGCGCGTTCACCCGCTCGAGCTCTTCAGCGCTGAGATCCGGTGTCGGCAGGGCCTCTTCGGCGATCTCGAGCACGGTGCGCAGCGCTGCGGAGGTGTTGTCGGGCCGCCAGGCCAGTGCCGCGTAGAGCTTGGTCGGCTCGCCCGCCAACGGCCGGTACACCAGTCCGGTCTGCTGGATGTGCTTGCAGGAGGTCAGCGTGAGCGTCACCCCGACTCCCGCGGCGACCAGGGCCAGGATGGTGTAGGAGTCCGGCGCTTCCTGCACCACGCGCGGGGTGAAACCCGCGGAGACGCACGCCTTCACGGTGGCGTCGCGCAGCGTGGAGCCGGCGTTGGCGGGGAAGCTGACGAACGGCTCGTCCCGGAGTTCTTCGACCGGAATGGACTCGCGCTCGGCCAGTCGGTGGTCGGACGGCAGCGCGCAGATGAGCTCTTCCACCTCGATCACCCGGGCCTGCACCCCGGGCTGGGTGATGGGGAGCCGGACGAAACCGAGGTCCAGCGAGCCGTCGGCGACCTTGGCCAGGGCTTCGTTGGCGTAGGTCTGGCCGCGCATGACCAGCTCCAGTCCGGGATGGGCGGCGCGCACGGCACGGGTGAGCAGGGGCAGGGCTTCGTGGCTGGAGGCTCCGGCGAACCCCACTGTGACCCGGCCGTATTCGCCTCGACCGGCGGCCTTCGCCGCCCGCACCGCCGCGTCCACGTCTTCCAGCACGGTGCGCGCCGGTTCCAGGAAGGATTCGCCGGCGCTGGTCAACCGCACCGAGCGGGTGTTGCGTTCGAAGAGCTGCACGCCGAGTTCCCGCTCCAATTGCCGGATCTGCTGGCTGAGCGGTGGCTGGGCCATCTGCAGGCGCTTGGCGGCCCGGCCGAAGTGGAGTTCTTCAGCGACAGCGACGAACGCGGTGAGGTAACGCAGTTCCACGATGCCCGCCCCTCGCGCAAGACCGATTAATTTTTCATCTTGATGTGACACTAATTCAGTATTGGACAGTAATCAATCAGGGCTGGCAGTTTATTGACCACCAGAACCGAAGACAGCGAGGAGCCCGAAAATGCCGCAGCCGGCGACCGATTCGGCAGCCCCTTCGGGAACGCAGCCGGACAAGACCACGACGCTGCGCGAAGCGATCGCCAGCCACGTCTTCGACGGCGCCACGGTGGCCCTGGAGGGCTTCACCCACCTCATCCCCACAGCCGCCGGCCACGAGATCATCCGGCAGCAGCGGCGGGATCTGACCGTCGTGCGGATGACCGCCGACATCATCGTCGACCAGATGATCGCGGCAGGCTGCGTTTCCCGCTTGGTTTCGTCGTTCGTCGGCAACTCCACCGCTGGTTCGCTCGGCGAGCTGCGCCGCCGCATCGAAACCGGCGAACCCGAACCGCTGCACTTCGAGGAGTACAGCCACTACGGCATGATCTGCCGCTACCTGGCGGGGGCCCAGCGGCTGCCGTTCTACCCGCTGCGCTCCTACGCGGGCAGCGACATCCCGTCGGTCAACCCGCAGATCCGCAAGGTGACCTCGCCCTACCCGGGGCCCGATGGCGGCACCGAGGAGATCTACGTCGTCCCCCCGATCAACCCGGACGTCACCATCGTGCACGCCCAACGGGCCGATCGAGCCGGCAACACCCAGATCTGGGGCCTCACCGGCATCCAAGCGGAAGCGGTCTACGCGGCCAAGAAGGCGATCGTGGTCGTCGAAGAAGTGGTCCCCGACGAGGTCGTCCGGTCCGATCCGAACCGCACCGTCATCCCCGCCCACGCGGTGGACGCGGTCGTCGAGTGCCCCCGCGGCGCGCACCCCTCCTTCGCCCAGGGGTACTACGACCGGGACAACGCCTTCTACCGCGAGTGGTCGCAGATCAGCAAGGATCCGCGCACGCTGCGCCAATGGCTGGACGAGTGGGTCCACGGCACCCGGGACCACGCCGAATACGTGGCCAAGCTCGGCGGAGAGCGCTGGGAGAGGCTGGCGGTCGAGGAGGCCTGGAGCCAGCCGGTCAACTACGGCCGCCGCCGCTGAACCCGGCCGGAACACCGAATGGAGTCCACCGTGACCGTTACGTCTTCCGAACTGCTCGCCACGGTCGCCGCGCGGGAACTGGCCGGCAAGCGGACCGTTTTCGCCGGCATCGGCCTGCCGACCCTGGCGGTGTCGCTGGCCCAATTGACCGTCGCCCCGGACCTGGAGATCATCTACGAATCCGGCGTGTGCGGTGCGCACCCGACCCACCTGCCGGAAACCATCGCCGACTCGGTGCTGATCACCTACTCCGAAGCCGTCCTGCCGATGACCGCGCTGTTCGGCTACGTCCTCCAGGGCGGGCGGATCGACGTGGGATTCCTCGGCGCCGCCCAGATCGACCGGTGGGGCAACCTCAACTCGTCGGTGATCGGTGACTGGCACGCCCCGGAGAAGCGGCTGCCGGGATCCGGCGGCGCGATGGAAGTGATGGCGAATTCCCGGGAGGTGTTCGTGGTCATGCGCCGGCACAACCCGCGCTCCCTCGTCGCCGAACTGGACTTCTGCACCTCTCCCGGGCCGGACCGGGCGAAGAAGGACGGCATCGAACCGCTGGGCAAAGGCGTCACCCGGGTCATCACCGATCTCGGCATCCTCGCCCGCTCCGGGGTCGGCGAGGAACTGCAACTGGTGGCGGTGCACCCCGGGGTGACCGTCGAGCAGGTCGAAGAAGCCACCGGGTGGGACCTGCGCGTGGCCCCCGAACTCGCCACGATCGACCCGCCCTCCCCCGACGAGCTCCGGGTGCTGCGTCACGACGTGGACCCCGAGCGCGTGTACCTGCGCTGAGGCAGTCCGCCTCCGAGCCCCTGCGTCGAGCCAGCTGCCGCGCGGGCCCGGCTGTGCTGGACTTCGGATATGCGACTGCTGATCGTCTCCGACACCCACCTGCCCCACCGGGCCAAGCAACTTCCGCCGCGGATCTGGCAGGAGGTGGGCGCAGCGGACGTCGTCTTCCACGCCGGTGACTGGGTGAGCCCCCAGCTGCTGGAGGAGTTGCGCAGCGCCAGCCACCACCTGGTCGGCGTGCACGGCAACAACGACGGCCCGGAGCTGCGCCAACAGCTTCCAGAAGTCGCCCGCCTGGAACTGGGCGGTCTGCGGTTCGCCGTGGTGCACGAAACGGGTCCGGCCAAGGGGCGGGAGAGGCGCTGCGACGAGCGCTTCCCCGACACCGATGTGCTGATCTTCGGGCACAGCCACATCCCGTGGGACAGCACCACGCCGAACGGGATGCGGCTGCTGAACCCCGGGTCCCCGACCGACCGCAGGCGCCAACCGCACCACACGTACATGACCGCCGAACTCGCCGACGGGGAGCTCGACGTGCACCTGCACCGGCTCGACTAGCCGGTGGTCGTCAATCGAGTCCGCCGCGCTTGACGAGTTGGGAGGCGATGACGTTGCGCTGGATCTCGTTGG